>JAYWBB010000073.1:0-15850 GCA_043781855.1 Nevskia sp. | reverse complement strand
AGATGATCGACGATACCCCGCCCACTTTCGAAAGCACCGAGCCAGTGCATCGACGGCTGGTGCGTCTGCGCTTCAAGGCGCCTCTGGAATCGGTATTCCGCCGCGAGTACGAGGCCAGCGCGCCAGCCTCGCGCGTGACCTTGCTGTTGTTGGCTACGATCCTGATCGCGGTCACACCGCTTTACGATGTCAGGCTGCTGCACGCACCTGCGGAATTTCTGAAATCGGCGCGCATTCTCCAGTTCGGCGTCGAGATTCCGGTGGTTCTGCTGTCGCTGCTTCTCACGGCGTACAAACCCTTGAGACATCTTTCGGCAGCCGCGACCATCCTCGCCGCAATGGTCGTCGCCGGCGGCATCATGGCTCAGCGTATGCTCGCCGCCCCGTACGGCTTCCATGTGCCGCACGATTTTCCGGCGATCGCGTTCACGACCACACTGTTCCTGGCGCGTCTGCGTCTGTTCTACGTTCTGCCCTGGGGTGTGTTGACCATGATCGGCGCGACGGTAGCCGACCTGCACACATTCCAGAGCAGCGATGTGATCTACGGCATCGTATCGTCGTGGATGCTGTTCACGATCGCTGTGACCGGCACCTACCTGCTCGAATACTCGGCGCGGCAAAGCTGGTATCGCGGCCGGCTCCTCGAATTCCAGGCCTTGCGTGATGGCCTGACCGGCATGCTGAACCGCCGCCACTTCGATCTGGAACTGCGCCAGCTGATTCGCGACGCGGCACGTCAGCGCAAGAACGTGGCGCTGCTGATCCTCGACATCGATCACTTCAAGGCCTACAACGATCACTATGGCCATCCGCTGGGCGACGAATGCCTGCGCCGCGTCGGCCAGCGGTTGCAACTGGCGATGCGCCGGCCGCGCGACTTCTGCGCGCGGATCGGTGGCGAGGAATTCGCGGCGGTCTGGTTCGATGCCTGCAGCGAACAAAGTGCGGTCCTGGCCGAAGAACTTCGGCTTATGGTGCAAGAGCTCGGTATCGCCGCTGCGCCCGCCAGCGGCGCTAATGTCACGGCCTCGGGTGGTTTCGTGCAGGTGCTCGCGCCAAGCCCGGCGGACACTGCCGAACGCGTCGCCGCCGATATGATGAAGCGCGGCGATGCCGCGCTCTACGCCGCGAAACGCGCTGGCCGCGCGCGCATGATCGTTGCGAAGGCCGACGCCTTCGTGGAACTTCAGAATCGGCGCGCTTTCCGGTAAACGTTGCGAGCAGTTTTATCGGACCGCCCCTGCCGTTCGGCGTGTGCTGCGCGAGGACCGCGCCGTGCCGGTCAAGGCAGATTAAGCTAATCAGACTCGACGCCCAGCGAATATTCCTTGAACCGGCAACGCTACAACCCGATCCGCTTGCTGCGGAATGCCTCGATCAAAACCAAGCTGATCGGCATGGTCATGGTGTTCCTGCTCGCAATTACCGGCGTCATCGCGATCGCCACACTGGCGTTCCAGATCACCAGCGGCGTAAGGGGTTACATCATCGGTGAGGGTCTCTGGTCGAAAAGCCAGAAAGACGCGGTGTATTACGCGTCGCGTTATCTCCATAGCGGCGAAGACTCCGAATACCTGAGTTCGATGCGCGCCATCTCGATGATGCAGGGCGATCGCCGGGCGCGCGAAGAAATGAGCAAGCCGGTCTTCGATCCAGCCATCGTCACGGAGGGTTTGGTCACAGCCGGCGTGTCGCCGGTGGCGGTGCCGCCGATGATCTTCCTGTTCCGGAATTTTCGCGATGTCGGCTTTTTCGCCAGCGCGATCCAGGTGTGGACGCAGGCGGACGTTTATGCCGATCAACTGCTGGAAACCGTGACCCGTGTTCGCGCGGCGACTGGGGAGAAGCCGCTCGATCCGGCGCAACTTCGCGCATTCCTCGATCGCATCGACGAAATCAATGCCGGCGTCACACCGCTGGAAATGCACTTTTCGGAAACGCTGGGCGCGGGCGCGCGCAAGGTTCAGATCATTCTGTTCGCCGCGACGGTGACAACCGCGATCAGCCTGCTGGTGCTTGGCGTGGTGGTGTCCTGGCTGATCGCCCGCGACATCAACTCCAGCATCGAGGTTCTGCGCGACGGCGCCGTGCGCGTCGCGCGCGGCGATCTGGATCATCGCATCGGCGTACGTTCGCACGATGAACTCGGCGAACTGGCGATGGTGTTCAACGACATGATCGAACGCCGGCACGATGTGGAAATCGCGTTGACGACAGCCAACGAGTTTCGCGAAAAAGTCATGGAAAGTTCGACCAATGCCATCTACACGATGGACATGGACGGCCGCTTCATGACTGCGAACCGGCGCACCTGCGAAATCACCGGCTACCCGATCGAGGAACTCATCGGGTTGCCCTGGGCAAACATGATTCTGCCCGAGCATCTGCCGAACCTCCTCGTGCGCTATGCCGATACGGTCGCCGGCCGCTCACCGATCCTGAACTACGAGGTGCCGCTGATCCAGAAGGACGGCATGGTCGTCACGATCCGGTTCAGCGTCGCGGCGCTGAGCCGCGACGGCCTGATCTTCGGGGTGGTCGGCACCGCCGAAGACATCACCGACCGCAAGCTCGCCGAGCAAGCGTTGATATCGCGTGCCGACGAACTGGCGCGCTCGAACCAGGATCTGGAGCAGTTCGCGTATGTCGCCTCGCACGACCTGCAGGAGCCGCTGCGCACAGTTTCGGGTTTTGCGCAGCTGCTGGCCAGGCGCTATCAGGCTCAGCTCGGCCCGGAGGCTGATGAATACATCCACTTCGTGACCAGCGGCGTATTGCGCATGAAGAGCCTGATCGAGGATCTACTCTCGTATTCGCGCATGGCGCGCGACCCGGCGGCGAAGCGCGAAATCGATCTGACTTCGGCGGTGAACAGTGCGCTGGCGAACGTCCAGGGGGCAATCGACGCCGCCGGCGCCGTGGTCATCTGCGAGCCGCTGCCGACGCTCGTGGCGAATAGGCAGCAGATGGTGCAGTTGTTCCAGAACCTGATCGGCAATGCCGTGAAATTCCGCAGCAACTCGCCGCCGATCATCCACATCAGCGCCGAGCAGCGCGATCAGGAGTGGCAGATCACGGTGCGCGATAACGGCATCGGCATCAGCGCGCGTCACGCCCAGCAGGTGTTCGTGCTGTTCCAGCGCCTGCACGGACGCGACAAGTATCCCGGCAATGGCATCGGCCTGACGATCTGCAAGAAAATCGTCGATCTCCACGGCGGGCGCATCTGGGTTGCGCCGAGCGAATCGGGCGCGGTATTCCGGTTCACCCTGCGCCGAACGGCGGCGCAGGCGCAGGCGGCATAGAACCGAAAAAGCCCACCGCTCAGGTCGACTTCCGGGGATCGTCGTCGTCGCTGTCGAAATCCCGATCGTGCTCTTCGTAACACTCGTGAACCTGCTTCGCCGAAAGCACGGCGTAGGGCTTGAACTCGGGAATGGCGCCGGCCGCAGCCTGCTGCGCCTGGTACATGCCATCAAGCCGGCCGCACAATTCTTTGACGCTCGCGACGAGTTCATGAGCGCCTTCCTCGGCATGCTTGCCGGCCTCTTCGGCGGTACCGTTGAACAGACCCTTGAGTACGTTCCTCAAAGTGTCGATGCCGAACCGGAAGCCGGTCTTGCCGAGCGCCACCGCATGCTGCTGGATCGCGACGGCAGCCACGTCGTACTGTTTGAGTGCGGCACGACCTTCGGTGCTGGTGTCGACCGGCTTTTCGCCGATGTGCAGGCTGCCATCGATACCGACGCGGGCCTCCTCGGATTGGCCACCGGCGCGGATGACCACTTCCTCGCCCAGCAGGTTGATCGCGCCGTCGCCCGGTTTGTACAGAGCCTGGTGCCGATGACCATGATGGTGCGACTCGCCGCAGCCCGCGAGGGCGCATGCCCCGGCCATCAGCAGGGTGGTGAACAAGGAACATTTCATGCAGTTCTCCATCGGTTGCGCCGGGTCGAAGATGGCCCGGTCGCCGCGCCAGAGCAAGGACCGGCCATCTCCTGCTTGGATGCGGCGTTGGTCCGTTGCGGATGCAGAGATCGTCACGCGGCGGGTTAGGCTAGCGGCCCGTCCAACGCTCCGGCCACCATGATCACTGTCCATCATCTCGAAAACTCCCGTTCCCAGCGCGTCCTCTGGCTTCTCGAGGAACTCGGCGTGCCTTACGAGGTGAAGCGCTACGCGCGCAACCCGGTGACCCTGCTGGCGCCGCCGGAGCTGAAAGCCGTGCATCCGCTCGGCAAGTCGCCGGTCATCAGCGACGACGGGCAGGTCATCGCCGAGACCGGTGCGATCATGGACTACCTCGTGGACCGTTACGGCGGCGGCCGGCTGGCGCCCGTGCGGGACTCACAGGAACGTCTCCGCTACAACTACTGGATGCACTACGCCGAAGGCTCGATCATGCCGCTGCTGGTGATGAAACTGATCTTCAGCCGGCTGTCGAAAGCGCCGGTACCGGCGCTGATCCGGCCAATCGGCGGCCTGCTCGCGAACGGCGTGAACGCCAACTTCATCGGCCCGAACCTTACGACGCATCTCGACTTCATCGAGGCCGAACTGACCAGGCAGCGCTGGTTCGCGGGCAAGGATTTCAGCGCTGCCGATATCCAGATGAGCTTCCCGCTCGAAGCCGCCAGCGCGCGCGGTGGCGCCGATGTCGGTTACCCGAAGATCGCGGCATTCCTGAAGACGATTCACGCGATGCCGGGATATGAGCGGGCGTTGACGAAGGGCGGCCCATACAAGCTGATGAGCTGAAGTCCGCGCCTCCGGTTTGAACTGGCCATCGCTTCGACCGGTCCTAAGAACTTCGAGAGTCCATGCCGAGGCGTTTCAATGAATGCGACGAGCTTCTCCATCGCGGCGCTGCTGGTGCTCACGCTCACCGCCTGTGTCGCGCCCGGTCCCGATAGTGTCAAGGAATCGAAACAGGTCAACGCGGCGCAGGAGTCCCGCGTCAGCAAAGAGGCTTCGATATTTCTCGTCGAAATGGTGGATGCGCGACTGATGGATTTCCAGGAGGGCAAGCTCGCCGCCGAGCGCGGCACGCAGCCCGCGATCCGCGAGTACGGCCTGCTGATGATGCGCGATCAGACTGCGCTGCTGGCGCAATTGAATGCGCTTGCCGCGCAGTCACAGGTCACGGTGCCGACGACCATCGGCGCCGACAAGCGCGATGGTTTGAAGAACCTGCTCGAAGCCGAGGGCAAGACTTTCGACAAGCGCTTCATCTCGTCGATCCGCATCGATCACGAGCGCGACGTGAAGAAGTTCGGCGAGGCGACGAAGTTCGACGACCCTGCCGTGCGTGATTTCGCAACCGCGAAACTGCCGCTGATCGAATCGCATCTCGAAGGCATACGGCAGATCGACACGAAAAACTGAGTGCTGTCGCCCTTCTCCCCGAGGGAAGGGCTTTCTTGATCTGCAGAGTTTTCTGGTTCTTCTTCAAATGCTCCAGCTCCGCCAGCCCGCTGCCGCCGTAGATGCTCGAAACGTTCGTCGAGCGGCGTGTCGTTGCCAGGAATTTCGAGAACGCGATCGCCGTGCAGAGGGTGATGTCGGCGAAGGTCGGCGCGCTGCCGCCGAAAGGTCCTAGACGACGATCAGCGCGGTCAGCGATTCCGCCCGCCGGTGATTGCCAGTACGCTTGCGGGCATGAATCAGATAGCCAGCGCCGAGGTTCCGGGCTTCGAACGCACCATCGTCCGTCTCGACGGCGAGACGCGCTCGTTCGGTCGCCTCAGCACGGGCCGCAGGCTGGCCTTCCTGCGCGAGAAACTCGGACCGTGAGCAGCACGGCCTCGGCGCTGAGCCCGCGCTGGTGGCAACAGGAGCTGGCCTGGCACCGGCGTCTGCTGCCGCGCGCGACCGCGCTGTGGCGGTTCAAGACCATCGCCGCCTGCATCATCGCGGTGAGCTTCTTCAGCGGCTATTTTGCGCTGCTTAATAATCCGCAGTTTCCGGTGCGGCTGATGCCGGTGACCGCACTCGATCGCTGGATCGATTTCACACCTCGCGCGCTGCTCGTATACGTCACGCTCTGGGTCTACATCTCGCTGCCGCCAGGGCTGCTCGACTGCCGCCGCGATCTGCTGCGTTACTACGCCGGCGTTGCCGGCCTTGCGCTCGCCGGCATGGCGGTGTTCCTGTTCTGGCCGACCGCCAGCCCGCGCCCGGCCATCGACTGGACGCAGTATCCGGTGTTCGGCCCGTTGCTCGCGGTGGACCGCTCGGGCAATGCTCTGCCCTCGCTGCACGCGGCGTTCGCAGTGTTCACGGCGATCTGGTTCGACCGGCTGCTGCGCCATCCCGGCGATCGCGGCGCGGTGCGCGCGCTCAGCTGGCTGTGGTGCCTCGGCATCCTGTATTCGACTCTCGCGACCAAGCAGCACGTCGCTGTCGACATGGTCGCCGGCATCGCCTTCGGCATCGTCGGCGCCCTCGTGCATGGCCGCTTCCTGCAACTGCCGCCGTGGTTTCCGGAGCGAAGCCGGTGAGCCGTGCGCACGTCCGCGAAGTCGACGGCGATGTGCCGGAGGATCTGCCGGAACTACCGCTCAGCCCGCATCCAAATTACGTTACGCCGCGCGGGCTCGCGCAATTGCGCGCGCGCCTCGATCGTGTCGAACAGCGGCTTGCCGATCTACCCAAGGATGCCGCCGATGCGCGCCAGAGCCGTGCGCAGATCGAGCGGGAGTTGCGCTGGCTGCAAGCGCGCGTCGCCAGCGCACAGGTCGTCGAAGGGAAACAGCGCAACACCGGGCGCGCGGCCTTCGGCGCGGCGGTGACGATAACCGACGACAACGGTGAGGTCTGCACCTACACCATCGTTGGCGAAGATGAAGCCGAGCCCGAGGCCGGGCTAATCAGCTGGACTTCACCACTGGCGCGCGCGCTGATCGGCGCGGAAGTCGGCGATGTCGTGAGCTGGAAACGGCCCGCCGGCGATCTCGACGTCACGATTCGTTCGATCCGCTATGACGATGGCGGGCTGCCCTGATCAGCGCTTGTCTCCCCCTCTCCATTCAGGAGAGGGGCTTCTTGTTTTCAGCCTTTGCCCTCAGTGTGCCGTTGCAGCATCAATGCAGCAGGTTCCAGATCACCGAGAACAGCAGCGCGACCTGCACCAGAAACAGCGTTGCGCGGATCAGGACCAGGATGAACGAAGTGCCGATCAGGTGTACCGTGCTCTGCGCAACGCGCGCACAGAGAATCCAGGCAGCGACGGCATCGACTACCGGGCTCTTCTGCATCAACGCGGCGACGACGACCACTGCCGCAAACAGCGCGAAGTTCTCGACGCAGTTCATGTGCGCGTGGTTGGCGCGGACGAGAATCGCCGGGTCGACGCTCGGCTTGCCGCGCGTCCAGGCATCGGCCGGCTTCTTGCCCATCAGCACCTGCGGCACGCGCGGAGACGCGTAGATCAGCGCCAGCAGCATCGTCCATCCGGCGTACAGGAGCACCGCAGTCAATCCGGTCATCGTTTTTCCCCCACGTGAAAAGGCCCCGGCGGAATACCGGGGCTCTACATTTTATTTGTCGATGATACCGGCATGGGCGCGGCGAACTGCATCGCCGACGGCCGAATGCCGGGCACCGGCGACCCGTCGCGGAAAACTACTTCTTCTTCGCCTTCTTCTCGGCGCGCTTTTCCTTCAGCGTCTTGGTCGGCGCCTTCTTGTCGCTCTTCTTGCTGTCCATTCCCTTACTCATGTTCTGCTCCGGTTGTGAGTGGCCCGCCATTCTCACATAGCCGGCGCGATTGATTAAGGACGCACGGGTGAATGATCTGCTGCTCGCTTTCGCCCTCCAAGGGGTTCGCGGCATTCCCGTCAGCACCGGGCCTACGCTGCGGCGATGCGATGAATTACCCTTGCGCATGAAAATCATCCGTCCCATCCGCCGGGCCGATCTTGCGGCGCTGGTCCACATGGCCGAAACCGCCGGCGCGGGTTTCACTTCGCTGCCGCCGGTACCGGAATATCTCGCGCAGAAAATCGAGCTCTCCGAGCAGTCGTTCAAGGCCGACGTGACGCAAGCGGGTCACGAGCGCTACATGTTCGTGATGGAGGAGACCGATCGCGGCGCTTCGAATTTCGGCATCGGCGCCTGCTGCGCAGTCGAGGCTGCCTGCGGGCTCGACGAAGCCTTCTACAACTATCGAGTCGGCCTTGCCGTGCACGCCTCGCGCGAACTCGGCATCTACAACAGCGTGCCGACGCTGTATCTCTCGAACGACCTGACCGGTACCAGCGTGCTCTGCTCGTTGTTCATGAAGCCGGATTTCCGCGGCGCCGGCAGCGGCAAGCTGCTGTCGAAATGCCGCTTCCTGTTCATGGCGAATTTCCCGGGCCGCTTCGCCGCAAAAGTCATCGCCGAGATGCGCGGTGTCTCGAACGAGAAAGGCCACTCGCCGTTCTGGGAAGGGCTGGGCCGGCATTTCTTCACGGTCGACTACGAGCGCGCCGAGCACATCGTCGGCACCGGCAACAAGGCCTTCATCGCCGAGCTGATGCCGCCTCATCCGATCTACACGGTGCTGCTGCCGCAGGCCGCGCGCGACGTCATGGGCAAGGTGCATCCGCAAACTGCGCCGGCCCTGCACCTGCTCGAACAGGAAGGCTTCCGCTACCAGGGTTACATCGATATTTTCGACGGCGGGCCGAGCGTCGAGGCGCGTCTGGTCGACATCCGTTCGGTGCAACGTTCGCGCCTGCTGCCGGTACGCTGCGGCAAGGTCGCTCCGGGCGGCGCGACGCAGCTCGTCGCGAATACGCGGCTCGAAGATTTTCGCTGCGCGATTGCCGAACTTGCGGTGTCCGACGATCACCTGACGCTGTCCGCCGAACTCGCGGAGGCCGTCGGCATCGCCGACGGCGAGATGGCGCGCGTCGTTGCGCTTTGAGGGGCGCATGGGTTTCCTCATCTCGAAATTCGTCGGTGGCCTGCTCGCGCCGGGTACATTGCTGTTGCTGGCATTGCTCGCGGCCTTCATCTGGCAGCGTCGCTGGCCGCGACTGAGCCGTGCACTGCTCGGCGCATCGCTGCTATTCGTCGCCGCGCTATCGCTGGCGCCGCTGGGGCACTGGCTGATCTTGCCACTGCAATCGCGCTTTCCCGCGCCTGCGCAACTCAAGCTCGATCATGTCGACGGCATCATCGTGCTCGGCGGCGCGATCAATGCCGACGACTCGTATTTCTCCGGCCAGCCATCGCTCAACGAGGCCGGCGATCGCATCACGACCTTCGTCGCGCTGTCGCGCAAATATCCCGAGGCGAAGCTGGTCTGGACTGGCGGCTCGGCCAGCGTCTGGGGCGGCGGTACGCGCTATTCGGAATCGCTCGCGGCCCAGGCGCTGCTCGAATCGCTGGACATCGACACGTCGCGCATGATCTACGAGCGTGACTCGCGCAATACCTGGGAAAACGCGGTGTACTCGAAACGCCGGGTCCAGCCCAGGCCCGGCGAGACCTGGCTGCTGGTAACCTCGGCCTGGCACATGCCGCGCTCGGTCGGCATCTTCCGACGCGTGGGCTGGACGGTGGTGCCGTATCCGGTCGACTATCTGAGCGCCGACCCGGCGGCCTGGGGCAAGTTCGAAGCCTGGCGTGAGCTGACCACGATCAGCACCACGGCGAAGGAATGGCTTGGCCTCGTCAGCTATCGGCTGCTCGGCCGCACCGATGCGCTGCTGCCCGGTCCAATGCCGGCGACACAAGGAAATCAGCCATGACGATTCATCGCGGCACGCTGTTGATCGAGGGCCTTTGGGCCGAAGGCAGCGGTGCCCCTTTCGAAAGCATCAACCCTTCGGACAGTACCGCGATCTGGGTGGGCCGTGCCGCTTCGGTGGCCGACGTCGAAAGCGCGATCAAAGCCGCGCGCAAGGCATTTCCAGCCTGGGCGGATCGATCGTTCGCCGAGCGCGAAGCCATCGCGCGAAAATTTGCCGCGCTGCTCGAAGCGAACAAGGAGCGCCTCGCCAACATCATCGGCCGCGAGACCGGCAAGCCGCTCTGGGAAACACGCACGGAAGTGCAGACGATGATCGGCAAGGTCGACATCAGCGTGCGCGCCTGGCACGCGCGCACCGGTGTCACCGAGGCGCCGCTGGGTGCGGCGACACAGGCGATCCGGCATCGCCCGCACGGAGTCGTCGCGGTGTTCGGACCATACAACTTCCCGGGTCATCTGCCGAACGGCCACATCGTCCCCGCGCTGCTCGCGGGTAACTGCGTGATCTTCAAGCCGAGCGAGCTGACGCCCTGGGTTGCCGAGGAGACCGCAAAGCTCTGGTGCGAGGCCGGCCTGCCGCCGGGCGCGTTCGGCCTCCTGCAGGGCGAGCGCGCAACCGGTGAGGCATTGGCCGCACATCGCGGCCTCGATGGTCTTTACTTCACCGGCAGCGCACGCACCGGCCGGATTCTGGCGCGGCAGTTCGCGGAGACGCCGGAGCGGATTCTCGCGCTCGAACTCGGCGGCAACAATCCGCTGATCGTCGGCAAGATCGGCGATCAACGCGCCGCGCTGCACGATGTCGTGCAATCGGCGTATTTGTCCTCCGGTCAACGCTGCACCTGCGCGCGGCGGCTGTACGTGCCGCGCGGTGCTGAAGGTGATCGGTTCATCGATGCGCTCGCCGGCATCGTGCGGGATCTGAAAGTCGGCGCGTTTGACGCCGAGCCGCAGCCGTTCATGGGCCCGCTGATTTCGGCGCGCGCGGCGCAGGGCCTCGTCGATGCGCAGGCCGGACTGATCGCGCGCGGCGCCGAGCCCATCGTCGAACTGAAATCCTCACCGCTCGGTGCGGCCTACCTGAGCCCGGGCCTGCTCGATGTCAGCACCGTCGCCGACCTGCCCGACGAAGAACACTTCGGCCCGCTGCTGCAAGTCGACCGCTACGACACGCTCGACGAAGCCATCACCAAGGCCAACACCACGCGCTACGGCCTGTCGGCCTCGCTGCTGTCCGCCGACCGCGCTGAATACGACGCCTTCTACCGCCGCATCCGCGCCGGCATCGTCAACTGGAACCGGCAGACCACAGGCGCTTCGAGCGCTGCGCCGTTCGGCGGCGTCGGCGCCAGCGGCAATCACCGTCCGAGCGCGTATTACGCGGCCGATTACTGCGCCTATCCGGTCGCCTCGATCGAAGCCGCGGCGAGCGAACTGCCCGTGCAGCTCGCGCCGGGGCTGACGCTGTGATCGACCTGCGCAGTGATACCGTCACGCGCCCCACACCCGCCATGCGCGCGGCGATGGCGGCAGCAGAACTCGGCGATGACGTCTATGGCGACGACCCGACCGTCAACCGTTTGCAGAGTTATGCCGCCGAGCGTTTTGGTTTCGAGGCCACGCTGTGGTTCCCGACCGGCACGCAGAGCAATCTCGCGGCCCTGATGGCGCACTGCGGGCGCGGCGACGAATATCTCGTCGGGCAGGAAGCGCACACCTATCGCTACGAGCAGGGCGGCGCGGCGGTGCTCGGCAGCATCCAGCCACAGCCGCTGCCGAATCGCGCCGACGGCTCGATTGCGCTCGCCGATCTCGCTGCGGCGGTGAAGCCGGACGACCTGCACTTCGCGCGCACCCGGCTGCTCGCGCTCGAAAACACCATCGGCGGCAAGGTACTGCCGTGCACCTACGTCGCGGAGGCGACACGCTGGGCGCGTGCGCAGAAGCTGGCGACGCATCTCGACGGCGCGCGGCTCGGCAATGCGATGGTCAAACTCGGCATCAGCGAACACCAGGCCACCGCCGGTTTCGATTCGGTCTCGCTATGCCTCAGCAAGGGCCTTGGTGCGCCGGCCGGTACGCTGCTGTTCGGCTCGCGCGAGCTGATCGCTGCGGCGCGCCGCTGGCGCAAGGCGCTCGGCGGCGGGCTGCGGCAAGCCGGCGTGCTCGCAGCGGCCGGTCTTTACGCGCTGGAGCATCATCTCGCACGCTTGCAAGACGATCACGACAACGCCGCCCATCTTGCGGCTGGCCTGCGCGCGCTCGGCCTGACGGTCGAGGAAGTCCAGACCAACATCGTCTTCGTGCAGATTCCGGCAATGCAGGTCGCGGCGCTGGCTGCGCATCTGAAGGCGCAGGATGTGCTGGCCTCGATCGGCGAGCGCACGCGGCTGGTCACGCATCTCGATGTCACGCGCGAGCAGATCGATACGGTACTCACGCATTTCCGCAATCACCTTGCCGCGAAGCCGCTGCCGGCTTCCGCAACTTCCGGCTCGTTCGCATGACCCAGACAGTCCTCGCCGTCGAGGCCAACTTCGACGGACTCGTCGGCCCGACGCACAACTATGCAGGCTTGGCGCTCGGCAATGTCGCCTCGGCAAAAAACGCCGACGCAGCCTCGAATCCACGCGAAGCCGCGCTGCAGGGGCTGGCGAAGATGAAGGCGCTCGCCGCAATGGGCATGGCGCAGGGCGTGCTGCCGCCGCAGGAGCGGCCGCATATTCCGACACTGAAACAACTTGGCTTTTCGGGACGCGACGCCGAAGTGCTCGCGCGCGTGCACCGCGAGGCGCCGGCCCTGCTCGCCGCGATGTCCTCGGCCTCCTCGATGTGGACCGCGAACGCCGCGACGGTCTCGCCGAGTGCCGATACTGCCGACGGCCGCGTGCATTTCACACCGGCCAATCTCGCCACGCATCTGCACCGCGCCATTGAACCCGAAACCACCGGCCGCAGCCTGCGTACGATCTTCAAATCCGAAAAGCACTTCATGCACCACGCGCCGCTGCCGGCCACGCCGCAGATGGGCGACGAGGGCGCGGCGAATCACACGCGCCTGTGCAGCCAGTACGGTGAGCCCGGGCTGGAACTGTTCGTCTACGGCCAGGGCAGCGAGACCGGCCCGAAGCCGCAGAAGCATCCGGCGCGCCAGGACCGCGCCGCCGGTGAAGCCGTGATGCGACTGCACCGACTGGATCCAGACTTCTGTCACCACGCGCAGCAGAAGCCCGAAGTGATCGACGCCGGCGTCTTCCACAACGACGTCATCGCCGTCGGCAACCGCGAACTGCTGCTTTATCACGAGCAGGCCTTTGTCGACGCGAAAGCCATGCAGGATTGGGTGCGCAAGCGGCTGCGTGGCAAGACACCCGTGTTCGTCGAGCTGCAAGAGAAAGACGTTTCCGTCGCCGACGCCGTCAGCTCCTATCTCTTCAACAGCCAGCTGATCTGCACGCCCGACGGCACGATGTCGCTGGTCTGCGCCGTTGAGGCCCGCGACAACGAGCGCATCTGGTCCACGATCCAGCGCATCGTCGACGACCCCGAAAACCCCATCGCGGGTGTCCACGTATTCGACCTGCGCCAGAGCATGCGCAACGGCGGCGGCCCCGCTTGCCTGCGCCTGCGCGTGGTGTTGACGCCGGCCGAGCGTGAGGCGGTCAACTCGAAAGTCTGGATTGACGACACGCTGCATGCGCGGCTCGAAGCCTGGGTACGCCGGCGTTACCGCGATCGGCTGTCGCTTGCCGATCTTGCCGATCCACAATTGCTCAATGAGTCACGGCTCGCACTGGACGAGCTTACGCAGATATTGGGGCTGGGAAGTCTTTACGATTTTCAGCGCTGAGACGGCGCGTCATCGAGAGCTCAGCGGCTCCTGATCTCGACTTGCCGCCTTCGCGCTCGCCGGGGTGCTGGCGACGGCCCAGACATCGCCGGCATCGCTCTGCACCAGCAGCGCCAGCCGTTCGCCGCGTTCTTCTGGGCGCAGGCGCTCGGTGATCTTCAGCGGTGCGTTCTGCCATTCGCCGATCGATCGCATCGAGCGCACGACGTTGGCGTAGACGATATTGCGGCCGGCATTTTCGCCGCTGCGGATCGCGGTGGACTGGCGCTCGTCGAAGCTGATCAGGTAGACCTTGCCAGATGCCGAAGCGCCGGCTGCAGGCGCGGTGCCGATCGTGACGTTCACGTCGCCACCCGCCCGCGTGAGTGTCGATGGCGCGCCCTTCGCATCCTCTTTGGCGGAGGCAATCGAAGACAGCACGCCACTGCGGTTCGAGCCGACCGATGCGCTTCTGCCGTCGACAACCATCTGCGGCGTGTAGACGTTGAAGCCGCGACGCGAGGCGTAAGCCCGCTGGCGCGCGGTGAATGTCGGTGAGGCGAATGGATCGGCCCAGCCGAGGTAGTCCCAGTAGTCGACATGAAACGCGAGCGGCAGCACGTCGCCCTGTGTCGAGATATCGCGCAACACAGCGTCTGCGGGCGGGCATGAGGAGCAGCCTTGCGACGTGAACAGCTCGATCAGGATGGGCCGGGTCGGTGTGGCATCGGCGGCGCTCGACGGGTTCGGCGTCATGGCGGCGAAGCCTCCGGTTGCCAGGAGCAGGGCCAGCGTACCGCGCCGGATCGATCCGGATATTTGATTCGCCATGGTGATTTCCTCGATCTCGCTGAACACGTTGCCGCGTGGGAAACCAAGTTTGGCAACCCGGCGGAAACGACGTGAGAACGAGCATAGGTTCGCGTGGATCGAGCGAATATGTTCAAACGTCCGGGATTCATGCCGTCGCGGCCACGCTGCCGCGCGGCGTTTTCGACCGCTGTCGACCCGAGTTGGTGTTCTATTCCGGAGTCGCAGCACGGGTTACGCAGCGACACCGCGTTACCCGTGCTGTAGAGAACCTCGGTGTTAGGAGGAAGGCGGAACTACCACGACGGTCGTCCCCGTGGTGGCGCCGGCTTTGCCTTTCTCGCCCTGGACACCGGGTGCGCCCTGGTCTCCGGTTGCACCTTGTTCGCCGCTCTGGCCCTGCTGACCAGTGAATCCCTTGCTGCCTTGCTCGCCAGTCGCGCCGGCGGGGCCGGGCGGCCCGGGAACGGCCGTTGGCACAACCACCGTCGCCGGGGCGGGCCGATCACAGGCGCTCAGGCCGAGCGCAACAACCACCACTGCGAAGGGAATCGAATATTTCATATCTGCACCTGTTGCGATGGTGCGGCGGAAGTCGCCGCATCCACCAGTCTGCGCAATCGGGACGGGGTTCTCTGTACGGTAGTGAACGTAGCAAGCGATGTCGTCTGCGAGAAGCGCAGCGGAACCGTGCACCGCTCACACGTCATGACTGAGATCCGGCACGGTTGGTTGTGCCTGCACCCGGCTACACGGTCTGCCGTCCACTCAAGGCGCGCGCGAGCGTGCCGCCGTCGACGTACTCGAGTTCACCACCCATTGGCACGCCTTGGGCGATGCGGCTGACTTTCTTGCCGTGGCTGTGCGCGAGTTCGGCGAGGTAGTAGGCGGTGGCTTCGCCTTCGACGCTCGGGTTGATCGCGATGATCAGCTCCTTCACCGTGTTATCGACCAGCGCCGCCGCCAGCGTCTCCAGCCCCAGCTCTTTCGGACCGATGCCGTCGAGCGGCGAGAGCTTGCCCATCAGCACGAAGTAGCGGCCGCGATAGCCGGCGGCGTTCTCGATCGCGAGGAGATCGGCCGGGCTTTCGACGACGCA
This sequence comes from Nevskia sp., assembly GCA_043781855.1. Lineage (GTDB taxonomy): Bacteria > Pseudomonadota > Gammaproteobacteria > Nevskiales > Nevskiaceae > Nevskia. The sequence goes on along the minus strand of JAYWBB010000073.1, from coordinate 367 downwards.
GAGCTGGCCGGTGGCGGCGCGCGGCGCGCTGCAATAGGTGCAGTGCTCGTCCTCGAAGAACATGCGGCAACTCGGACAGCGGCCGATGCCGGTCAGCGCCTCGGTCAGCGCCGTGCTGAGGTAGTTCGCGCCGTCGCGGTCGCGATCGAGCAGATGAAAGGCCATGCGTTGCGCCGACTTCGGGCCGACGCCGGGGAGACGGCGCAGGGATTCGATCAGGCGGTGCAGGCGAGGTGAGTAGTTGGCCATAGATTGTCGATGGTCTCCCTCTCCCATCGGGAGAGGGCTGGGGTGAGGGACTCGCAATCAAGAGACTTGGCGCGAATTGAAAGTCCCTCACCCCCGACCCCTCTCCCGAAGGGAGAGG
>JAYWBB010000072.1:0-40342 GCA_043781855.1 Nevskia sp. | reverse complement strand
TTCAATCAAAGACTTACTTTAATTTGAAAGTCCCTCACCCAACCCTCTCCCGGAGGGAGAGGGCTTTTTCAGAGTTTCCCTAGAACACCTTGCGCCGCCTGAACCACAGCATCAGCCCGATGCCGAGCGTGGCCATGCCGCCGAGCACGATGAAATAACCCCAGCGCGAATGCAGCTCGGGCATGTTGTCGAAATTCATGCCGTAGATGCCGGTGATCAGCGTCATCGGGAAGAACACGATCGATACCGCCGTCAGCGTGCGCACGATCTCGTTGGTGCGATGGCTGACCGACGCGAAGTGCAGCTGCACCGCGACTTCGACATCCTTCTGCAACGCGTCGCCGTGCGTCTGTACGCGGGAGAGGTGCTCGGTGAGATCATCCAGCCGCACGCGCTGGTTCTCGCTGAGTTCGATACGCATGCGCCGGCGCCAGGTGCCGATCGCTTCGAGATTGCGTTCGCAGAGCAGTTCGAAGTTGTGCGCCTGCTTGCGGTAATGCAGCAGCTCCTGCCAGTCCTCGAACGGGTTCTTTGGATCGAGCAGCGCGTCCTGAAGGTGTTCGAGCCGGTCTTCGAGCTCGTCGACAATGGTCAGGTAATGGTCGACCATGATGTCGAGGATGCTGTGCACCAGACCGATCGGTGTGCTCGGAAAGCGCAGCCGTGTCTCGCAGAACTTTTCCTTGATACGCAGGAACGAGACGTTCTCCGCCGCGTGCACCGTGATCAGCAGCTTGTCGAACATGAAGAACGCCGCCGACTTGGTCACGATCAGCTGCGAGGACGACTCGCACTCCTCGGGCGTCAGGCCCTTGAAGATCAGCATGTCGTAATCTTCGGTGCCGTCGTAGTACGAAGGGTGGTCGCCGTTGAAGCTGTCGGTGACATGCGCCTCGTGAACCTTCTCGCCGCTCAGCTTTTCGGCCCACAGCGGCCAGTCTTTCGCCTCGGAGCGCGTGAAGTCGAGCCAGACGAAACCTTCGTCGGGCAGCCGCTCGACCGTCTCCAGACGCTTCGGAATCTCGCCTTGCCGGTTGAGCAGATAAATCTGCATGGCGGCCGCTACTCGATGCCCTGGTCAGGATCGACGTTTTTCAGCGTCGTGAAGAAATCACGCAACGCCTCGTCAAGCTTGAGCTGGATAGTGGCGGGATCGTCGACGCCGTAGCGTTCGACCGAGCGCAGCGGCAGCCAGCCGCGATACGGATACGGCGGGCCGCCGGTGAACGCCTTGGTCAGCTGCACGCGGTGCAGATAAATGGATTGGCCCTCGATCTTCGACGGCAGTGCGCGGGTGTAGACGTAGACCTTGATGTCCGCGTCCTCGGGAATGCGATGCCCGACTTCCGCAGCGATCTGGTTCACGGCGGCGCGCAGGGCCTCTTCGCTGATCGACGGATTTTCGGAGCGCGTCTTGACCTGAAAAGCCTGTGCCGAGACCGATACGGCGATGGCCAGCAGGCCGGGCAACCAGCGTGATTTCATTCCCCTGATCTCCGTGTCGAGTCAAGCAAGGACCGCGCGCAGGCGCCTAAGTGCCGGCGCGCGGAATCAAGGTCCGAGATTACTTCAGCAGGTCTTCGACCGCCGCGCGTTCCTCACGCAGCTCGTTCTCCGTGAGGCTCATGCGCGAGCGCGAGAAATCGTCGACCGACAGGCCCTGTACGATCTCGTAACCGCCGTCCTTGCAGATGCAGGGATAGCCGTAGACGACGCCCGGCTTGATGCCGTAGCTGCCGTCGCTCGGCACGCCCATCGACACCCATTTGCCGTTCGAGCCCAGCGCCCAGTCGCGCATGTGGTCGACGGCAGCGGAAGCGGCGGAGGCGGCGGACGACAGTCCGCGCGCCTTGATGATCGCCGCGCCGCGCTGCTGCACGACCGGGATAAAAGCGTTTTCGCACCAGGCCTGATCGACCAGCGAACGGGCCGGCTTGCCGGCGACTGTCGTGTGGCTGATGTCCGGATACTGCGTGGAGCTGTGGTTGCCCCAGATGATCATCTTCTCGATGTCGTTGCCGTGCACGCCGGTCTTGGCCGAGAGCTGGCTGATGGCGCGATTGTGGTCCAGCCGCACCATCGCGTGGAACTGCTTCGGGTCAAGTTTTTTCGCAGCGGTGGCGGCGATCAGCGCATTGGTGTTGGCCGGGTTGCCGACCACCAGCACCTTGACGTTGCGCGAGGCTTTTTCCGACAGCGCCTTGCCCTGCGGGCCGAAGATGCCGCCGTTGGCGGTCAGCAGATCCTTGCGCTCCATGCCGGGGCCGCGCGGACGCGCGCCGACCAGCAGCGCGTAGTCGGTACCGTCGAAGCCGGTCATCGGATCGGAATGGATTTCGACGCGCTGGACCAGCGGGAACGCGCAGTCCTCGACTTCCATGACCGTGCCTTTCAGCTTTTCCAGCACTTCCGGCACCGGCACCTCGATCAATTGCAGGATGACCGGCTGGTCCGGCCCGAGCATCGAGCCATCGGCAATGCGGAAAATGAGCGAGTAAGCAATCTGGCCGGCGGCGCCGGTAATGGCGACCTTGACGGGCTTCTTCATGGGTTCTCCCGGGGAGTTCGAAGGGGACGGATGCGGTGCCTGTTTTCGGCGGCGAATTATGCCGGTTATGGGCGCAGGGTGGCGACTTGCCGCCGCCGTGTCTTCGCTCAGCTCGCGCTCGTCGGAATCAGCAGCACTCGACTGGCATCACCGAGCAGATCGGCGGCCATCGTTTTCAGTGCGGCGTCGAAGGTCGCGAGTTTCGCCTTGCGCTTGACGCAGAGCCCGAGCAGGTAAGCGTCGGTGACCTGGTCGTGGCCTTGCAGTTTTGCAAACAGGGGCTGATCCAAAGGGCTGTAGTCATCCGGCATGAAGACATGGCCCGGTTCTTTGCGAAGGGTCTGAAGGACCGCCAGCGCGCTTTCGAGGTTGCCGGCGCCGGCGGTCAGTCTCTTGTTCGCACTGATCCGCAGAAACCCGCACTCGGTGAATGGGCAAGTCGCCCAGTCGCCTCGGTGTTTCCGTTTGAACCAGGCTTTGGCTGCCTCGTAGTGGACATGATTCATGGATCCGAGCGCCAGCAGCACATTGATGTCGAGCAGGGAGGCGCTCACCACTCGTTGTCCAGAATCTCTTTGACCATCTCGGAGGTGATCATTGGCGATCCGGGCGGGCTGACCAGAACCGGCAGGCCATCATGGATTTCCATGCGCGTTTTCGGTGTGTTCGCGGCGGCTTCCTCGATCAGTTCCGAAACGGCCTTGCCCAGGCTGATCTTCCGCGCCTGCGCGCGTTCACGCGCGATGCGGAAGGCTTTCGATTCGAGGCTGAGCGTGGTTCGGGTGGCAGATGACATGATGCGATTCCGGCGCTTGATGCGATCGCATCATAGCATCAGTCCTTCCGGCAAGGCCTCATTTCAGCCGCCGCCTGCCAGCACCACGCGCGGCGGCGTCCGCAACACACTGCGCAGGCTCAGGTATCCGGCGACCGTCACGATCGCGCAGCCGCTGGCTGCACCGATCAGCCAGATCAGGGGTCGTGGGCCGTAAGGCAGCTCGAATACCTGGGTGGCGAGTACCCAGGCCAGCGCTTGCGCGGCGAGGGCGGCGACGCTGCCGGAGAGCAGGCCGAGCACCGCGTACTCGGCGATCAGGCCCTGTGTGATCGTGCGCGACGACGCGCCGAGTGCGCGCAGCACGCCGGTTTCGCGCACACGCTCAGGCTTCGAGCCTTCGATCACCGCGAGCATCACGACCAGCCCCGCGAGCAGCGCGAACAGGAAGATGAATTCCAGCGCGCCGACGATGCGATCGACGATGCTGCGCACCTGGGCGAGTGCGGCGTCGAGATCGAGCGCGGTGACGTTCGGGAATTCGCGGATCAGCTCGCGCAGCAGGCCGCGCTGGTCGCCGGGCAGATAGAAACTCGTGATCCATTGCAGCGGCGCGCCGAGCTTTGGATCATCCAGCACGCCGGAAGGCGTGACCAGAAAGAAATTCGGCTTGAAGCTGTCCCATTTGATGTCGCGGACGCTGTGCACTTCGAGCGCGAGCTGCTGGCCGGCGAGGTCCAGCGTAATCTGGTCGCCGAGTTTGAGCTTGAGGTGGTCGAAAGCGCCTTGGTCGACCGACAGCCAGTGTTTGCCGGCCGCCTCCGGACCCCAGTTTTCGCCGCGCAGAAACTTGTTGTCGTCGCCAAAATGATCGGTCCAGGAAAGATTGAATTCGCGGTTGACCCAGCGCCGCGTTTCCGCGTCCTCGAAGCTGTCGGCGGTGACCGGCTTGCCGTTGAGGGCGACGAGCCGCCCGCGTGTCATCGGCACCAGATTCAGCTCCGGATAGCCGCGGCTCGCGAAGAAAGCCCGCAGCGGTTCGCGCTGTGCGGGCTGGATGTTGATCAGGAACTGGTTCGGCGTTTTCGGCGGCAGCTTGTCGCGCCAGCTTGCTAGCAGGTCCTCGCGTACGACCGTGACCAGCAGCAGCGCGAGCAGCGCCACGCCGAGCGCAACGATCTGCGCGATCGCCGCGCCTTTTCTTCGCGCGATATTGCCAAGCCCGAAACGCCACGCAATGCCGGCCCGCGAACGCAAGCGCGAAAGCGTGCGTACCAGCAGCCAGGCGAACAGCGCGAGCACCGCCGCCGTGCCCAGCGCACCGAGCAGCACGAAACCTGCGAGTTTCAGTTCGTCGGCCTGCAACCAAAGTAGCGCTGCGACCGCGACAACTGCGGCGGCCAAGCCCCACCAGGATTTCGCCTGCGCATCGGCGGCGCGCTGGAACACGCGTACCGGCGCGGCATCGACCGAGGCCAGCACCGGCGGCAGCGCGAAGCCGGCGAGCATCAGCAGCAGCAATGCGAGCACGGCCGGCAGCGGCGTCCAGCTCGGGCCGGGCAGCGCAATGTTCAACAGCGGACCGGCCAGCTTCGCGAGGATCGCCTGGCCGAACACACCGGCCGCAGCACCGGCGCCGCCCGCGAACAGGCCGAGCAGCAGCACCTGCAAGACCAGCGTCTGGCGGATGAAGGCACTGCGCGCGCCGAGTACTTTCAACAGCGCGACCTCGTCGCGCAGACGTGCGGCGTGCTGGCGCGACGACAATGCGACCGCCGCCGCCGCGAGCAGGATGGTCGCGAGCACCGCGATGTTCAGAAAGCTGCGCGCCCGTTTCAGCGACTGCCGGATTTCCGGCCGCTCGTCCTCGGGGCTGATGAAGCGCAGGCCCGGCGCGAGCTTGATCGCGCGCGCGGCTGCGAGCTGTTCGCGCGTGCCGGCCAGTTGCAGCGTGACCTGCACGCGGCTGCCGGGGCCGAGCAGCGTCGTCGCCGCAAGATCGTCGCCGTTGAGCAGCAGCTGCGGCGCGAGTTCGGCGAAGGCGCCGCCGCGGCCCGGCTCGTCGGCGATCAGACGCGTGACCTTGAGCGTCGAGGTGCCCACTTGCAATTCGGCGTTCGGGCTCAAACCCAGCTGCGCCCACAACCGGAGATCGACCCAGACCTCGCCGCGCGCCGGTTGCGGCGGCGCGGCCTCGGTGGTGCCGAAGGGCTCGCGCGTCAGCGTCAGTGCGCCGCGCAGGGGATAGCCCGGTTCGACGGCCTTGATCGTCGCGAGCTGAGTCTGCTCACCGGCCTTGCGCGCGACCACACTCGGGAACTGCGTCACCGCGACGGTGCGCAAGCCCAGCGCGCGCAAAGCGGGAACCAGTTTGGGTGGCGGCGCGTCGCGGCCGCTGATGACGGCATCGGCGCCAAGCTGATCGCCGGCGCCGCTCTCGATCGCCTGGCGCACGCGGTCGGTGAACAAGCCGACGGCGATTGCGGCGGTGGCGGCCACGGCGAGTGCCAGCACCAGTACGCGGAGTTCGCCGGAGCGGGCGCCTTGGCGCAACCGCCGCAGCGCGAAGCGCAGGGCGTTAACCATCGAGCCGTCCCGACCTCAGCGTCAGCACACGGGTGCAACGCGCCGCCAGCGCCGGGTCGTGCGTCACCAGTACGAGCGTCGCGCCGCGATCGCGATTCAACTCGAACAGCAGGTCGATGATGCGGGCGCCGGTGGCGCTGTCGAGATTGCCGGTCGGCTCGTCGGCGAAGAGGATTTCCGGTGAGGCCGCGAACGCGCGGGCTATCGCGACGCGCTGCTGTTCGCCGCCGGACAGCTGATAAGGATAGTGGCTGAGCCGCGCGCTCAAGCCGACGCGCGCCAGCGTCTCGCGCGCGCGCGCATCGGCATCATTGATGCCGGCCAGCTCCGCCGGCAGCATGACGTTCTCGAGCGCGGTCAGCCCCGCGAGCAACTGGAACGACTGGAACACGAAGCCGACCCGCCCTGCGCGCAGGGCGGCGCGGCCATCCTCGTCGAGATCGTTCAGCGATTTGCCGGCAAGCCGTATGTCGCCCGCAGTCGGCGAATCCAGCCCGGCCAGCAGCGACAGCAGCGTGGTCTTGCCGGAGCCGCTGGCGCCGACTATTGCAACCGATTCGCCCACCGCAATACTCAGGGACAGACCATTGAGAATCACCAGTGGCTCGCCGCCGCTGACGATCTGCTTGCCGACATTTTCGGCGCGTATCATTTCCGTCCTGACTCTGCTGGCATCCGCACTCATGAAGCTTCGACTCCTTGCACGTCTCTCGATTCTGCTCGTCGGCAGCCTGCTGGCCGGCAAGGCCATCGCCGTACCGACGATCCTGGTCTGGGGTGACTCCTTGAGCGCCGGCTATGGCCTCGACGCACAAAGCGGCTGGGTTCATTTATTGGCACAGAAGCTGAAATCTCAAGGCACAAACTACGCCGTCGTGAACGGCTCGGTGTCGGGCGAAACCACGTCGGGTGGCCTGTCGCGTCTGCCGGCGGCGCTCGACCTCTATCACCCCGACTTGCTCCTGATCGAACTCGGCGGCAACGACGGCCTGCGCGGGCAGCCCGCCGAGGTCATGCGCACGAACCTCGAAAAGATGACCGATCTCGCACAGGCGGCGGGCGCGAAGCCGGTGATTTTCGAGATGCGCATCCCGAGCAATTACGGCCCCGTCTACACCGAGAAGTTCCGGCAGGCGTTCACCGAGGTCGCGAAGACCAGGAAAGCGCCACTGGTGCCGTTCTTCCTCGGCGCCATTGCCGCCGACCTCCGCCGCTGGTTCCAGGACGACGGCATCCATCCGAACGCCGCCGCGCAACCGCAGATGCTCGATGCCGTCTGGCCGACTCTGCAACCCCTGTTGTCGGTGGTCCCTGCATCCCGCGCGGTCACAGTGCCGTAATGAGATGGTTGGTTGTTGGTTTCCAGTTGTCAGCGGATCAAACCAACTGACACGCAAATTTGCTGTACTGACAACTGCCCGCTAATCACTAACAACGGTGTCGCCATGAAAATCGCCGTCATCGGCTCCGGCATCTCCGGCCTCTCCGCAGCGTACTTCCTGGGTGGGAAGCACGAGGCCACGCTGTTCGAGCAGGACGGCCGTATCGGCGGCCACACCCATACCATCGCGATCAACACCGCGCAGGGGGAAGGCGCGGTCGACACCGGCTGGATCGTCTACAACGGCGTCAACTATCCGAACCTGACGGCGCTGTTCAAAGAGCTGGAGGTCGCAACCAGGCCCACCGATATGTCGTTCGCAGTCTCGATCGGCGAAGGGCGCTACGAATGGAAGGGCAGTGACCGGATCGTCACCGTGTTCGCGCAGTGGACGAACCTGTTCAAGCCTTCGCACATCCGCATGCTGCTCGACATCCTGCGTCTCAACCGTGAGTGCAATGCGCTGCTGAAAAGCGGCAAGCTGCCGTCCGGCTCGCTCGGGCAGTTCCTCGATGACATGAACTTCTCGCAGGAACTACGCCGCAATTACCTGCTGCCGATGGCCGGCATGATCTGGAGCTGTTCGCCGAAGGCCGCAGCCGAGTACCCGGCCGACGATTTCATGCGCTTCTTCGACGCGCACAGCCTCTTTACCGCGACCCGGCAGCCAACCTGGCATACAGTCATCGGCGGCAGCGATACCTACGTCAAGAAGCTGTTGTCGCGCTACCGGGGTCGCCTGCTGTTGAACACGCCGATCCTGGGAATACGCCGCGAAGCCGGCGGCGTATCGATCAAGACCGGCGACGGTGATGCGCGCTACGACCATGTCGTCTGCGCGACGCATTCCGACCAGGCGCTGCGCCTGCTTTCCGACGCGAGCGCAGCCGAAACCGAAGTACTCGCCGGTATTCCCTACTCGGAAAGCCGCGTGGTCCTGCACACCGACGACTCCTTCCTGCCGCAGCGCCGCGCAGCCTGGGCCAGCTGGAACTACACGCACCCGGTCGAAGCCATCCACGATGAGCGCATCTCGGGCAGCTACTGGATGAACCTGTTGCAGAAGATTCCGGGAAAAGTGAATTACGTCGTCACGCTGAACCCGCGCCGCCCGATTCCGCGCGACAAGGTCATTTACGACACGACTTACCATCATCCGCACTACACCGCCGCGAGTCGCGTCACGCATGCGAAGTTGCCGGCGATCCAGGGCAGGACGGGACTCTGGTGGGCGGGCGCCTGGACCGGCTATGGCTTTCACGAGGACGGGCTGAAGTCGGGGCTGCGCGTCGTCCAGGGCATCGATGCGAGCTGCCTGCCGGCATGGACGACGCTGTGAACGCGGCAGCACCGGCCGCGTCGCTCTATCCCAGCCGCGTCATGCATCGCCGTCTCGTCACGCCACTGTATCGCTTCGTCTACAAGGTCTTCTACGTCCTCTGGGACATCGACCGTATCGACGAGGCGGTCCAGTCCTTGCGCCTGTTTTCGCACAACCGCTTCAACGTTCTCTCGTTCGACGACCGCGACCACGGCGCACGCCGACGCGGCGAACTCCGGAGCTGGATCGAGAATGTTCTGCGCGACGGCGGCATCGCGCTCGACGGCGGGCGCATCCGCCTGCTCGCGTTTCCGCGCCTGTTCGGTTTCGCGTTCAACCCCATCACGATCTGGTACTGCGAGCACCGCGACGGCCGCCTGCGCGCGATCATCGCCGAGGTCCGCAACACCTTCGGCGAAACACACAGCTACCTGCTCGCATCCGACGGTCGCGATCAGCCGTATGAGCAGGTGTACGAAAAGGAAAAAGGCTTTCACGTATCGCCCTTCTTCGATCTCGTCGGGCGGTACCGCTTCACCTTCGACGAGCCGGGCGCACGTTACCGCGTGGCGATTCACGAAACCCGCGAGGGCGTGCCGATCCTCGACGCGACACTGGCCGGTGAACGGGTCGCGTTGAGCGACGCGGCGATTTTGAAGCAGGTGTTGGTCATGCCGCTGATGACGCTGAGAGTCGTCGCCGGCATTCATTGGGAAGCGCTGAAAATCTGGTTGCGTGGCGCCCGTTTCCACCGGAAGCCGGCGCCGCCAATCGCCAAGGTGAGTTAGACATTTTTATCGAAATGCCATGAAGAACGACGACTCGAACAGCGACCGCCGCGAGCAGATGAACCGGATCATGGGCCGCGACGGCTTCTCGCCGGACCTGCCGGCCAGCTTCCAGACCCGGGGCGATCTGCGCGGCCTGTCGATCGGCATGAAGCTGCTGATGTACATGATCTCGGGATTGAAGGCCGGTTCGATGGATGTCCGGCTTCCGAACGGCACGCAGCGTCACCTCGAAGGCACCCAACCGGGCCCGCACGGTGTCTGGAACATCAAGAGCGGTCGCGTCATTCACCATCTGCTCGCGAGCGGCGAAGTCGGCATCGGCGATTCCTACCTCGACGACTGCTGGGATTCGCCCGACCTCACGCGCCTGCTCAGCGTCATGTATCTCAACGAGCCGCATTACAGGGGTCCTTTCGAGAAAAACTGGCTCGGCAAGCTCTACGGCTACTGGCAGCACCGGCGCCGTGCGAACACCAAGACCACGGCGAAGAAGAACATCGAGCACCACTACGACCTCGGCAACGAGTTCTACAAGATGTGGCTCGACGAAACGATGGCCTATTCGTCCGGCATGTACATCGTGCCAACCGAAACGCTGATGGACGCGCAGGTCAACAAATTCCAGCTGATGTACGAGCGGCTTGATCTGAAACCCGAGCACACGCTGCTCGAAATCGGCTCCGGCTGGGGCGGCTTCGCGATCTACGCCGCGAAGCATTCCGGCTGCCATGTGCATTCGATCACGCTCTCCAACGAGCAGCTCGCCGAGGCGCGCATCCGCGCCGAGAAGGCCGGCGTGGCCGACCGCGTGACTTTCGAGATCCGCGACTACCGCGACGTGCACGAAACCTACGACCGCGTCGTCTCGATCGAGATGTACGAGGCCGTCGGCGAACAGTTCTGGCCCGGCTATTTCGAGGCGATCAGCAAGGCGCTCAAGCCCGGCGGCCGCGCGGCGATCCAGGGCATCACCATCGACCCGACGATCTTCGACAACTACCGCAGCAAGCGCGACTTCATCCAGAAGTACATCTTCCCGGGCGGCATGCTCTGCCCGCCGGGGCTGTTCGAGGATCTCGCGCGCAAGGCCGGGCTGAAGCCAGCCGACGCGAAGTTCTATGCCAAGGACTACGCCGACACGCTCGCCGCCTGGCATCGCAACGTGCTCGGCGCGCGTGAGAAGATCGTCGGCCAGTTCGACGAACGCTTCCTGCGCATGTGGCGGTATTACCTGAGCTACTGCGAGTGCGGGTTCCTGACCGGCTCAATCGACCTGATGCAGATCACGCTCAACAAGCCGTAAAACTTTTGACCCGACGCCCCGCTGCCGTCATGGTGGCGGGGCGTTTCTTTTGGAGCCGCACCGTGACCCTCCGCCTGAAACTGATCTTCGCGCTGATCCTCGTCACCATCCTCGGCGCAACCGGCTGGGCGACCAGCATCCTGCCGTTCTACGAAACGCCGCAGGCCGTCGTCACGCATCCCTGGTTTATCGCCACACTCGTTGATACCTACCTCGCGTTCTTCACCTACTGGCTGTGGGTTGCCTACAAGGAGCGCTCGGTCGTCGCCAGCGCGATCTGGCTGGTGCTGATTTTCGCGCTCGGCAACATTGCGATGGCGGGTTACGCGCTGATCCAGTTGTTTCGCCTGCCGCCGGGCGCGACGGTCGAAGATTTCCTGTTGCGGCGCCAGTGAGCGTATCCGTCGACAGCGTTCACGGCTCCTTCTGGCAGCGGCGCGTCCGCGCGCCGATCGTCGCGCAATTCCGGCAGGGCATAGCGCCGGAGAAGATTGCGCTGACCATCGCGCTCGGCACGGTGCTCGCGGTGTTTCCGATCATCGGCAGCACGACGATTCTCTGCGCGCTTGCCGCCGTCTGGCTGCGCCTGAACCAGCCGATCATCCAGCTCGTGAACTGGATCGTCTACCCGATGCAACTCGGGCTGCTGATCCCGTTCTACCGTTTCGGCGAAGTCTTCGGTGCGCCCCATCTGGCGCTGTCGATTCCCGAGATGATCGAGCGCTTCCGGGTCGGGCCCTGGCAATTCATGCTGGATTTCGGCCTGATCGCGCTCGGTGGCGTCGCGGCCTGGTTGGTGACGGCGCCGCTGGTCGCGGTGGTTCTCTACTACGCGCTGCGCCCGGCCTTGCGCGCACTGGCCGCCCGCGCGCACGCGGGCTGATTCACAGGTAGCTGAGCCAGCGGTTGTCCTTGTGCCGCTGCTTGTAGCCGGCATACCAGCGGCAGGCCGGATAAAGGATCGCGACCGCCGCAATCCAGCCCAGGTAGACCGGCACCAGGCTCGGCGTGTAGCCCGGCAATACCGGATTCTGCGGATTGAGGTTCTGCGCCGCGTCGCCGAACATCAGGTGCGTCGCGACGACACTCGCGAGATGGATCAAGGGCACGTGCAGCAGGTAGAAGAACATCGGCACGCGGCCGAACACCGTGAAGAATTCCGCGCCGCGTCCGCGCCAGCGTTCCAACAGCGGCATCAGCAGCAGTGCCGGACCCAGCGTCATCAGCAGGTATTGCAGCGAAGGCGGGTACTTGCTCAGGTTGAGCAGGCCCAGCCAGGTGTAAAGGGCGCCACGCGGATTGGGCGCAAAGACGTGACCGCCGCCGAAGCCCGGCGGGTTCGATTCACCATAGCCGTTGTTCAGCCGCAGCAGCAGGAACAGCGCGATCAGCGCGAGCCCGGCGATCGCCATGCAGCGCTCGCGGCGCGCACGCTCCCAGGCCAGCACCGGGCCGAAGCCATAGCCCAGCGCCATTACGCCGATCCAGGGCAGCAACGGGTAGAGGATGCCGAACTGGAAGCCCGACGCGGTCTGCCCGAAATGCGGCTCGTGCAGCACATCCCAGGCCAGCGCAGCGGCCGAGTTCGGCGCGCCGAAGTCGGCGGCGTGGATGCCGTCGAGCAGGTTGTGACCGCCGACGATGATCGCGCCGATGACGACAATCGCCGTGCGCGGCAACGGCAGCAGCACCGCCAGAAACACCATCGACCAGCCCAGCGCCCACAGCACCTGCACCTGCACGCCGTCGAGATCGAAGCGCCACATGAAGCTGTTCCAGGTCAGATCGAGGAAGACCAGCCAGAGGCCGCGCGTCAGCAGAAACCGCTGCAAGGCGGCCTGCGTCAGGCCGGCATTGTGACTGTGCAGCCAGGCGCTGGTGCCGGCCAGGAAGACGAACACCGGCGCACAGAAATGGGTGATCCAGCGCGTCAGGAACAATGTCGCCGAAGCCTGCGAAAGATCGGTCGGCTGGTACGGAAATACGCTGAAGTAATCGCGTGCGTGGTCGAGCGCCATGATGACGATGACCAGGCCGCGCAGCAGGTCGATCGCCGCGACGCGGGCTGCCACCGGCCTGCCGGCATCCGTCTGCGCGCTCATCACACGGCCCGCTTGGCGATGGCCTCTTCGAGCTCGTCCAGCGCTTCGCCGGTGTAGACCGCGAGCCGCTGCATGTGCGGCAACGCATCACGGCTGCCGGTGAAGCCGAAGTTCAGCATGCCGGCGTAGGAGATGCAGGTGATGTTCAGCGCCTGCCCCTGTTGCAGCACCGAGACCGGATACATCGCTTCGAGCTTGGCGCCGCCGATGTACATCGGCTTTTCCGGGCCGGGCACATTCGAGATCGCGACGTTGAACATCGGCTTGATCCGGCCCGCAGCCCCGGTCAGCATGCCGAGGATGTACGGCGCCATGAACAGCATCGTGTAGTTGTTGAGCCCGCTCTTCGGCAGGGTTTTCATATGCTGTTTGGCGCGCACGGTCGAAGCGTGGATCGCTTCCAGGCGACGGATCGGATCGCTGATGGAGGTGCCGAGATCGGCGAGGATGAAGCTGATCGCGGTGCCGAGCTGTTCGTCGTCCTTGGGCCGTACCGAAACCGGCAGGCCGGCGGTCAGGTTGCGTCGCGGCAATACGTTCAGTTCCTTCAGGAAGCGGCGCAAGGCCGCCGCGCAGATCGCCAGCACGATGTCGTTGAGCGTGACGCCGGCGGCATCGGCCATCCGGCGCAGGCGGATCAGCTCGTAGCGCTGCGTGGCGAACCGGCGCTGGCCGGTGATGCGGTCGTTGAGCACGGACTTCGGCGCGGCGAACGGGCGCACCAGCGAGTCGTCGAACTTCTTCTTGCGCCAGATTTCCAGCAGCGCGCCGCCGACCTGCGGCAGCAGTTCGGCCTGCTGCTTGAGCTGTTCGAGCAGATTCGTGAGCGGCGCCGGCGGGGCTTCCTCGCTCTCCGCGCGTTCCTTGCGCGGCCGGGGCTGGGCGCCGACGGTCCAGGCGGGCAGGATTTTCGTGTCGCTGGCGCTCGTCGACATCGCCCGCACCGTCATGCGCATGCCGCCGACGCCGTCGATCAGCGCGTGGTGCATCTTTGTGTACAGCGCGAAGCGGTTGTCTTCGAGACCCTCGATGACATGGCATTCCCAGAGCGGTCGCGACAGATCGAGCGGGTGGCTGTGCAGGCGCGACACCAGCACGCCGAGTTCGCGCTCCCCGCCGGGTCCGGGCAGGGCGGAATGGCGAACGTGGTAGTCGAGATCGAGGCCATCGTCGGTTTCCCACTCGGGCATGACGCCGCGCAGCACCGACGATTTGAGCCGCAGGTTCCACGGCGGCACGAAGGCCTTCGCTGCGCGGATTTCGGCGACGAAGTTGCGGAGGAAATCCGGCTTCGCCTTCGCCGGCAGCGAGAAGATATTGAGACCGGCGACATGCATCGGCGTGGCGCGGGACTCTACGTAGAACCAGGACGCATCGAGCGGTTTGAGTCTTGCCATCATCTCCCCCTGCGGCAGGTTTCGTCGTGGCCCGACTTTACCCTGTTGCTTGCCCCGTTCGTAGCGGGGACGTAAGCCCTGACCGTTCCCGTCGGCAGGTTGCGCCGGGCGTCGCTCAGGCCCTTGCCGCCGCTTCTCGCGCCGAACGGTGGGTGCGCCGTCCGGCCGGAGCTTCACCCAACTCGTCGATATAGCGCAGCAGTGTTTCGACCGCTTCGGCCCGACCATCGCCGGCATGCGCGGCCATGTTGCTGCGGTAATAGTCGAGGTTGCCCATGAAGCGGTCGACGTCGCTCGGCGTCAGCCGCAGACGATCACCGCGCATGCCCACCCCCATGCGTTCGATCACATACGCGTTGAGGCGTTGTTCGAAGGCTTCCTCGGGAATCGCGAGAATGGGTTTTCCGAAGTGAATCGCCTCGCCGATGGTCTGGTTGCCAGCCGTGCTCAGAAGCGCCTTGCAGTGCGCGAGATCGCGCACGAACCACTCGTTGCTGGGCGCGCGGAAGTCGAGATTCTCGACGACGCCGCGAAACGGCGTGCCGTAGATCACCACGCGATGATCGAGCAGGCGCAGCGCGCGGTCGATGTGCGGCAGATACTGGTGCTCGCCCTTGTTGAAGTACGCGAGCAGATAGTCGCCGGCTTGCGGCTGCACGCGCAGCACGTCGTCGCGGAGCATCGGCCCGACGATCTTGACGCCCGGATACGCGCCCTCCGCCGGGTAGAAACTGGAAATCAGGATGCGCTCGGGAATGCCCATCAGCGCGCGGTAGCCCTTCGCATCGCGCAGGCCGAGCAGCCAGAGATCCGGCGGAAAATGTGGCTTGCAGTAGGCAATGATGCCGACGTGATCGAAGCTGATGCGCGGCAGTCCGAGCCGGCGCGCGGCGCGGTGCGTCCAGGCCTCGGAATCCGAAATCACGAGCTGCGTGTCCCGGCTTTTGAATTCGCGCTCGACGGTGTCGGACCCATGACCGCGCAGCATCAGATCGGTCATCGGAGCGAGGTTGTTGAGCAAGGTCTTGCCGAACGAGTGGCCGCCGCGCGCGTTGTAGACATAACCGACGGTTGGAATGCGCACCGTCGTGAACTGCGGCGCGAGCACCTCGTAGGCGTCGCCGCCGGCGTAGACGGTGATCTCGTGCGCCTTCATCAGCGCCGGCAGCACCGACGCGGTGCGCATCGCATGGCCGCGACCGTAGCCCATGACTCCGTACGCAATCTTCATCCAGGCGTCTCCGCAATTCCCGCAGAGGCAGCCTAGGAAATCGCGGTAAAGCGGTTATGACGGGCAGATTGCGGTTGTGTGAAGCCGGATCGCGCGCTTCGCGGATTTCGCGCCGCCATGAACCCCCGGCTTTGCAGAAGGTCTTCTAGTAGTAGGCGAAAGCCCACATTAAGTTTCCATCATAATGATTCATCCCCTTGTCCCCCGCTCCTGATGACTGCCCTGCTCGACCCCGAACTGATCGTCGCCTTCCTGACGCTCGCGGCACTGGAAATCGTACTCGGCATCGACAACATCATCTTCCTGTCGATCATGTCGGCGAAGCTGCCGGAAAAACAGCAGGCCAGCGCGCGCTTCTGGGGCCTGGCCGGCGCCATGGTCACGCGCATCCTGCTGCTGCTGTCCTTGTCCTGGCTTGCGCGGCTGATCGAGCCGCTATTCCAGCTTTTCGACCATGACATATCGGGGCGCGACCTCATCCTGTTCTGCGGTGGTCTGTTTCTGATCGTCAAAAGCGTCGGCGAGCTGCGTGCGGTGATGGCGGGTTTCGAGCACGAGGTCAAAGCCGGAGAAAAAGCCGCCGCCAGTTTCCTCACGATCATCGTGCAGATCATGATTCTCGACATCGTGTTCTCACTCGACTCGGTGATCACCGCAGTCGGCATGACCAACAACCTGCCGGTCATGATTGCGGCGATCGTCGCCGCGATCATCGTGATGATGTTCTTCTCCGGCCCGGTGTCCCGTTTCGTCGAGGCCAATCCCTCGATCAAGATCCTTGCGCTGGCGTTCCTCGTGATGATCGGTGTCGTGCTGATGCTGGAAGGCAGCGGCGTGCACTTCTCGAAGGCTTATGTCTACGTCGCCATGGCGTTTTCGAGCGGTGTCGAGCTGCTGCATTTGCGCATGCGCCGGCTGATGGCGCGCCGAGCTGCGGACTGAGGCGCCGCGCCCGGTAAACTGCGCGGATGCATTCTTCCGACTCGGTCGCCGAACTCGTTGCCATCCTCAACCCCGCACAGCGCGACGCCGTCACCGCGCCGCCCGAGCATCGGCTCGTGCTGGCCGGCGCCGGTTCCGGCAAGACGCGCGTGCTCACGCACCGCATCGCCTGGCTGATCGAAGTCGAGAACGTCTCGCCGCATTCGATTCTTGCGGTGACGTTCACCAACAAGGCGGCGGCCGAGATGCGCGGGCGCATCGAGAGCCTCGTGCGCGTGCCGGTGCGGACGATGTGGGTCGGCACCTTTCACGGCATCGCGCATCGCATGCTGCGGCTGCACTGGAAGGACGCGGGCTTGCCGCAGAACTTCCAGATTCTCGACGCCGACGATCAGGTACGCCTGGTCAAGCGCGTGATCCGCGGCCTCGATCTTTCCGAAGAGCAGTGGGTGCCGAAGCAGGTCACCGGCTGGATCAATTCGCAGAAAGAGGAAGGACGGCGCCCGACGGCGATGGTGGACATGGGCGATTTCGCGCAGCGCAACCTCGTGCGCATCTACAGCGCGTACGAAGCGCAATGCGCGGCGAGCGGGCTGGTCGATTTCGCCGAACTGCTGCTGCGCGCCCACGAACTATGCCGCGACAACCGCGAAATCCAGACGCACTACCGCAACCGCTTCCGCCACATCCTGGTCGACGAGTTCCAGGACACCAACACGCTGCAATACGCCTGGCTGCGCACGCTGGCCGGCAACAGCGGCACGATGTTCGTGGTCGGCGATGACGATCAGTCGATCTACAGCTGGCGTGGCGCCAAGGTCGAGAACATGGTCAAGCTCAGCCATGATTTTCCCGGCACCGAAGTCGTCCGTCTCGAACAGAACTATCGCTCGACCGGTACGATCCTCAAGGCCGCGAACGGGCTGATTGCGAAGAACACCGGGCGGCTCGGCAAGAACCTCTGGACCGACGATCAGGAGGGCGAGCCGATCCAGCTCTACGCGGCGTTCAATGAGTACGACGAGGCCGAGTTCGTCGTCAACCGGATCAAGGCGCATCACGCGGGAACTTGCGGGCTGAGCGACTGCGCGATCCTGTACCGCTCGAATGCGCAGTCGCGCGTGCTGGAAGAAACCCTGATCCGCAATCGCCTGCCTTACCGCATCTACGGCGGCCTGCGTTTCTTCGAGCGCATGGAGGTCAAGGACGCGCTCGCGTATCTGCGCCTCGTCGCGATTCGCGATGACGATGCCAGCTTCGAGCGCGCCGTCAACACGCCGACGCGCGGCATCGGCGCGACGACCATCGAACGCCTGCGTGCGCTGGCGCGCGAAGGCGGCGTATCGCTGTGGCAGGCGGCGACGAATACGGCGGCGAAGCTCGGCCGCAGCGCCGGCAGCCTGAAAGTTTTTGTCGATCTGATCGACGGCCTCGCGGCCGAGACGAAAGATCAGCCGCTGTCGAAGATGACGGAGTGGATGATCGAGCGCTCCGGCCTGCGCGAGCACTACAAGAAGGAAAAGGGTGAGCAAGCCGAAGCGCGTCTGGAAAATCTCGACGAACTGATCAACGCGGCGCGCAGCTTCGAGCGCCCGCCCGAGGACGAGGGTCTCGACCCGGTCAACTCGTTCCTGGCGCACGCCGCGCTCGAAGCCGGCGAGCGTCAGGCCGGCCTCGGCGAAGACTGCGTGCAACTGATGACCTTGCATTCGGCGAAGGGACTGGAGTTTCCGGTGGTGTTTCTCGTCGGCATGGAGAATGGCCTGTTCCCGAACCAGCGTTCGATCGACGATGGCAGCCTCGAAGAAGAGCGCCGGCTCGCGTATGTCGGCATCACGCGTGCGCGCAAGCAGCTGTACCTGACCTACGCCGAAGTACGGCGTATCCATGGCCAGGAACAGCTCGGCGCGCCCTCGATGTTCCTCAAGGACATCCCCGCCGAAACCATCGTCGAGACACGCCCGCGCGCGGGCGTCCTGCGGCCTTCGTTCGAGCGCGCGCCGCGCGACAGCGCCTTCAGCAGCGGCGGCGGCAGCTATGGTGGTGGCTACGCGCCACGCGAGCGCTATGGCCAGCGCAGCGACGCGCCGCCGTCGCGTACATTGATGAGCGCCGCGACCAACGGCGAAGGCCCGGGCGGCCACAAGCTTGGCGACCGCGTGAAACATCCGAAATTCGGCGAGGGCACGATCCTGTCGTTCGATGGCGACGGCGAGCGGACACGAGTCGAGATCAAGTTCCGGGAGAGCGGTACGAAGTGGCTCATGCTGTCGTACGCGAACCTGCAGCCGCTTTGAGGGTCATTTCAGTATGGGTGCAGAAATCATCATCGTGCTGCTCGTCGTCGGCGTGATCGTCGGCCCGATCGCAACCTTGCGCGCCGTCTCGTACTACCGGGGCCGCGCTGCCTCGAAGGCAAAGCCCAAGGACGACGACAACGCCGACGACAAGGGCGGCTTCTGGTAACGGCCGGACCGAACAGCGGGTCTTGATCGTCGCGGTCACCGTACCCATGACCTGCTGATCCCGACACCCTCCGATGGGCCGATGACTCTTGCCGCCAGCGCCAGTGATTTTATGGTCGCGCTCCTCGCCGCGATTCTCGCCGTGTGGTTCCTGCGCCGCCGGTATCTCAAGCGCAGCCGCGAGCGTCAGCCGTTCCCGGCGGAATGGCGTGCGCTGCTGCGTTCGCGCCTGCCGCTGCTCGCGCGGCTGACGCCGGAACAGCGCGTGCTGCACCAGCAGCGCACGCAGGAATTCCTGCACGATGTGCGCTTCATCGGCTGCAACGGCCTCACCGTGACGGACGAGATGCGCGTACTCGTCGCGGGCATGGCCTGCCTGCTGATCCTGCGGCCGGAGGCGCATGTTTTCCGCGGCCTGCACGCGGTGTTGCTGTATCCGACCGCGTTCTGGGTGCGCCATCACGAGCCCGACGAACTGGGTCTGGTCAGCGATGGCCCGCAGCTCCAGATCGGCGAGTCCTGGAACGGCGAGCGCGTGGTTCTCTCCTGGGAAGATGTCGAGGCTGCGCTCGCGAATGATCCGGTCAACGTGCTGGTGCACGAGTTCGCGCACCAGCTCGACGATGAGAATCCCGGTGCGCCGGGCGCGCCGCGCCTGGCCGACTACACGCTGTGGTCGAAGGTCATGCAGGCCGAGTTCGAGCGACTGCAACGACAGCCTTCGCCGGTGCTCGACGACTATGGCCTGGAAGGCCCGCAGGAATTTTTCGCGGTGGCGACCGAGGCGTATTTCCAGAGCGGCGCGGAATTGCAGCAGGCGCATCCGAGGCTCTATCAGTTGTTGCGCGATTACTATCTGATCGATACCGCGCGCCTGCTGGTTTGAGCGGGCCCGCTCAATCCCAGCGCAGGACCGCCTCCGCGCCGCCTTCGCTGCGATTGACCAGCGTCAGCTGCCAGCCCTGCCGCAGCGCGAGCGCGCGGGCGACGTAGAGCCCGATGCCGGTGCCGCCGTCGCGGCCGCGAAAATGCGGCTCGAAGACCTGCGGTAGTTCGGCGGGCGGAATTCCGGGACCGTCGTCGATGACGTGCAAACCTTTGGCGTCCAGCACGATCGTCACCGTGCCCTGCGGTCCAGCCGCGCGCAGCGCATTGCGCAAAAGGTTGGTGAAGACGATATGCAGGCTGCCCTGCGGGGCTTCCAGGCTGACGGGGATCAGCTCGTAAATGACGCGCGTTGCGCCCTGACCGAGATGCGGTTCGGTCCATTCCGGCAGCAGGCGGTCGAGCGCAAGCGGGCTGGCCTGCGGCGCTTCGCGCACGCGCGACAACGCCAGCAATGCATCGAGATCGAGCCGCGCCTGCGTCACTGCGCGGTCGATGCGCGCGAGCGGCTTCGCCGCGTCCTGTGGCTTCGCGGCGAGCAGTTCGGACGCGCCGGCAATGACCGCGAGCGGCGTGCGCAGTTCGTGGCTCGCTGCCGCAGCGAACGCGCGTTCGCGTTCGATCAGCGCGTCGAGTTCGCGCATGTAACCGTTGAGCGCCTCGGCGATCACGCGCAGTTCGGGGTCACCGTCGGCGCGCAGCCGCGCACCCCGCGCTTCCGGATTCAGCGAGCGGATTTCGCCGACCAGCGCCGCCAGCGGCGCCAGCGCGCGGACGCTAAGCCGTCGCGACGCCCAGAGTGCGAGCGCGGCGACGCCGAGCACGCCGAGGCCGAACATCAGGAGCAGGCGGCGCTCGCGGCTTTCGAGGGAGGAGATGTCGTAGAGCAGGTAAGCGCGGTCGTCGGCTGCGGCGTCGAGCACGAGCGCCTGGTAATCCTTGCCTTCGAACGCGATGCGCTCGTGCCAGCCGGGCGCGAGTAGCGCCAGCGCCGGTGGCGCGGGTGCCAGGCGTGCGGGGCGGAAATAGCGCAGGGTGGGATCGTCCGCAGCGATCGTCGTCGGCGGCGCATCGGTTTCGACGAGATGCGCCAATTCGCGTTCGAGCAAGCCTCGCAGGCTCGCGCGCTCGACCCAGCGCTCCGCTGCCCAGTAGCCAAAACCTTGTACCGCAGCGGCGACGGCGGTGAGGCTCACCAGCGTCACGGCGAGCCGGTGGCGCAGGCCGCCGCCTTCAACCATCGCCGCGATCGGCGAGCCGGTAGCCGGTGCCGTGGATCGTGTGCAGGAGCTTGCGCGCGTAGGGCTTGTCGATCGCGAGGCGGAGCGCGTACATGTGCGCGCGCAGCACGTCGCCTTCGGGCGGCGCATCGCCCCAGAGCCGGCGTTCGAGTTCCTCGCGCGTGACGACGCGATGGCTCTCGCGCATCAACAGTTCGAGCAGCTTGCGCGTGGCCGGCATCAGCGTCAGCGGGTCGCCGTGGCGACGCGCTTCGAGCGTGTCGAGATCGAAGACCAGATCGGCGACGCTCAGCCGGCGCTCGCGGCCGGTGGCGGTCGCGCGGCGGTGCAGGGCTTCGAGCCGCGCGAGCAGTTCGACCATCGCGAACGGCTTGACCAGGTAGTCGTCGGCTCCTGCCTGAAGCCCTTCGACGCGATCGGGCACGGTGTCGAGCGCGGTCAGCATCAGCACCGGTATCGAGGCGCCACCCTCGCTGCGGAGGCGGCGGCAGACGCTGGCGCCATCGAGGCCGGGCAGCAGTCGGTCGAGCACGATCGCGTCGAACGACTGCGCCAGTGCGAGGCGCAGGCCGCTGGCGCCGTCCGCCGCGAAGTCGACGCTATGACCGTGCGCGCTCAAGTATTCGCCGAGATTGGCGGCGAGGTCGGGATGGTCTTCGACGAGCAGGATGTGCATGCGACACAGGGCCCGACCATCTCAGGCGGGCGGCGCCGCGTCAGCCTCGGCCGGTTTGCGCTTGCGCACGGCCCAGCGCGAAACCAGGATACCCAGCTCGTAAAGCAGGTAAGAGGGCACCGCGAGCATGGTCTGCGACATCACGTCCGGCGGCGTCAACACGGCGGCGACGACGAAGATGCCGACGAGTACGTAGTCGCGCCGCGCCGCGAGCTGTTGCGGCGTGACGAAGCCGGTCATCACCAGCAGCACGATCGCCACTGGCGTCTCGAACGCCACTCCGAATGCGAGGAAAAGTTTGAGCACGAAGTCGAGATATTTCGAGACGTCCGTCATCACCGCCACACCTTCCGGTGCGCTGGAGACGAAGAATCTGAATACCGTCGGCAGCACGAGGAAATAGGCGAACGCAACGCCGATGTAGAACAGCGCTGTGCTGCTCGCGAGCAGCGGCAGCACGAGCTTTCGCTCGTTCTTGTAGAGACCCGGCGCGACGAAGGCCCAGATCTGGAACAGCACCCAGGGCAGCGCGACCGCGAACGCGACGACCGCCGCGAGCTTGAACGGCGTGAAGAACGGCGAGGCGACTTCGGTCGCGATCATCGTGCTGCCGGGCGGCAGCAGCTTGAGCAGCGGCGTGGCGAGGAAATGGTAGAGCTGCTTGGCCACGAACAGCAGCGGGACCAGCACGACGGCAACGCCGATCAGCGCATGGACAATGCGCGTGCGCAGCTCCACCAGATGCGAGAGCAGTGGCTGCTCGACAGGATCCGGTCCGGCGGTTTCAGACATGTTTGTCCGGCGTCTGGACGTCCTGCGTGTGATGAGCCGGATGATCCGGCACCACGCCTGAATCGAGCTGCTGCTGGGCTTCGCCGACGATCGTGCGGCCTTCGGCCACGGTGGCGTCGAACGACTGCTTCATCGCCGTCGATTCCTCGTTGAGGATGCGTTTGGCATCGCCGATCTGCTGCCGAAACTCCGCAACGCTCGACTCACGGTCGAGTTCGGCGCTGAGGTTGCGCATGTAGGCGCGCGCGCGGCCGGTCCAGCGGCCGATGCCGCGAGCAATGCTCGGCAGGCGTTCGGGGCCGAGCACGACCAGCGCCACGACGAAGCAGAGCAGCAGCTCGGAGAAGCTGAAGTCGAGCATGAGACCCGCCGGACTCAGACTTTCTCGTTGTGCTTGTCGGTGCTCGGCGTCGCAGCGCTGTCGCCGCCGCGTAGCGCTTCGGTGTGCTTGTCGGCTTCGGCC
The DNA here is from genome assembly GCA_043781855.1 of Nevskia sp. GTDB lineage: Bacteria > Pseudomonadota > Gammaproteobacteria > Nevskiales > Nevskiaceae > Nevskia. Next base: position 17,443 of record JAYWBB010000072.1, on the reverse strand, counting down.
TCGCCTTCCTTCATCGACGACTTGAAGTTCTTGACCGCCGAGCCGAGGTCGCCGCCGGCGCCGCGCAGGCGCTTGGTGCCGAACACCAGAACCACGATCAGCAGCACGATCAACCAATGCCAGATACTGAAACTACCCATTGTCGAACCTCCTCGAAATTGTGGCGCGCCAAAGCGCGGAAACTACTTGCCGGCGCCGCGGGAAGCCTTTTCCTCGTGCCCGGAACGGCCCATGCGCCGCGCCAGTTCTTTGGTCAGCGCACTCAATGGAAGATCATACGCGGCCATGAGAACCAGGGTGTGAAACCAGAGATCGGCGATTTCGTGAACCAGCGCGCCGCGATCCTCACCTTTGGCGGCGATCACGGTTTCGGTGGCTTCCTCGCCGATCTTCTTGAGGATCGCATCGGCACCCCTGGCATAGAGACTCGCGACGTAGGACTGCGCCGGATCGGCGCCGCGCCTTGCCTCCAGTGTGGCAAAGAGCGCGGCGAGCACGTCTTCCGGTGGCGTTAAAGCGGTCATCGTGATCAGATCGCGAAGGCCGGCAGTTCCGGCAGGCGCATCGGCACGCCCTGGCTTGCCAGATAGAGCTTGGCCTCGCCGACGGTGTATATGCCGCTGTGGAAGATGCTCGCGGCGAGCACCGCGTCCGCACCGCCCTGCTTGAAGCCCTGCGCGAGATGTTCGAGCGTGCCGACGCCGCCGCTGGCGATGACCGGTACCGGCACCGAAGTGCTGATCGCGTGCAGCAGTTCGAGGTCGTAGCCGGCCTTGGTGCCGTCGCGGTCCATGCTGGTCACCAGCAGCTCGCCGGCACCCTTGGCGACCATGAACGCGGCCCATTCGATTGCGTCGAGCCCGGTGCTCTTGCGGCCGCCATGCGTGAAGATTTCCCAGCGCAGCGCTTCCTTCTTCCTGCTGACACGCTTGGCGTCGATTGCAACGACGATGCACTGCACGCCGTAGCGGTCGCCGGCTTCACTGACGAAGTCCGGACGCACGACGGCGGCGGTGTTGATCGAGACCTTGTCGGCCCCCGCCGAGAGCAGCGCGCGGACATCGGCGCAGGTGCGCACGCCGCCGCCGACGGTCAGCGGAATGTAGATCGCCTCGGCCACGGCTTCGACGGTCTTGAACAGCGTCGGACGATCGTCGCTCGACGCGGTGATATCGAGGAATACCAGTTCGTCGGCGCCCTGCAGGTCGTAGCGGCGCGCGACTTCGACCGGGTCGCCAGCGTCGCGCAGATCCTCGAACTTGACGCCTTTGACCACGCGGCCGGCGGTGATGTCGAGACAGGGGATGACACGTTTGGCCAGCATGGGGGAAACCTCGGGCGGACGCTCAGGCCGAAAGTACGGCCTTCATGCAGTCCTTGAATTGCAAGCCGCCTTCGTAAAGCGCGCGGCCGATCACGGCGCCGATGACGCCGTCTTCTTCGAGCGACTTCAGCAGGCGCAGGTCTTCCAGCGTCGAGACCCCGCCCGAGGCGATGACCGAGGTATTGACCGATTGCGCCAGCGCGCGCGTCGACTCGACGTTGAAGCCGCCCATCATGCCGTCGCGGCCGATATCGGTGTAGACGATCGCCTCGACACCGTCGTGCTCACACTGCCTGGCCATGTCGATGACGCCATGGTGCGAGAGCTTCGACCAGCCATCGATGGCGACGCGGCCGTCCTTCGCGTCGATGCCGACGACGATGTGGCGCGGATATTCCAGGCAGAGGTCGCGCAGGAAATGCGGCGCGTTGACTGCCTTGGTCCCGATGATGATGAAGCTGACGCCGGCATCGAGATAACGCTGCACGGTATCTTCGTCGCGGACGCCGCCGCCGGCCTGCACGGGGACGTCGCCGCAGGCTTTCGCGATCTTCTCGATGACCTTGAGATTGACCGGCGTGCCTTTCAGCGCGCCGTCGAGGTCGACGACATGGATGCGGCTCGCGCCTTCGTCGACCCAGCGCCGGGCGACGCTCACCGGGTCGTCGGAGAAAACGGTGACGTCATCCATGCGGCCTTGGCGCAGGCGTACGCACTGGCCATTCTTGAGGTCAATCGCGGGGATCAGCAGCATGGATCGAATCGATGGGAGGCCCGGCGGGCGGTTTCAGGTTTCTGGTCGCGGGCGGGCTGGATTGATGGCGCTGTCGTTTCCGATGGCGTCCAGACTGTGCCGTAAAGGCGGGAGCGAGGCAAGCAAGGGCCCTGACTCACGCGCTCGTGGAGCGACGCCTTTTCCCGCACGAGGTCGTTAGCTCCGGCTTTGAACGACCCGTTCATTTCGTTTGCCCATCCCAGGCAGCGAAGTTGGCGAGCAGCCGCAGCCCCACGGCCTGACTCTTTTCCGGGTGAAACTGGAACCCGATGATGTTGTCGCGCGCCACAGCCGCCGCGAAGGTCTGCGAGTAATCGGCCGTCCCGAGCACCTGCTCCGCATGTTGCGGACGAGCGTAGTAGCTGTGCACGAAATAGAACCAGCTGTCATCGGGGATGCCGTCCCAGATCGGATGTGCGAACGTCTGGCGCACGCGGTTCCAGCCCATGTGCGGCACCTTCAAGCGCTCGCCATCGCTGTGTGGGGATGGATCGGGAAAGCGCAGCACCGAGCCCGGAATCAGCCCCAGCGCTTGCACGCCGCCATTTTCCTCGCTGCGCTCCAACAGCACCTGCATGCCGAGGCAGACGCCGAGCAGCGGTTTGTTGCGGGCCGCCTCGATGACCAGTTCGTTCAGCTCCAGCCGGCGCAGTTCATTCATGCAGGCACGCACGCCGCCGACGCCGGGCAGCACGAGGCGGTCGCAATCCAGCAGCACCTCGGGGTCGTAGCTGATGACGATGCGCTGATTGCCAGCGACGCGCTCCAGCGATTTGCCGAGCGAGTGCAGGTTGCCCATGCCGTAGTCGATGACGCCGATCTTTTCCATCTACGCGCGGAATCGGCTGTCGGAAATCAAGGATCGCTGCGGCGGCATCGTGACGGGGCGGTGCAGCGTCCTACAACACGCCTTTGGTCGAAGGCAACGTGTTGCCGAGCCGCGCGTCGAGTGTCGACGCCATACGCAGGGCGCGGCCAAAAGCCTTGAAGATGGTTTCGGCGACGTGGTGGGCGTTGCGTCCGCGCAAGCTGTCGACATGCAGCGTCACTTTCGCGTGGTTGACGAAGCCCTGGAAGAATTCGCGGAACAGGTCGACGTCGAAATCGCCGATGCGCGCGCGCGGGAAGTCGACGAACCATTCGAGGCCGGGGCGGCCCGAGCAGTCGATCACGACGCGCGACAGCGCTTCATCGAGCGGCACGTAAGCGTGGCCGTAGCGCACGATGCCGCGCTTGTCGCCGATCGCCTTGTCGAAGGCCTGGCCGAGGGTGATGCCGATGTCCTCGACCGTGTGGTGATGGTCGATATGGACATCGCCCTTGGCTTCAACCATGAGATCGATCAGCCCGTGTCGGGCGATCTGTTCCATCATGTGGTCGAGGAACGCGATTCCCGTGTCGAAATGGCTGGCACCGGTACCGTCGAGATTGATTTCGACAGCAATCTGGGTTTCGCGGGTGTCGCGGCGAATCGTTGCAGCGCGGGCAGCCATTACGACCCTGAGAAAGACGATAAGGGCGCGAAGAATACTCCCCGCGCTTTTTTTTGTCGCTATCCCGGTGGGTAGGCGGTCAGCGCCGCAAATCAGCGCCGCGTCCTGGAAAGCCGGTAGGTGCGGGTTTCCGGCACGTAATCGCGGTTCGGGACGTCGGTCGAGGCCACGCCCTTGAACACCGCCAGGGCATCGTCGCGCACCCGATCGTTGCAGCGATAATACTGGTGGCCGGTCGCGTCGTCGGCGAATTTCAGCACCGGCTCGACCTTGACCACGCTGACCTTGTCCGGAAGCGCGCGGCTGTTGCGCGGGCCGCCGGCGCCGAGCCGGTCCGGGTTGCCCTTGGTGACGTCGCTGACCGTCAGCGCCTTGTCCTCGGCGTTGCAGTAGACGGTGACGCGGCGCGCCAGATCGACCAGCGCCTGGAGCTTGAAATCGAACTCGAAGGTATCGTCGTCCTCGTCGGCGGCGAACAGCAGCACCTGCTCGAGCAGGCGGCGCATCGCGCTCTGCGCCTTGATCGCCTGCACCGCCCAGCGCAGCGCGTAATTGCCCATGCTGTGCGCAACGATGTGCAGGCTCTGGGCGCAGAAATCCTCGGGCCGCGTGCCGTGCAGGAAATCGACCAGCTTGAGCACGCCACGGCCGAGCGCGACACCGGAGGCGCGTGCATCGTCGCGGTCGCTGGCGTAAGCCTTGAACGGCAACAGGCTGCCGTCGGAGGGCCAGGTGAAGACGAACCAGACCATGGGCCGATCGCCGTAATAGCGTTTCAGTTCGGCGGTGCGGCGGATCGCCTCGTCGAACGTGTAATCAAAGCCGTGGATCGAGATCACGCAGTCGCAGCTGCCGGATTTCATTTCTTCTCGCACCATGTCGAAGACCTGGTCGCTGCCGAGAATCTGATCGGACAGATCGCCGACGGCGGCCTTCGCCGGATCGACGGCGATCTTCTCAGGCGCCACGTTCAAGGTGTATTTCTTGAGGCTGTTGCCGGCGAAATCGGCCCAGCCGAAGCGCAGGTCAGTCAGCCCGTTCGGGGAGAAATGGCTGCCGAAGCTGGTCGGCGCGGCAACATTGTCGGGATTGCGGTTGGTGCCGAAATAGATACGCATGAGACGATCCTCATTCGACGCGACAGTCTCTGCATGCTGCGACGCTTGCGCGCGAGCGTCAACGCAAAACCACCGCCAGCCTGCGACGCAGTTCCGCGTCGTCGATCCCGGTGATTTCGAGCCGCTTGGTCTTGCTGGTCTGGCCGCTGACGACCTGCACCGCCGATTTCGGCAGAGCCAGCACCTCGGCCAGCAGGGTTTCGACGGCAGCATTCGCGTTGCCGCGTTCGGCTGCGGCGGTCACGGAAACCTTGAGGGTGGCGCCGAGCCAGCCGACGACGCCATTGCGCGAAGCCTTGGGCTGACTTTGACGTCGAGGCGTGTCATGGTCGCAGACGACTGCTTATCGAGGAAGGGAGCCATGCTCACGCTAACAAAATTTGCGGCCGGCGCCGCCTTGGTACTTCTGGTGGCGAGCTGCACGAAAGAAACGCAGAACCAGATCGAACGTGGCATCCAGAACTGGACCGGGACCAACGGCGTGCTCGAAATCTATGCCGGCGACAAGGTCGTGCGACGTTTCATCAATATCGACAAGATCTCGACCGCCTACGGCACCGACGATGGCAAGGCGCGGCCTTACCGCTTCGGCTACGGTGTGCTCGACGAAAATCTCAACATGCAGAAGGACCCCGGCGAGAAGAAGGTCTACTTCGAGATCAGCGATTACGCGACGAACTACGTTTTTTTCGAAAACCCGCACTGAGTTCGCTATGGGCGACAGGGCGCTGATTGTCGGCGGGAGCCGCGGTATCGGGCTGGCGTTCGTGCGCGCGCTCCTGCGCGACCCCGGATTCGAATGCGTGACGGCGGCGGCACGCGCACCGGCTGGATCGGCCGCACTTCAGGAGCTAAGGCAGGCCCATGGCGAGCGGCTGGCGCTGCTGACGCTCGATGTCAGCGATGAAGCGAGCGTCGAGCAAGCCGCAGCCGCAACGCGCGAGGTCCATCCGTCGCTGCAACTTCTGGTCAACACGGCCGGCGTGCTGCACGACCGCGAGGGCCTTGCGCCGGAGCGCCGTCTGGCCGAGGTCAAGCCGGAAAATCTGATGCGCAGCTACGCGGTCAACGCCGTGGGGCCGCTGCTGCTCGCGAAACATTTTCATTCCTTGCTCGCGCACGGTGAGCGAGCCGTGCTGGCGAACCTGTCCGCACGCGTCGGCTCGATCGGCGACAACCGGCTCGGCGGCTGGTACGCCTACCGCGCCGCCAAGGCCGCGCAGAACCAGATCACGCGCACGCTGGCGATCGAACTCGCACGGCGCGCGCCGAATCTGATCTGTGTGGCACTCCATCCGGGCACGGTGGCGACCGATCTCTCTGCGCCATTTCGCGGCAATGTCACCGCCGAAAAGCTGTTCACGCCCGATCGTGCCGCCGAGCAACTGCTCGGCGTCATCGCCGGCCTCACGCAGGAGGCCAGCGGGCATTTTTATGCCTGGGACGGCGCAGAGATTCCTTGGTGAATCGCAGGGGATCGGGCTCAGGCGATCAGGCCGCCGATGATCGCGCCGAGCAGGCGACCGCCGGAGTCGATCATCGCGATGAACAGCGCGCCGAAGCCGGCGATGGCGCCGATCACGATCATGCCGGTCAGCATCGTGCCGAGCGTGGCGAACAACACGCCGACCAGCAGCGACGACACCAGCCAGGCGAACAACGCATTCGCGACGCCGCCCGACATCTTGCCGCCGACCAGACCGCCGATGAAGCCGCCGATGCCCGGCAGCCAGAACAGCAGCACCGAGATCAGGATCATCCAGAATCCGCCCCAGAACACACTGCCGCGGGCGTTGCTCAAGTCAGTCATTGCCGGCTCCTTATGCTTGCCATGAATTACCTCAAGAACTACCAAAGTGGCGGCGGGTTGGCGGCATTCAAGCGATAGTCACCGCGAACCGTTCGCGGGCGATTCCGCTAAACTTGCGCCTCATTTTTGCTGAGAACCCGTCATGCAGATCGCCGATCGGTGCGTCGCCTATTTCCACTACACACTGACCAACGATGCCGGTGAAGTGCTCGACTCTTCGGGCGGGCGCGAGCCGCTGCCGTATCTGCATGGCAAGGGCAACATCGTCGCCGGTCTCGAGAAGGCGCTGGCCGGGAAGAAAGCCGGCGACAAGCTCAACGTCGTCATCCCGGCCGAGGACGGCTACGGCCTGCGCAAGGACGAGCTGGTGCAGGTCGTGCCGAAAAGCGCGTTCCAGGGCGTACCGTCGCTGGAACCCGGAATGCAGTTCCAGGCCGAAAGCAACATGGGCCCGGTCTCGGTCGTCGTCACCGGCATCGAGGGCGATGAAGTCACCGTCGACGGCAACCATCCGCTGGCCGGCGAGACGCTGCACTTCGACGTCGAGATTACGCAGGTGCGCGATGCCACGGTCGAGGAAGTCATGCACGGTCATGTGCATGGCGCCGGCGGGCACCACCACTAACGATTGCTGCCGCCCAAAGCTCCGTCGCGCCGCGCTGCGGCATTCTTGTTTTTGCGACAAGGTCTCCGGGCATGCCACGATCGGTACACCAATCGTAGGCGCGAACGCTTGCGTCCTCAGCCGGTCCAACCGCCATTGTCTGGAGTTCACGATGCGCCCACAAAACCTGATCGCGACTGCGCTGCTCTCGATGGCGCTGGCCGCGCCCGCAATCGCCGCCAGGCCGGCTGAGGCGGGGCTGACCAAGGCCATCGCCAGTCCCGAGCGCACGGTCGAATTCGTCGCGCGCGACCGTTACCGTCATCCGCAGGAAACGCTGGCATTCTTCGGCCTCAGGCCGGACATGACCGTCGTCGAAATCTGGCCGGGCACCGGCTGGTATACGGAGATTCTCGCGCCTTACCTGCGCGAACACGGCCGCTACTTTGCGGCCACCTCCGCTGCCAGTCTGCCGGATGCGAGCGCGGGCACGAAGAAAGGCGTCGCCGACTTCCGCGACAAGCTCGCGGCATCACCGACGTTGTACGACAAAGTCGTGCTGACCGAATTCCGTCCGCCGCAGCGTGTCGAAATCGCACCCGCTGGCAGCGCCGATGTCGTGCTGACCTTCCGCAACGTCCACAACTGGATCATCGGCGGCTTCGAAGTGGATGCGTTCAAGACCTTCTACGCCGCGCTCAAGCCGGGCGGTGTGCTCGGCGTTGTCGAGCATCGTGCGCCGCCCGGAACCGATCTCGAACGAACCAAAAAGAGCGGCTATACAACCGAGGCCTACGTCAAGGAACTGGCCGCGAAGGCTGGGTTCGTATTTGCGGGGGAATCGCACGTCAACGACAACCCTAAAGACACCCAGGACTATCCCGAGGGCGTCTGGACGCTGCCGCCGACGCTGCGGCTTGGCGACGTCGATCGCGACAAATATCTTGCGATCGGCGAGTCGGATCGCATGACATTGAAGTTCGTGAAGCCGGCCAGTTGAGCCGCACTTACGGCGGTACGGTGGTTTTCGACGTCGAGGGGGCGAGATAAAGGTCGAGGAAGGCGACGAGCCGCGTCAGGAAGTCGGGGCGGTTCTCCAGTCGATAGAAGCCATGCCCTTCGCCTCCCTTGACCAGCCACTCGTAGGGATGATCGCGCTGGTCAAGCGCCCAGCGCAGTTGTTTGGCCTGGCTGAAGGGCACGCGCTCGTCGTCCGTGCCGTGCACAATCAGTACTGGAATTTTGAGCCGGTCGATGTAATTCGATGGGGAAGCCTCGCGCAGGCTTTTCTCGTCGGCGCCGATGAAATCGTCGATGTACCGGCGACCGGAGCGACGAGTCGCAACATCGCTGTCGCTTTTCCAGGTCGGAAGATCGAACAAGCCTGCATAGGTCGTCACGCAGCGATACAGATCCGGCTCGCGGATCGCGCTCATCAGCGCTGCATAACCGCCGTAACTGGTGCCGTAGATCGCGATGCGCGCGGGGTCTGCGTAGCCCTGCTCGACCGCCCAGCGCGTGCCATCCGTGATGTCGTCGACCATTGTCGTCGCCCAGCCACGTTTGCCGGCTTTGGCAAAGGTGCCGCCAAAGCCGTCGGAGCCGCGGAAATTCATTTGCAGTACCGCGTAGCCGCGCGTCGCGAGCGCTGCTGATTCCGGATCGAATTGCCATTCGTCGTGAGTGCCGAACGGACCGCCATGCGGATTGACGACTAGCGGCAGGTATTTCGCCTTCCGGCCCGGCGGCAGCGTCAGGTAGCCGTGAATGCGCTGGCCATCGCGAGCTCGATACTCGATCGGCCGGCGCTCGGGCATTCCATCCGGATCGAGCCAGTTACTGCGGCCGACAAGGTAGTCGGCCTCGAGCTTCGCGGTGTCGAACAGGTAGTAGTCGCCAGGATTGCGGTCGCTGTTGACGAGCACAATTGCCTTGGTGCCATCGCGGGTCACGGACACCGGCAAAACATTCTGGCCAGGGAACGCCTTGATCAGATCGGCGAGCTTTTCGCGCCCCGGGTTGCCGTTCTCGAGCAGTCTCGATTCTTCCCGGCCAGCAGCGAAACGTACCAAGATTGGCTCGTCACGGTCGAACGATGGCAGCGCGTCCACCAGATCGGATTCGATGTCGCAGGCCAGTCGCCGGCGCACGCCGGACACAAGGTTCTGCTCGACAAGACATTCAAAGTCGCCGTCGTCTCGAGACTTCAGGAATACCCGCCCGGAATCGCGCGACAGGAACAACGGAGTAATCGACGACGACTCGCCTCCGGGCGGTATCGCCAGTTGTTTCCACTCCGGCTTGTCCGGTGCGCGCGAGAATGCCAGCCCGCGCCACTCGCTGCCCTCTTGCCCGACTGAGAATCGGACAAAACCGTCGTCGTCCGCTAGAAAGTAAGCAGGCCCAGCCTTCGGTGCCGCCAGGCTTCGGTCGAGCTTGCCGGTTGCGACGTCCATTCGATAGACGTTGGCGAGACCGGGGTCGTCGTCACCATCCCAGGCGTGAACCGAGATCAGGATGTGCTGCGGGTCGTTTGGCAGCGCGCGGATCGGCGTGGCCGCCGCGAATTTTTTCTTGCCGAACACCTGCAATGTTCCCGTCAAGGCGTCGCTTTCCGCGTAGGCGGCCAGATATCCGAAAAGGTATTGCTGATTTGATCCGTCAACATCAAATGCGATCAGCTCGCCGGTCGCGGCCGGACGATCAAGATAATCGGAATCCTTGGCCAGGCTGACGACCAGCCGGCGATCGCTGGCCCATAGGTATTGGTAAACGGACCGGCGAACGCCGACGGTCGACTTGGAGACAATTTTGCGTGCGACAAGATCGTAGACCGCCAGGCCGCGGACTCGGCCGATAGGCAAAGTTAGCGCAACGTATCGACCATCGGGCGAGATCGTTGCGTTGTCGTAGGAATCGTTGCGCGCGAAATCGGCGAGCGGCGCGCTCGCGGCATGAGCGTACGAGGCCAGACCAACCAGAACGATCAGCAGCAACTGGTTGGTTGTGCGCGCCAGTCCTGCGGCGATGCCCGGCATGCTGCGCTCAGTTCGCTGGATTTGCGGCCTGCGCTCGGCTCGCAGAAGGCGCCAGATTCTTGTCGAGAAACGCAATCAGCCGCAGCAGAAATTCCGTCCGATTCTCGGGCTTGTAGAAGCCGTGGCCTTCGCCTTCCTTCACCAGCCATTCGTAAGGATATTTGTGCGCGTCGAGTGCCTTGCGCAGTTCCGTCGCCTGGCTGTACGGCGCACGCTGGTCCTCCGTGCCGTGCACGATCATCACTGCGGCTTTGAGTTGGTCGACGTAATTGATGGGTGAGGCGGCGCGCAGACGCTTCGGATCGGTGCCGATGAATTCGTCGAAGTAGGTGCGGCCGCTACGTCGGGTCGTGAAGTCGGTATCGCGCTTGAGGGTTTCGAGGTTATAAATGCCGGCATAGCCGATGGCGCAGCGATACAGGTCCGGTTCGCGCGCCACGCTCATCAAGGCCGCATAGCCGCCATAGCTGGCACCGTAAATGCAGAGCCGCTTTGCGTCCGCGACACCGGAGGCCGCGGCCCACCGTGCGCCATCGGTGATGTCGTCGATCATCACGCTGTCCCAGCCTTGCCGTCCGGCGCCCACGAAACTGTTGCCAAACCCGCTGGAACCGCGAAAATTGACTTGGAGCACGGCATAGCCGCGGCTGGCCAATGCCTGTGCTTCCGCGTGCCATTCCCAGTTGTCACGAATCCTGAATGGTCCGCCGTGCGGGTTCACCACCAGCGGCAGGTTCTTCGCCTCGCGCCCCTGCGGCAGGGTGAGATAACCGTAGATCAGCTTCCCGTCGCGTGCCGGATAGCTGATCGGCCGGACTTCGGCCATCTGGTCCGGATCGATCCATGCGGTTTTCCCGACGAGATACTGTGCCTTGAGTGTCCGGGTATCGAAGAGATAGTAGTCGCCGGGATTGTGGTCGCTGTACGTCTCCACGACGGCGAGCCTGCCATCCTGCGTATGCGACACCGGGTGCGCGATTTCGCCCGGAAAGGCTTTCTGCAATTCGGCAAGTATTCGACGCGCGGAATTCTTCGTGTCGAGGAAATGAACCTCGGGGCGCCCAGCTTCGTAGATGGCCGCGACCGGCTCGTCGCCGTCAAACGACATCACCACGGAGTCAAGGCTCGATACGGCATCACAGCTCAGCGATGTCCGCTCTCCGCTCGCCAGATTTTGTCGCACGAGGCAACGACGGTCGCCGCCTTCGTCAGACGACAGGTAGGCGAACTGGTTGTCGTTCGAAAGCCCCAGCGGCGTAGCCGTGACATTTTTCAGTTCGCCCGACGCGAGAGGCGCCCACTGCGGTTTCTCGGGCGTACGCACGAAGGTCCTGATGATCGAGTGTTCATCTTCCCCGACCGCATAGCGGATAAACCCGTTGCTGTCGGCGATGAACTTGACACCGCCGCTGATCGGCGCTGCAAGATTCTGATCGAGCCGGCCGCTCTGTACGTCCATTCGGTAAGCCGTCTCCGTGCCGAAATCCTTGTCGGCGCTGTAGTCTTTCACGGAGATCAGGATGTGCGCGGGGTCATTGGGCAAGGTGCGGATCACTGTTGCCGAGCCGCGATGCGCGGTCTCCCTGCCAAGGCGGCTGCCCAGGCTCACCGTCTCACCTCGGAAGCCGAACAGGTATTCGCTACTCCGGCCATCCGCATCCACTCCGATCAAGTCGCCATAGATCACGGGCCGTTCACCGAGACTGGAGTCCTCGGCGAGGCTCACGACCAGGCGTTTGGAATTCGCCCACCAGTACTGGTCAACGCTGCGGTCGGCGCCGACATTGATCTTGCTGATGATCTGTTGCTTGGCGATGTCGAAAACGGCGAGTCCGAACTGGCGCCCGATTGGAATCTTTAACGCCAGATATGCGCCATCCGGCGAGATGCTGGCTTCGGAGTAGGAATCGTTGCGCGCGAAATCAGCCAGCGGCACTTCGGCGAATGCCGGCGCGGCCAGAAACACGAAGACGCATCCCCAGAATCCCTTCATGTGCACTCCCCTGTCTTGTCCGGAACATAGCACTCCGGTACGGGCAGAAGTGTGATCGTGTTCACATTTAATCTTCCCGTTCGCAAGCCAGGTTCGGCTCCAGCCACTCTTCCGCTTCCTTCAGCGTCCAGCTCTTGCGCCGCGCGTCATCTTGCACTGGGTCGTTCCGGATGCGGCCGACGACGAAATACTGCGAATCCGGATCTGCGAAGTACCCGCCGGAAGCCGCTGCAGCCGCACACCATGGCGTAGCGCTCGGTCAGACGGATGCTGGCGGTGTGATCGACGCTCGAACCCCGGTTCGCGCACTGCGAGTCAGAGTTTTTTATTGGCTGTTGGTGAGCCGCCGCGCGGCGTAATTGCAAGGCGCATGGGTTGGTGCAAACCCCCGTGCGTCGAGGGTTCACCCGACTGTCGCTTGGCCGCAGTACCGCTCTAATCTGCTGAAAACATTGTTTCCAGCTATGCGTCGCATGGCCGGCGGCGCACAAAAACTAACGACTGGGAGGCCCGGCAGATATGAAATCCGTGACCGGAATTATATCGATCCAGGACCGTCCGCCGGGATCGTCGACACTTTCGGGGATGCTTGCCGGCAGCATCCTCGGCATCGCGGCGATCGCCTCGACCGCGAGCGCCTCCGAGAACGGCGGCTTCAGCAATTTTCCGGTGGGCGCGCAGACGGTGGGAGCGGCTTTTCTGCCGCCGCCGGGCGCCACCGAGTTCTACGGCTATGGCCTGTTCTACTCGGCGACGAGCGTGCGTGATGGTGCCGGCAACAAGATTCCGGGCCTCAGCGCACAGGTCTTCGCGCAGGCCCCGCGCATCGTGCACACGTGGAAGACGACGTTCGCGGGCATCACGATAACCAGCGGCCTCGTCGCGGAATCGGCCTATGTGAAAGTCAAGCTCAACGGCAATAGCGATGAGGATTTTGGCGCTACTCTGGTCGGTTTCGAGCCCTTCGACCTCACCGCCGCCTGGGGCAATTTCCACTTTCTGTCGGGCACTCATTTTTATATTCCAGTCGGTCCCTATGATCGCAACTCGCTGGCCAACAGCACGACCAATTACGCCGCGCTGGCCCAGCAGTTCGCGGTAACCTGGCTACCAACGCCGCGCTGGGACATCTCGATCAATCCGAACATCGAGTTCAACCTGCGCAACAAGGCCACCGGTTATCGATCGGGAGACCAGTTCGGCCTGACTTACGGCGTCAGCTACCGGCCGTTCCCGGGCGATCCAAAATGGCAACTTGGCGTCAACGGCTATTACGCACTGCAGATCAGCGACGACCGCCTGCGGGGAACGCCCGTGCCGGGCGGCAACCGCTTGCGCAAGACTTCGGTCGGGCCTCAGCTGATCTATTCGTTCACACCGGCCGCTGTGATACTGGTCAAGTGGCAGCACGAGATGGACGTGCGGAATGGCCCGCAGGGCGACCTGTTCTGGCTGGAGTTCGCGTTCCCGTTGCCGCTGTAGTTCAGGCCGGCCCGGGACCTCAGTCCTCCGGCTCGTAAGCCAGGTTCGGCGCCAGCCATTTCTCGGCTTCCTTTAGCGTCCAGCCCTTGCGTCGCGCGTAGTCCTGCACCTGATCCTTCTGGATTCGTCCGACGACGAAATACTGCGAGTCCGGATGCGCGAAGTACCAGCCGGAAACGGCCGCACCGGGCCACATCGCGTAGCTTTCGGTGAGTGTGATGCCCGCGCTGCTGTCGACGTCCAGCAGTTGCCACAACGTGCCTTTCTCGCTGTGCTCAGGGCAGGCTGGATAACCCGGCGCGGGGCGGATGCCCTTGTACTTCTCGTCGATCAGCGCGTGGCTGTCGAGCTGCTCGTCCGGTGCGTGGCCCCAGAACTCCTTGCGCACGCGCTGGTGCAGACGTTCGGCAAAGGCTTCGGCGAGGCGATCGGCGAGGGCTTCGAGGAGGATCGCGCTGTAGTCGTCGTTGGCTTTTTTGAACGCGATGACCCGGTCCGCAGCACCCAAGCCGGCGGTGACCGCGAAGCCGCCGACGTAGTCGTGCAGATGCGTGCTCTTCGGCGCGATGTAATCGGACAGGCTCCGGTTCGGCACGCCGGCACGGTGCTCGTTCTGCTGGCGCAGGCAGCGCAGCGTGGCGATGACTTCGTCGCGGGCATCGTCGGCGTAAACCTCGATGTCATCGCCGACCGCGTTCGCCGGGAACAGGCCGACGACGCCGTTCGCGGTCAGCCATTTCTCCTTGATGATGTGGTCGAGCATCTCGTTGGCGTCGGCGAAGAGCTTGCGCGCGGTCTCGCCGGACGCGGGATTGTTCAGCAGGTCGGGGAAGCGGCCTTTCAGTTCCCAGGCGATGAAGAAGGGTTGCCAGTCGATGTAGTCGCGCAGCTCGGCGATGGGATAATCGCGCAGTGTTTTTACGTACTGCGTGGGCTGTCCGTGTTGCCGGTGATCGCAATGCGGACCTTCGCAGACGTCCTTCTCCTGCTGCAGGATCATGCGCGGCTTGAACGGGTGATACGCGCTCCAGTCCATCGGTGTGGCGTTGGCGCGCGCCTTTTCCAGCGACAGGAATTTCTGGTCGCGATCTTTCGTGCCGTGCCGCTCGCGAATCTCGGCGTAGTCCTTGTTGACATCGCCCATCAGCTTTTCGCGCTGATCGGGATCGAGCAGCGCCGAGGCCACGGGTACGGAACGCGAGGCATCCTTGACCCAGACGATCGGGCCCTTGTAGACCGGCGAAATCTTCACCGCTGTGTGCGCGCGCGAGGTTGTCGCGCCGCCGATCAACAGCGGTAGCGTGAAGCCCTGGCGCTGCATCTCTTTCGCCAGCGTCACCATCTCGTCGAGGCTCGGCGTGATCAGGCCCGACAGGCCGATGATGTCGACCTTGTGCTCGCGCGCCGCGTCGAGAATCTTCTGGCCCGGCACCATGACGCCGAGATCGACGACATCGTAGTTGTTGCACTGAAGCACCACGCCGACGATGTTCTTGCCGATGTCGTGGACATCGCCCTTGACCGTCGCCATCAGGATCTTGCCCTTGGCCTGCGCGATATCGCCCGGCTTCTTCTCGGCCTCAATGAACGGAATCAAATGGGCCACGGCCTTCTTCATCACGCGCGCCGATTTCACCACCTGCGGCAGGAACATCTTGCCGGCGCCAAACAGATCGCCGACGACATTCATGCCGGCCATCAGCGGGCCTTCGATGACCTCGATGGGGCGGCCGCCGCGCGCCGCGATCTCGACACGCAGCGCTTCGGTGTCGGCTTCGACGAAGGCATCGATGCCTTTTACCAGTGCATGCGTGATGCGCTCGCCAACGGGCAGCCCGCGCCAGGCTTCATCGGCGACTTCCTGCTTGACGCCATCGCCTTTGAACTTGCCGGCAATCTCGACCAAGGCTTCTGTGCCCTCGGTGCCGGCACCGCGCCGGTTGAGGATCACGTCCTCGATGCGCTGGCGCAGTTCCGGGTCGATCTCGCTGTAGACGACCAGCGCGCCGGCGTTGACGATGCCCATATCCATGCCGGCCTGGATCGCGTGATACAGGAACACGGCGTGGATCGCTTCGCGCACCGGGTTGTTGCCGCGGAACGAGAAGCTCACGTTCGAGACGCCCCCGCTGACTTTCGCGCCCCGCAGGTTCTGCTTGATCCAGCGCGTGGCTTCGATGAAGTCCACGCCGTAGTTGTTGTGCGCCTCGATGCCGGTGGCGACGGCGAAGATGTTCGGGTCGAAGATGATGTCCTCGGCCGGGAAGCCGACTTGCCTGGTCAGGATGTCGTAGGCGCGCTGGCAGATGGTCTTGCGGCGTTCGAGCGTGTCGGCCTGGCCGTCCTCGTCGAAGGCCATGACCACGACGGCGGCGCCGTAACGGCGGCAGAGCTTCGCCTGTTCGATGAATTTCGGAATGCCCTCTTTCATCGAGATCGAATTGACGATCGGCTTGCCCTGCACGCACTTGAGGCCGGCTTCGATGACTTCCCATTTCGAGGAGTCGATCATGAACGGCACGCGTGAAATATCCGGCTCGCTCGCGATCAGTTTCAGGAAGCGCGTCATCGCCGCGACGCCGTCGAGCATGCCCTCGTCCATGTTGATGTCGATGACCTGCGCGCCGGCCTCGACCTGCTGGCGTGCGACCGCAACGGCCGCGGTGTAATCGCCGGCCTTGATCAGATCGCGGAATTTCGCCGAGCCGGTGACGTTGGTGCGCTCGCCGACATTGACGAAGCCTAAGCCCTTGTTGATCGTCAGCGGCTCCAGGCCCGCGAGGCGGCAGACCGCCTCCGGCTGCGCCGGCACGCGCGGCTTGATGCCGCGCACCAGCGTGGCAATCCGGCCGATATGCCCGGGTGTGGTGCCGCAGCAGCCGCCGACGATGTTGACGAGTCCGCTCTCGGCGAACTCCCGGATGATCTCGGCAGTTTCCTGCGGCTGTTCGTCGTACTCGCCGAAGGCGTTCGGCAGGCCGGCGTTCGGGTAAGCCGAGACGTAGCAATCGGCGATGCGCGACAGCTCGGCGATGTAGGGCCGCATGTCACGGCCGCCGAGCGCGCAGTTCAGGCCGATCGCGAAGGGGCGGGCGTGACGCAAGGAGTTCCAGAAGGCCTCGGTGACCTGGCCCGAGAGCGTGCGGCCCGAGGCGTCGGTGATCGTGCCGCTGATGATGACCGGCAGGCGCAAGCCGCGCTCTTCGAACACGGCTTCGACTGCGAACACAGCAGCCTTCGCGTTCAACGTGTCGAAGATCGTCTCGATCATGATGATGTGCGCGCCGCCGTCGATCAGGCCGCGCGTGCACTCGGCGTAGGCGGTGACCAGCTGCTCGTAGCTGACGTTGCGCGCGCCGGGGTCGTTGACATCCGGGCTGATGCTGGCGGTGCGGTTGGTCGGCCCGAGCGTGCCGGCGACGAAGCGCGGGTGCGTAAACGTTGAGATGGCATCGACCTCGATGCGGGCGATGCGCGCTGCTTCAAAGTTCAGCTCGTAGGCCAGTTCTTCCATGTGGTAATCCGCCATGGAAATGGTCTGCGAGTTGAAGGTGTTGGTCTCGATGATGTCCGCACCCGCTTCGAGATACTTGCGGTGGATCTCGCGGATGATCTGCGGCTGGGTCAGTGTCAGCAGATCGTTGTTGCCCTTCAGGTCGTACGGCCAGTCCTTGAAGCGCTCGCCGCGATAATCGGCCTCATCGAGCTTGTAGCCCTGGATCATCGTGCCCATCGCGCCGTCAATCACCAGAATGCGTTCGCGCGCCAGCGCGTCGAGGCGCGCGGCCATATCGGGCTGGGCAAGG
>JAYWBB010000071.1:0-40369 GCA_043781855.1 Nevskia sp. | reverse complement strand
AGCTGGAACATTACTATCCCGAATTTCTGCGCAAGGACGCGTGAGCCATGAAAGAAAAAACTGCCGTGAAACCGACTGAACCGATTGAAGTCAGCAGCCAGGCCGCCGTCTCGCGCAGCGGCTATGACATCCGCCCGCTGAGTGCCGCGCTGAAGGCGGAATTGTCGATGGGCCTCAGCGTGGAAGAACGCCGCGTGATCCTGGAGCACGGTACCGAACGTGCCTTCTGCGGATTCTTCCTCGACAACAAGAAAGATGGCGTTTACGCCTGCCGTCTCTGCGGTCTGCCGCTGTTCCGCTCGAAGTCGAAGTTCGACTCCGGCACCGGCTGGCCGAGTTTCTTCGAGCCGGTCGACCCCGACCATATCCGCAGCATTTCCGATCACAGCTACGGCATGGTGCGCACGGAAAGCCGCTGCAAACGCTGCGACGGCCATCTCGGCCACGTCTTCAACGATGGCCCGAAGCCGAGCGGCCTGCGCTATTGCATGAACTCGGTGAGCCTCACGTTCTTCGACGACGGTGTCGAGCCACCGCAGCACACCGACGCGTAAGCAGTCGCGGTTTGACTCTGGTCCAACTGCGGTCCTCTCTGCGGACGCCGGCGGTCCGAGCCTGCTACCTTCGCGCACCTTTCCCGGAGAGAACGAGATGACTGCACCGAAGACCCTGACCCAGATTGCCGGCGCATCGCAGGCGCCGTCGCCGCTCGCCAGTTCCGCGCTTCTGGTGATCGATCTGCAGAATGAATACCAGACCGGCGCGCTGCCGCTCGATCAGCTCGACCGCGCCATCGCGAATACCAAAAAGCTGCTGGTGCTCGCGCGTGCCAACGGCGTGCCGGTGTTCCACTTCCAGCACAAGACCGGGCCCGGCGCGCCGATCTTCGATCCGACCGGCCCGTTTTTCGGGCTGATCAAGGATGTGGCGCCGGTGGCCGGCGAAACGGTGATCGAGAAGAGCTATCCGAACTGCTTCAACGGCACGGGTCTGGAAGAGAAGATCAAGGCCACGGGGCGTACCGAGGTCATCATTGCCGGCGCGATGACGCACATGTGCGTGTCGGCCACGGCGCGTTCGGCGTTCGACCGCGGCCTGCGGCCGACCGTCGTCGCCGATGCCTGTGCCACGCGCCCGCTGCCGGGCCGTAACGGCGAGACGATCCCGGCTGCGCAGATTCACGAAACCGCACTCGCGGAAATCGCCGACGGTTTCATGGTCGTGGTCAAGGACGCCAGCGCCTGGGGCTGATCACTCGTCGCATGCAACAAACCGGCGACTGCAAGGCCGTCGGTTTTTTTATTTGCGCGGGATCGATCTGAAGGTCACCACCAGCACGTCGCGGTAAGCCGGCTGCAAAGGGTCGATCGGCTCGACCAGGGTCACGCCGTGGTAGACCCGCGCGTCGTCGACGAGCGCAGCGTCGAAGGGATGCGTCAGCGTGAAGCTGCCGAGCCGTCGTCGGTCGAGATCGTGGATCGTGGTCGTGCCCTGCGCGATGTTGTGCCGCGCCACCAGCAGCACGAGCACATGGTCG
This sequence comes from Nevskia sp., assembly GCA_043781855.1. GTDB lineage: Bacteria > Pseudomonadota > Gammaproteobacteria > Nevskiales > Nevskiaceae > Nevskia. Next base: position 38,832 of record JAYWBB010000071.1, on the reverse strand, counting down.
ACGCCATCGCGATGCAAGCCCTCGGGTGTCGGCTGGCCGTTCTCGCCGGCGCGCGCCTCGATACGGAATTGGTGCACTTCGACATGCCAGGCGGCAACCGCTGGCGACAGTTCGCCGAACAAGCTTCGGCAGAATTCGAGAAGAGTCAGCAAGCTCGCTCCCGCCACCTCGATCGGCTCGAACCAGCGCGCGACGCCGCCGTTCAGGGCGTTGTAGTCGAGGCTCTGGAAGTGCGGCTGATGCGGTTCGCGGTGAGTGCCGCCGAACTCGGCGACCGAAAACACCGCGTGCCGCCGGCGCCGGTAGCGGCCACCGTCGGCCATGTAGCCGTCGAGCGGAAGATCGTTCCAACTCGCCGAGAACCTGGCCCAGTCGCTCATCGAACCGACGCGGTCCAGGGCCTTGCGCATCACGTCGCCGCGCACGAAGGCGAAACCCGCTTTTGCGATCGTCGCTGCGAGCCTGTCTGTCATGGGTGCATCGAAGCCGTCATCGTTTTGTTTGCGTATCGCGGGTCAGCATCGCGCGTTACGGCGGTCTCCACAACAGTGACCTACCCATCGGTGTGGGGTTGGAGACGCCCATCGTGCGTAGCCTATCCAGTCCTTGATTACGGGGAAAACAGTGAACGACTACGGCAAGACGTTTCGCGTCGACGGCCAGGTGGCGCTGGTCGGCGGCGGCGCGCTCGGCATCGGCATGGGGGGTGCGCGCGCAAAATTCATCGCTGACTGCGAGCTTGCGGAATTCGGCGCGGAGTTCTCCATCGACGGCGGATTCACTGCCGCTTAAACAAACGAAGGTTCATCCATGGCTATCGATTTCACGTTGAGTCCCGAGCAGCGGCAACTCCAGGCGGGCGCCCGACTCTTCGCAAAAGAAGTGTTGAGCAAGGTCAAAGGCGTGATCGCGCCGATCGCCCGGCCTGAAGATCGCTTCTTCGCGACAAAACCCTTCTACGCGCAGATGGCGGAGGCCGGCTTCGTCCACTCGCTGATTCCAAAAGCCTACGGCGGCAACGGCATGGCGCCACTGGACTTCGCGCTCGCTGTCGAAGAATTGACCGCCATCGACGTCAACGTGCCGACGACCCTGCTCGCGACCGGCCTCGGCCTCGAACCGTTGCTGCTGTTCGGCAGCGACCAGCAGAAGCAAACGTTTCTGCCGCAGATTCTGGAGGCGCCGGCCGAGCGCCTTGCCGCCTTCGCGTTCACCGAAATCACCGGCGGAGCGAATTTCGATAGTCCCGATCCCGCGTTCGGCGTGCAGACCTCGGCACGGCGCGACGGCGACAGCTGGGTCATCAACGGCAAGAAGCACTACACCACCAACGGCTGCGGCTGGGACGGCAAGGGCGCGCATCTGCTGACCGTGGTCTGTCGCACTGATCTTTCGCGGCCCCCTGCCGAATCGCTCGCCGTGATCGTCGTGCCGGGCGCGACTCCGGGCGTGGAAGTCGTCGGCTATCTCGACACCGCCGGCCATCGCGCCGTGGTCTCGCCGATCATTCACTTCAACAATGTCCGCGTGCCGGTATCGAACATCATCGGTGAGCCCGGCGATGGCATCAAGATTTGCGCGGGCACTTTCGCCTGGACCGCAGCGCTGATTGGCGCCGCCTGCGTCGGCGTCATGCGCGCCGCGTTCGACTGCGCCTACCAGTTCGCGCGCACCGACAAGCGCTCCGGTGCGGTGCCGATCATCGAACATCAGAACGTCGGCTACATGCTGGCCGACCTGAAGATGCGCATCGAAGCCGCGCGCTATCTGACCTGGAAGGCTTGCCACTACCTGCAATCGACCCGCTATCAGGGCGACGAGCTGGCGGTGATGACGAAGATCTACAGCTCCGAGCTTTGTGTGCAGGCGGTCTACGACGCGATGCGTCTGGTCGGCATCGACAGCTATACCGACATGCTGCCGCTCGCCGGCCTCATGCAGGATGCGCTGTGCTTCCCGCTCTACGACGGCGGCAACATGGGCGTGCGGCGCCGGCAATTGCACCGCATGTTCCAGCGTCCGGATTACGACGCCATGGCGGCGGCGGAAGGCCGCGCGCTGTCGGGCTGAAACGGCGCGACGTTGCCGCAGGCAGCAAGCTCGCGCTTGAGCCAGTCATACCATTCCAAGAGGCCGTGGCCGGTATAGGACGAGACGCGGAACACCTTGAGTTGCGGATTCACCGTCAGCGCATTGGCGACAGCGCGCTCGACGTCGTAGCGGAGATGCGGCACGAGGTCGATCTTGCTCAGCAACAGTACCTGGGCGGCGCCGAACATGTGCGGATACTTCAGCGGCTTGTCTTCCCCTTCGGTCACCGAGAAGATCACGACCTTGGCGCGTTCGCCGAGATCGAACAGCGCCGGGCAGACCAGGTTGCCGACGTTCTCGATCAGCAGCAGCGAAGCAGCCTCCGGCTTCAGCATCCCGAGTGCGCGCTCCAGCATGTCGGCCTCGAGATGGCAACCAGTGCCTGTGTTGATCTGCACCGCGCGCACGCCGGTGGCGCGGATGCGTTCGGCATCGTTGCTGGTCGCCTGATCACCCTCGATCACGCCGATTTTCAGTTCGGTCTTCAGATCGGTGAGCGTGCGCTCCAGCAGCGTGGTCTTGCCGGAACCGGGGCTGCTGACCAGATTCAGCGCGAGGATGCCGCGCCCGGCCAGCCAGCTGCGGTTGCGCTCGGCGATCAGCTGGTTCTTGCCGAGAATCTGCGTCTCGAGCTGGATCGTGTGCGCATCACGACCCGGTACCGACAGAGCGCTCTCGTGCGCGTGATCGTGCGTGGGTCCATGCGGCCGGAAGTTGCGCAGACCGGCGACCGCATCGTGCGCGTGCGTCGGCAGCGGCGCGGCCGCGAAGCCATGAGTGTGTGTATGTCGCGTGCCATCGGCGTGCACGTGCTCACGTGCTTCCCCGTCTCCAGGCATCGACAGCGTGACGCCATCGGTATTGCTACAGCCGCAGGTCACGCACATGGTTCCACCTCTCCGTCCAATTCAATTTCCCTGATCTTCATTTCCTGCCCCGCGATCAGCCGCAGGCCGCTGCTGTCGCAGTTCGGACAACGGCCGACCAGCGCAATCAGCTCGACTTCCGCACCGCAGTCGTTGCAGCTTGCGCGCCCCGGTATTTCGTCGATTTCCAGCTGGGCGCCCGCAGCCGGCGTGTTCTCGGCGCAGATGTCGAAACAGAAGCGGATCGCGTCCGGCGTGATCGCCGACAACCGCCCGATCTCCAGCCGCACCCGCGTCACTCGCTGCCCGGCCGCGCGCTCTGAGACGATCGCGACGACGTTGCGGGTAATCGAGAGTTCATGCATGGACGGACTCCGGATGCCTCAGCAGATCCGTGGCAGCTGTTCGCCGACCAGCATATCGACCACGCGGTCGCCGCCGATTGCGGTGGAGAGAATGACGTGACCCGCCGGCGCAGCACTGACCTCGCCGATGATCGCTGCTTCGCGCCCGGCCGGATGCGCACGCATCGCCGCGAGCACCGCTTGCGCGTACGCGCCCGGCACGATCGCGACCAGTTTGCCTTCGTTGGCCAGATACAGCGGATCGAGCCCGAGGATTTCGCAGGCGCCGCGCACCACTTCGTTCAATGGCAACGCCGCTTCGCGCAGGCGGATGCCGACATGGGAGCTGACCGCGAACTCGTTGAGCACCGTGGCGACACCACCACGCGTGGCATCGCGCAGGCAGTGGATGTCGGGGCAGGCGACGAGCATTGCGGCGACCAGGCCGTAGAGCGGCTGGCAATCGCTGAACACCTCGGCCGCCAGCGCCAGCTCGTTGCGCGCCAGCAGGATCGCGACACCGTGATCGCCGAGGTTGCCGTTGACGATCACGGCATCGCCGGGTTGCGCGCGCGTCGCCGAGATGTTGACACCGGCCGGCACCACGCCGATGCCGGCGGTATTGATGAACACGCGATCGGCCGCACCACGTTCCACGACCTTGGTATCACCCGTGACGATCGTCACGCCGGCCTCGCGCGCCGTGCGCGCCATGCTCTGGACGACCTTGGTCAGCGCCGCCATTTCCAGCCCCTCTTCCAGCACCAGCCCGCAGGACAGAAACAGCGGCCGCGCGCCGGAGACTGCGAGGTCGTTCACCGTGCCGCAGACCGCGAGCTTGCCGATATCGCCGCCGGGGAATTCGATCGGCGTGACGACGTAGGAGTCGGTCGTGAATGCAAGGCGATCGCCCTGCGCAGCTAATTCCGCGATCGCGATGCGCGCCTGGTCTTCGAGCCCGGCGAGCAGCGGATTGTCGAAAGCCGGCAGAATGATTTTCTCGATCAGCCCGCGCATGGCGCGGCCGCCGCCGCCGTGCGCCATGGTCACGGTATTCGTCATTGGAATCGCCGGGCCGTCCATGATTCAGACCCTTGCTGCCGCAGGCGGCCGATGTTCTTTCACATCGATGCGCCCGTACTGGTAGTAGGCAGCGCAAGCACCTTCCGACGACACCATCAGCGCACCGAGCGGACGCTCCGGCGTGCAGGCCGTGCCGAACACCTTGCACTGCTGCGGCTTGATCACGCCTTTCAACACTTCGCCGCACTGGCAGGATTTCGGATCGGCAATCTTCAGGTTCGGCACCGAGAACTTGCGCTCGGCATCGAAGCCGGCAAATTCCTTGCGCATGCGCACGCCCGAGTGATCAATCGAACCCAGGCCCCGCCATTCGAAAAACTCGCGCAGCTCGAACACTTCGGTCAAGGCCGCGAGCGCCTGTTCGTTGCCGTCTTCGGGCACGATGCGCTTGTATTGATTCTCGACTTCGCAGCGGCCCTCGCTAAGCTGCTTGAGCACCATCCAGAGCGATTGCAGAAGGTCGAGCGGCTCGAAGCCGGCGACGACGATGGGCCGGCGATAATGATCGGCGATGAAATCGTAAGGCCGGTTGCCGATCACCATGCTGACGTGGCCGGGGCCGAGAAAGCCGTCGAGATTCAATTCAGGTGAGTCGAGAATTGCCTTGATCGTCGGAATGATCGTGATGTGATTGCAGAACAGCGAGAAGTTCTTGACGCCTTCGCGCCGCGCTTGCAGCACGGTCAGTGCGGTGCTCGGCATCGTGGTCTCGAAGCCGAGTGCGAAGAACACCACCTCGCGCGTCGGATTGACGCGTGCCAGCTGCAGCGCATCGAGTGGCGAATAGACCATTCGGACATCCGCCCCATTGGCCTTCGCGTGCAGCAGGCTGCCCTGCGAACCGGGCACGCGCATGGCGTCGCCAAAGGTCGTGAAGATGATTTGTGGATCGCGGGCGAGGGCTACGCAGTCATCCACGCGCCCCATCGGCAGGACGCAGACCGGGCAGCCGGGGCCATGCACGAACTCGATCGTGTCCTCCGGCAGCATCGCCTTCAAGCCGTAGCGGAAGATGGTGTGGGTGTGGCCGCCGCAGACTTCCATCACCTGCAAGGGCCGACCGCGTGCGGCGGACAGCGGCGCAGCCAGACGCGTGATTTCGCCGACCAGGGCGCGGGCCTTGCCGGGGTCCCGGAATTCATCGGCGTAGCGCATGCTTATTGCTCCTTCATTGCGGAGACGGCAGCCGAGCCACGATCGTCGGCCAGCAAGGTGTGTGTCAGATCCCACAGGATGTGATAGATCGCCACATGCGTTTCCTGCACGCGGTGAATGCTGTCGCTGGGCGCGACCAGGCAGTGGTCGATGTCGGCATGGCCGCGCATCCTGCCGCCGTCGCCGCCAGCGAGTGCGATGGTCGTCGCGCCGCGCTCCTTGGCGACCGTGAATGCGAGAAGTAGATTCTCCGAATTGCCGGAAGTGGAGACTCCAATCAGGCCGTCGCCGGCACGAACCTGCGCAATCACCTGGCGGCTGAACACGTACTTGAAGCCGACATCGTTACCGACGGCAGTCAACATGGCACAGTCGTCGGCGAGGTTGCGCGCGGGCAAGGCCGGGCGCCCCGCCGTGACCGGATGCTGGAACTCCACGGCGATGTGTGCCGAGTCGCAACTGGAACCACCGTTACCCATCGTGTAGAGCCGACCGCCGCCGCGATAGACCTTGGCGATTGCGTGGGCTGCGGCAACCACCTGCGCACCGCACTCGCGGAAGAATCGGCTTTTCACCGCTACGCTTTCTTCAGCCTTCTGCCGCAACGATTCCAGCAGCCCCTGCTCGAGAAGTCCTGCGTCCTGACGCTCACCAGCGAGGAACGGATAGAGCCCGGCGAGCTTCGGATTCTGGATGGGCGCGGACATGGTCAGTGTTTCGTCGGCAGGTCCACATCAGGCGGCATGCGACTGCCGCATCGCCTCGATTTCGGCCTGCGCCTCACCGAGCTCGTTGAGCAGTTTCAGCGTCAGTTCCGCTTCGTGCTCGTCGATCCGGCTCATTGCGAAGCCGACATGCACCAGCACCCAGTCGCCGACGCAGGACTCCACCGAATGTTCTTCATTGACCACGCAGGCGAGGTTGATCTGGCGGCGCACGCCGCAGACGTCGACCATGGCCAGCTTGTTGCGGACGTCGGTGATTTCGACGACGCGACCCGGAATGCCTAGACACATGGCGAGCTCTCCTCTTTATTGATCTTGTGATTGCAGCAACCGCGCCGCGGCAATAGCCGCCTGACCCCAGGCCAGGCCACCGTCGTTGCAGGGCACGCGGCTGTGGGTCAGCACGGTGAAGCCTTTCGCCTCCAGTCCGGCGACCACGCGCTCGAAGAGAACGCGGTTCTGGAACACGCCACCGGACAGTGCGGCGATACGCAGCGGCGTATCTTCGCCGCCGACCTTGATGGCAATCTTCTCGACCATGCGCACGATCGCCTTGGCGAGTCCGCGGTGAAAGCGCGCCGACATCACGCCGACCGGCGTGTTCAGGATCAGATCGCCGAACAGCGACGACCACATGCCGAGCGGTTCGATGTACGGCAAGCCGGCCATGCGCGGGATCGGGAAGGGATAGCTGAGGATGTCGTCCTCGTTCTCCAGGCAGTCGCGGTCGACTGCCGCTTCCATTTCGATGGCGCCCTGCCCTTCGTACAAAGCCCGCTCGCGCGCCAGGCCCATCGCCGCAGCCGCCGCATCGAACAGGCGTCCGCAGGAACTCGCGAGCGGGGCATTGACGCCGCGCCTGATCATGCCGTCGAGCAGCTCGCGCGGCTGGCGTTCGAGAAATCGATGAAGATCGAGCTCGGCGTAGTTCATCGCAAACGTCGGCCAGCCCATCTGCGCGACGATGTGCGCGTAAGTGTTGCGCCACGGCTCGCGGATCGCCGCTTCGCCGCCGATCAGCGCCACCGGTTTGAACGTGCCGAAGCGCTGGTAGCCGAGATAATCGGCGAGCAGGAATTCGCCGCCCCAGAGCGTACCGTCATCACCGAAACCCATGCCGTCGAGTGCGACGCCAATCAGCGGCGGGGCGTCGCGAGGCACGCCGTTCTCGGCCATGCAGGCGGCGATGTGGGCGTGATGATGCTGGCTGGCCAGCACCGGCAGGCCGCTGAGGGCGCCTTCCGTAAGAGCGATCTGCGTCGATGAATAGTCGGGGTGCAGATCGCAGGCCAGCGCCTCCGGCTCGAATTCGAAGAAGGCGCGGAAGTCATTCATCGCCTTGCGGTAATCAGCGCGGGTCAGCGCATCCTGCAGATCGCCGATGTGCGGCGACAGGATGGCCGCGCCGTCGCGCAGCAGGCAGAACGTGTTCTTCAACTCGCCGCCATAGGCGAGCACGCGCGGCGCGTTCTCGAACCCGGGCGGCAGCGGCAGCGCGGCCGGCGCGTAGCCCCGCGCGCGGCGCAGGATGCGCGGCCGTCCAGCGACGATGCGGGCGACGGAATCGTCAACGCGGCGCGCGATCGGACGGTTGTGCTCAAGGAAATATTCGGCGATGGCGCCCAGCCGCTGGCGCGCGTCGCTGCGTTCGATGGCTTGCGGCTCATCGCTGAGATTGCCGCTGGTCAGCACGATCGGCCGCTTCATGCGTTTCAGCAGCAGATGATGCACCGGCGTGTTCGGCAGCATGAAGCCGAGCAGGTTCAGGCCCGGCGCCACGGCTTCCGCGATGACCGGTGTCGATGAGCTTGCCGAACGTTCCAGCAACACGATGGGCGCTGCCGAACTCGCCAGCAGTGCAGCCTCCGAATCGCCGACTCGGGCATAGCCGCGGATGACGTCGAGATCGCGCGCCATCAGCGCAAAAGGTTTGCGCTCGCGGCGCTTTCCGGCGCGCAGGCGCGCCACCGCATCGACGTTGGTGGCGTCGCAGGCCAGTTGATAGCCGCCCAGTCCCTGGATCGCAACGACATGGCCGCGCTGGAGCAGCGTGCAGGCGGCGTCGGCTTCGTCGAGGATCGACAGTGAGTCGAGCGCGATGGCGCGGCCGTCAGTGCGTTCGAGCACGAGCTTGGGTCCGCAGACGTGGCAGGCAACGGGCTGGGCGTGAAAGCGGCGGTCAGCCGGATCGCGATTTTCCGCGCCACAGGCCGGGCATAGCGCAAACCCGGCCATCGTCGTATTGACGCGGTCGTATGGGACCTTCGCGATGATGCTGAGCCGCGGCCCGCAGTGCGTGCAGTTGGTGAACGGATAGCGGAAGCGGCGTGCGAACGGATCGAAGATTTCCTGCACGCAGTCCGGGCAGGTCGCGGCATCTGCGGCCACACCGGTTTTTACGGGGGTGGCATCGCTGGTTGCGATATGGAATCCGGCATCGGGCGGCAAAACGGTTGCTGGCTCGCGCTCGATCCGGTCGATGCGCGCGAGCGGCGGCGCTTCGCGCGCGAGATCGAGCACGAATTCATCGACCGCAGCGGCGCTCCCGCAGACATGGAGGCGCACGCCCTGCCCGTCATTGCCGACCCAGCCGCGCAATCCGTGGCGACGCGCCAGGCGCCACATCGTTGGGCGGAAGCCGACACCCTGGACCAGCCCGCGCACGCGGATCAACTCGGCCCGGTCGTCGACGTCGATCGCGGTGGCAAGCTCGTTCATGGCGCCAGCTCCGGCGCAAGCTTCCAGAGCAGCACGCGGTTGTTGCCGGAATCGGCGATCACGGCGGTGTTGCCGCAGGTGGTGATTCCGTAAGGCCAGGACAGGCTGTCCCGGGTCGGCGCGTGCCAGCCGTTGTCGCCCTTGGCGTTGAACTCCGACTGCCCGGTCAACGCTCGCGAATCGGCGCCGCTGCGGCAATCGTCGATATGCCATGCGATCAGGCGCGAGTTGGCAGTATCGGCGGCGATGCACCAGTCGCCCGCAGCGGCGACACCGTACGGCATGTGCAGCGTTGCCGCGCCCGGCCAGTACAGCGACTGATTGTGATCGACCAGCCGCACGTCACTCTGGCCCAGCAGCCAGTCGCAGGGTTCGTTGTCGATCGTGGGCACGGCATCCCAGATCATGATGCGGTTGTTACCGGCGTCGGTGACGCAGAGCTTGCCGCGCCAGAACGTGATCGCGTGCGGCCAGCGCATGCTGCGGGCGCTCGGCTCGCCGCCGCCGTTCTCGTCGCGACAGTCGAAATTCGTCTGCCCAAGCACGAGGTCCGCGCGCTGGCCGTGGCGCTGAGGAATTCCATTCCACATCAGCACGCGGCGATTACCGGAATCCGCCACCCAGAGGCGCGCGCCGTCCCAGTGCACGCCATAAGGCCAGAACAGGCTCTCTGCCGATGCGACACTCTTACCGCAGTTCGACTCCACTGAAGAAAAATCCTGCTGTCCGATCACGATGTCGGCGGGGACGTTGTGATCGCGCGGCATGCGTTTCCAGATCAGCACGCGATGATTCCAGGCATCGGCCAGGGCGAAGCCCTCGCCGCAGGGCGTGATGCCAGTGGGCACGTTGAGCGTGGTCGCGCCTGGCTCGCCCCTGGCGTTGCGACCTTCACGCGAAAAATCGGGCTGGCCGATGACCCAGTCGGCCGGGACGCCGTCGCCTTCCGGCGTCTTCGCCCAACCGAGCAGGCGGTGATGCCCGGTATCGGCAATCCAGAACGGACCTTCAGTTGACATCAGGCAGGCGCCGCGTGGACCGAACAGGGTCAGGGCATCCGGCTTGACCGGAATCGCGAGGTCGTCCTCACCCCGGCCACCGCCGATACAGACACGCGGGCCACCCCGATCCAGTACGGACAGTGACGACGGCGCCGGGGGGCGCTTCAGTGACGGCTTCAGAGTGACGTGAATAGCGATGGGGACGACGGCAGACACGGCTCATTCCTCCAGCCGGACCTGTACGCGGTTGCCAGTGACGCGTACTGCGTGCACCTTCAGCTGCACTTCCGGCGCAGTCAGGCACTCGCCGGTTTCAAGCAGGTACTGGAAGCCGTGATACGAGCAGGTGATCACGCCTTCGCTGATCTCGCCCATTTCCAGCGGCATGCCGAGGTGCGCGCAGCTGTTGTCGAAGCAACTCACGGTGTCGCCGCGCTTCGACAAGAGCACCGAGCGCCCCTTGATCTTGCGCTCGCTGATGCCGCCTTCCGGCACTTCGTCGAGCGTGCCGACGTCCAGCCAGCCGGCCTTGGCGTGCATCGCGAACGGGCTGATGAAATGGATTGTCGAGCTGCCATCGGCCGACGTTTCCGGCGCGCTGCGGCTGACCTGGTTGATGTGGACGATCTCCGGGCAATGCGCGCGGATCGCTTTCTCGACACCTTCACTGAGTGTCTGGCCCGACGCCGGGCAGCCGTGACAGGAACCGGTCAGGCGCAGCTCCACGGTATCGGGCGGCTTGATCGTGACCAGTTCGACCCCGCCGCCATGACCCGCCAGCGCCGGCCGCACTTCGTCGAGCGCGGTGTTGAGGCGTTCGGCCAGTGGCGCCTTGATCAGACCATGGAAGCGCAGCACGCCATAGACCACCGGGTCGCCGAGCGCCTCGCGCAGTTTCGCACCGGCCGCCGGGTCGTCCTTCAGCGCGCGGATCAGCCGCTTCAGCGCTTCCTTGTGCAGGTCCTCGATCGCCGACTTCAACGCCTGCACGGTCAGGATATGCGTTTCGTCCCAGCCGGCGACGATAGACTCCAGGCGGGTGATCGCCTGCACCAGCACCTCGAGATCGTCGACTGGCGCTTCGCTGCGATAAGACTCGGCGGGATAAGCGAGTGAGCTGTTCATGGAAAGCGCATCAGGCGTACTTCAGATTCTTGAACAGGTAGGGTTGCGCAATGCCGGCTGCGAGCGCCGCGACCACCACGCTCAGCCACAAAGGCGCGCCGACCATGCGCAGCGCCACCACCACGACGATGGTGACGACGAACCCGATCAGCCATTGCCGGAATACCGCGCCCGGGTCGCGAAATAATTTTCCCTTCAGGAACAGCTGTAGCGAATTGCTGAACATGGGCCACATGAGCTTTCTCCTAGAGAACACAGGCGAGAACGATCAGTCCGGCCAGCACGCCCGGCGCCGCCGCGACCGGGCCGTACATGCCTCCGATCAAGGCGGCGACCCCGCCGCCCAGATCCTTGGCGCCAAGCTTCCAGCCCGCCGCTGCGCCACCGGCAATCGCGATCAGGAATGCGACAAGCGTCCAGACGATGATGGTGACAGCGGTCAATTGCCCGCTGGCCAGCTGCTGCGTCACTTCGTTCATTCGGATCTCCGGCTGGTTGCAGCGGTCTATGACGCGTTGGCGCGGGCATCGCCGTTACCGCGTGGATGTGGTCGTTCCGTGAGTTCCCGTTCGATATCCACCAGCGCCTCTTCGACGACGCCGGCATTGTTCGATTCGTTGAGTCTGGCGAAGATAAGTTGCGCCTCCCGATACAGTTCGCGCGCCTTGCTCAATGACGCTTCGCGGCCGAGCCCGGGGTGGTCGGGATCGTCCGGCAGATTCCTCAGCACGTTGGCCTTGTTCGAAATCGTGTTCGCGTATTCGAACGGCGTGTCGCGTGGGTTGCGGACCTTCAAGGCCTCGTCGTAGGCATCGAGCGCCCGCAGGTTGTTTTCCAGCGCGTGGCCGCTTGAGGCGTACTGAAGCGCGTTGCCGAGATTGTTCTGGATCATCGCGTATTCGCTCGGATGATCGACCAGGTTGACGACCTTGAGCACTTCCTCGAAAGACTGCACCGCGAGTGCTTCGCGCATCTTCCCGCGTTCGTCCGACAAAGGGATCGACAGATAGGCGATGGCGAGGTTGTTGTGCAGGATCGAGAACTCCTGAGGATAGGCTTCGCGGGTGAAAGTGCGCAGCGCCCGGTGATAGCACTGGATCGCGTCATGCAGGCGCGCGCCTCCGGCAGCCGACAGCGATTGCTGCACGAGCCCGAGATTCATCTCCAGCTCGGCGACTTCCTCGGGCTTGCCGTTGTCTTTCAGCGTCAACAGCGCCGTCTCGTAGCAGTCCCGCGCTTCCTTCAGCGCAGTGGCGCCGCCCGACGGCAGCGCCTGCAACGCCGTGCCAAGGCGTGTGGTGACTCGCGCCCGCAACAGTGGCGAACCCGCCGGACAGATTTCCAGGGCACGCCGGTACAGCAGCACTGCCTGATCCAGTTGCTCCGCCGTTTTCGGACGCATCTGCATGCCCATGGCAATTTCCATGAGCATCTCGGCTTTTTCCGCCGGCGTCGCCGGATCCGACTCGACCGCCTTGAGCGCGGCCTCTACCTGAGACATGGCCAATGACTGTGTCACCGCGTCCTCCTCCGGTGCCGAACGAATTTTCGTCCGGCTTGTTGTTTTTATTTCGACTTCGAACTGGAATCTGCACGCGCACAATCAACATGTCAACTTATTGGATGAAATGAAAACTACATTTACACTTTTAACCTGAGTAGTGACCCATTCAGCTATCGACTTGTGCATTAATTATTTGCGCGACATGGTTCTAATACATAGGCGCTGAAAATGAACGCGGTTGATCCGCAGGCGCAAAGCAGTTTGTTCTGGATTCTTTACGGGATGAAGCCGGAAATCGTTCGCGGGTGAAGCCGTTGCGGAAAGAGGCGCAACGGGCTCGGCTCGTCGCGCTTTTTTTGCGCCGGGTCGGTCCACTTTGACTGGAGGGGCATTCAGCCAGAGATTCCTCTGCCCATCTTTATGGTTCTGCAGAAGCGTGCTAACGTGCCAACGAAGTTTGCAGGATGACAACAAACTATATGCAAGCTGATGGTGCATGGACCGTTCTGATTGTCGACGACGACGCTCACGTCCGGGTGCCCTTGGCTCATTTCCTGGAACAGAACTACCGCACCTTCGCCGTGTCGTCCGGACGTGAGGCGTTGTCGGTACTGGATCGGGAGGCCATCGATCTGGTGCTTTGTACCCAGCGCATGCCCGACATGAGCGGCGTCGATTTTTTTCGGCAGACGCGGATTTCCCATCCAGAATCCGTCCGGATTCTGATGACGGCCGACACGGATCACAACGAAATGATCCGCTCGATCAACGAGGCAGCGGTCTATCAACTCGTGCCCAAGCCATGGCAGTCGGATCAGATCATGCTGCTCATCAAGCGGGCGCTGGAGAGCCGCGAACTGGCGCGCCGGCATCGTTACCTGAGCCGTGAACTCAAGTTCGCCGACGAAGTGTTGCATCGGCAGAACAACACGATGACCAACCTGCTGCAAAACACTTACGAGTTCGACAAGCTCGTATTCGCCAGTGAGCTCATGGTCGGAGTCTGCAATCTGGCGCGCAAGGCAGCCGCCACCGACCTGCCCGTTCTGATTCAAGGCGAAACCGGAACCGGCAAGGAACTGATGGCGCGCGCCGTCCATTTTTTCGGGCCGCGCAAGCATTATCCATTTCTCGCCCAGAACTGCGGCGCCCTCTCCAATGAACTGCTCCAGTCGGAGCTGTTCGGGCATCGGCGCGGCGCCTTCACCGGCGCCATCAGCGACCGTCTCGGACTATTCCCGGCAGCCGATGGCGGGACCGTTTTTCTCGACGAAATTTCAGAGGTGTCGCCCGCGTTTCAGGTCAGCCTTCTGAGGTTTCTGCAAGAGGGAGAGGTCAAGCCCGTCGGCACCCATGAAACGCGGCATTGCAACGTACGCATCATCGCCGCGTCGAACCGTCCACTGCATGACCTGGTGACGAAAGGTGAATTCCGCCAGGATCTTTACTATCGATTGCGCGGCTTTGAAATCGCTATACCACCTTTGCGCGATCGAGCCGAAGACATTCCGGTGCTGGCCGATCACGCAGCGAAGAAATATGCGTCATCGATCAATCGGAAGATCGCCGGCATCTCTCCAGATGTCATGCAGCGCCTGCAAGCGCACTCGTTTCCGGGAAATGTCCGCGAACTGGAAAACGAAATGCGGCGTATGGTCGCGCTCGCCAGCGACGGCGAATTCCTGTCGCGCAAACATATGTCGCCCGAGTTTGCCCGGCTCTTTCCCGCCAATATCGCAGACACCCGGCAACCCGACTTTCTCAAGGACAAGGCCACGCTGAAGGAAAAGGTCGAGTCTCTCGAAGTTCATCTTGTTTCGCAGAGCCTTCTGCGCAACAAATGGAATCACAGTCGCACAGCACGAGAGTTGGGAATTTCTCGCGTTGGTCTTGCCAACAAAATCAAACGCTATAAGCTGGACCACGGCGATAGTCATTAATCGCCGGCAATAGATGAGGGCCTGCATCCATGCCTGACCGCAGCGATGATCTTTCGGATTCGAAGTGGAGCTCTCCCACGCTCGTGCAATTTCCGCAATCCCGGACGACTCCACCGGGAACGCCGGGCGGCTTCAAAGATCTTGGCGTTACACCGCTCGCGATTCAACTCGGCCTGACGCCCGAGCAAACCAATGGCCACTGGTGCAGCCGCTGCCAAGGTATCTGGTTTGGCTACACCCTGGAAACGCAGTGCCCGGTGTGCGGTAACCGCAACGGTTGATATGCCGGACAAGACGAGTCGAATAGCAAAGCTGGTTTGCGTTTGCCGCCTGAATGCAAAGACCCTTTGCAGTTCACGGCTACGACGGCCCCAACCTGACAATGTCATAACTGTTTGAAAAATAAACTTTAGATCGGGTTCGCGCGTGATGGCACGGGCATTGCCCTCGATCGTCCCAAGCGTGCAAAAAGTACGCTTGGGACGCGCCTTGAGCGCGCTCCAACAATCAAGTGGAGGAGTCCGCCAATGACACTATTACGGTGCATATCAGGCTGCACGCGATTCGCGACATGCGATCAGAATTCCATTGAACTCTCCAGACGGCGCGTCGAAGCGAAAATGCCGACATGGCGCAAAGTCTTTCTCGGGTGTGTTCTCGGGTTCCTCGGTTTTTCGACAGCGGTGACAGCGGCGGGGGGCAATGCTCCGGCAATCGGCAGCCAGGCTGGCGATTTTGGAATCAAGCTGAAAGCCCTCGGCGTGTTTCCGGAGAACAGTGGCAGTTCAATCGAAGCCGTCGGCGGCAGAGTGGATGTGTCCAACCGGCTTGCCCCTGAAATCGACTTTTACTATTACTTCACCGACCACATCGCCACGCAGTTAATCGCCACCCTCTTTCGGCCATCGATCAACGCACGGGGGACTGCGGTAACAGCGGTATCACCCAATGGCGACCTGGATGTGGGCGCGACAACCGTGTTGCCGCCGACCCTGACCCTGCAATATCACTTCGCCGGTCCCCACTCGGCATTCAATCCGTACCTGGGTGCCGGCGTCAGCTTTGTCTGGTTGTTCGCCACCAATCCCTCTCGCGGCCAGGGTGTCGTGAACGATGTCTCGTTTCGACACGTTTTCAATCCGAGTGCGGCGGTGCAAGCCGGTGTCGACTACAACATTTCCAGGAATCTGTTTCTGAACTTCGAAGTCAACCAGATTTTCCTTAGCGTGGACGCCAACGTCGACACCATCCTCGGCCGGGTCAGGGCCAAGGACGATATCAATCCTTTCCTTGTCAGCTTCGGCGTTGGTTATCGCTTCTGAGTTTCTCTCCGTCCGGCTCCCGTACGTCGCGCGCGAACGGAAGGGCCAGGATCGACGACACCGTGGAAGCCTCCCTGCCCGGCCGATTCACGGCCGGGGGTTTTTGGAGTTCGGCTCGCGGTTTGTCGTCATGTCATCGCTGTAAATCATCTTTGCGCTTGTCGCTGGGGTGTAAATCGACTTAGCAGATTTTTTCGCGATGAGTTTTTTTAAAACTTTGATAAAAATACATTTTGTACTGTGGCACAGCCATTGCGCTAGTTGGATTTGGAGCGAGTATCGGGCAAGAATTTCAGTGCTACGGCGCGCCAGCAGTCAACCGAAATAAATAACGCAGGAGGAGCTTCGAGATGGCAAATCTACTCTGGCTGCAGGGTGGGGCCTGTTCCGGCAACACCATGTCCTTCCTCAACGCCGAAGAGCCCAGTGCGGTCGATCTGGTCACCGATTTCGGCATCAACATCCTCTGGCACCCTTCGCTCGGCGTGGAGCTGGGCGACAACTTGCAGAAGATTCTGCGCGATTGCGTGTCCGGCAAGATCGCGCTCGACATTTTCGTCTTCGAGGGCACGGTGGTGAATGCGCCCGGCGGCACTGGTGAGTGGAACCGCTTCGCCGGAAGGCCGATGAAGCAGTGGGTCAAGGAGTTATGCGACGCCGCTACGTTCGTCGTGGCGGTTGGCGACTGCGCCACCTGGGGCGGCATCCCGGCGACTGCGCCCAACCCGAGCGACTCCCAAGGCTTGCAGTTCCTCAAGCGCAACCATGGCGGCTTCCTGGGGCAGAACTTCAAGTCCAAGTCCGGACTTCCGGTCGTGAACATTCCAGGTTGCCCGGCGCATCCTGACTGGATCACGCAGATCGTCGTCGCCATCGCCACCGGGCGTGGTGGCGACATCGGACTCGATGATCTGCAACGACCGAAGACGTTCTTCCAGAGTTTCACGCAGACCGGCTGCACGCGAAACATGCACTTCGCCTACAAGGTCTCTGCAACCGAGTTCGGCCAGCGCAAAGGCTGCCTGTTCTACGACCTGGGCTGCCGTGGGCCAATGACGCACTCGCCCTGCAACCGCATCCTCTGGAATCGTCAGTCCTCGAAGACCCGTGCCGGCATGCCCTGCCTTGGTTGCACGGAGCCGGAGTTCCCGTTCTTCGATTTGAATCCGGGAACCGTGTTCAAGACCCAGACCGTGATGGGCGTGCCCAAGGATCTGCCGGCCGGCATCAACAAGGCGGGCTACATCGCCCTCACCGGCGCCGCCAAGAACGCTGCACCGGCCTGGGCCGAACAGGACATCTTCGTCGTCTGACCCAATCCACTCATTCTCGAATATCTGAGGAGACGCCATCATGGCAGTGCAAACATTAGACATCTCGCCGGTCGGACGTGTGGAAGGCGATCTCGATGTCCGCGTGGACATCGAGGACGGCGTCGTCAAGAACGCCTGGACCTCGGCGGAGTTGTTCCGCGGCTTCGAGATCATTCTGCGCGACAAGGATCCGCAAGCCGGGCTCGTGGTCACCCCGCGCGCCTGCGGCATCTGCGGCGCCTCGCATCTCACCTGCGCCGCCTGGGCGCTGGACACGGCCTGGCAGACGGAAGTGCCGCGCAACGCGATTCTGGCGCGCAACATCGGCCAGCTCTCCGAGAGCCTGCAGAGTCAGCCACGCTACTTCTATGGTCTTTACGCGATCGACATGACCAACAAGAAGTACCGGAACAGCAAGTATTACGAGGAAGCCTGCAAGCGTTTCGCACCGTTCACCGGCACTTCGTACGAACTCGGTGTGACGGTATCCGGCAAGCCGGTGGAAATCTATGCGCTGTTCGGCGGACAGTGGCCGCATTCGAGCTACATGGTTCCGGGCGGCGTGATGTGCGCGCCCACACTTTCGGACATCACCCGTTCCTGGTCGCTGCTGGAGTATTACAAGAAGACCTGGCTGGAGCCCTGCTGGCTCGGCTGCACGCTGGAGCGCTACGAGCAGATCAAGAGCTACGACGATTTCATGACCTGGCTCGACGAAAGCCCGGCGCATGCCAATTCCGATCTGGGCTTCTACTGGCGCATGGGTTTGGACATCGGCCTGCACAAGTATGGCGGCGGCGTCGGCAAATACGTCTCCTGGGGCTATCTGCCGCACGAGGACAAGTATCAGAAGCCGACGATCGACGGGCGCAACGCCGCCCTGATCATGAAGAGCGGCGTCTACGACGGCAAGGCCGACACGCATGCGCTGATGGAGCAGAAGTTCGCTCGTGAAAACACGACCCACGCCTGGTACGACGAGGGCACTGCGGACGTTCATCCGTTCGACCGCACGACCAAAGCCCGGCAGAAGAACACCACCGACTTCAACGGTAGTTATTCCTGGGCCACGGCCGTCAATCACGAGCAGATGGGGCGCCTGGAAGCCGGCCCGTTTGCCCGGCAGCTGGTCGCTGGCGGCAAGCACGGCGAATCCTGGCAGCACTACGATCCGCTGATTCTCGACATGTACAAGAAGATGGGCGGGCCGTCGCTGCATCTGCGCCAGATCGCGCGCATGCACGAAACCGTGAAGCTGTATCGCCAGACCGAACACTGCCTGCGCGAGTTCAAGCTGAACGACCCGTGGTACATCAAGCCGAAAGAGCGCGACGGCCGTGGCTGGGGCGCCACCGAGGCGATCCGTGGCGCGCTGTGCCACTGGATCGAAGTCAAGGACAACAAGATCAAGAACTATCAGATCGTCGCGCCGACCACCTGGAACGTCGGGCCGCGTGACGGCAAGGGTATTCGCGGTCCTATCGAGGAAGCGCTGATGGGGGCGCCGATCGCCGATCCGACCGATCCGGTCGAGGTCGGCCATGTCGCCCGCTCGTTCGATTCCTGCCTGGTCTGCACCGTACACGCGCACGATGCCAAGACCGGGAAAGAACTGGCGCGGTTCCGCGTCGGTTAGCGGGCAGTCACCGAACCTCCGAAACTAATAATACGGAGGGTGAGAAGACCGGGGTACATTGCAGAGTCATCTGCGATGTACCCTTTTTCGCCGGTGCGCAGGAGGAGAGGATTTATGCTGAACGGCCAGGAAAACGCCCTTAGAGAGCGAATCGACAAGATATTGGCGGGCGGTCTGAAAACCCAGACCGAACCGTTCCCGGAAGACAATCATCAATTCACCGCTATTCTCGGGGCTCTGCGGGAGTTGGACCCGGACGATCTCAAAGCCAAGCTGGTGCTGTCGGGATTCACCAATTACCCATACGGCGAAGACAAAATGCGCTGTCAGGAATGCATGTACTACCTGGTCCATCGCAAATGGTGCGATCTACCGGAGCTCGCCGTGCCGGTAGAACCCGACTGGTGGTGCCGGCTCTGGCGCATCTGATTCCAGCGCCTGGGGCTCCGGAAAATCGCCATGGATGTCGAAGAAGCAACGCGACAGAGTCTGGAAATACAGCTCCAGTCCGGCGTTGAGACGGAATGGCGGCAGCGTGCTTACACGAGCGACGAGGTCAACCGGATCGTTGCGCGCTTGCAGCAACTGCAGGCGACGGATTACGCCGGCAAGCTTCGTATCGCCGGCTTCACCGAACGTCCCTATGAAGACCCTGCTGACGACGTGGGAATGAGCCAGTCCTGCGAGACCTGCATGTACTACGTCGTGCACCGGCAATTCTGCGATCTCCCGGAGTTGCATATCCCGGTTCGGCCCGCATGGTCGTGCCGGCTCTGGCGCATTTAGGCCCTCGACCTCGTCATGCTCTGCGTCATTGGCTGCGGCAACTCGAATCGCTCCGACGACGGTGTCGGCGTGTTCGTAGCGCAGGCGCTGCAGGCCAGTCTGCGCCTGCACCCGCGCGCTCATGTGAGAGTCTTCGACGCCGGCACCGGCGGCATGGACGTGATGTTCCAGGCTCGCGGCGCCGGCCAGTTGATCATTGTCGATGCATCGAAGAGCGGCTCTGAAGCGGGCGCGATTTTCAGGGTGCCGGGCGAGGAACTCGAAAGCGAGCCCGAGCCGGGTTACAGCCTGCATGACTTCCGCTGGCAGCACGCGCTTGCCGCTGGACGCAAGATATTCGGTGCTGCCTTCCCCACCGACGTCACCGTGTTCCTGGTCGAAGCCCGCAGCCTGGACTTCGGTCTGGATCTCTGCGAACCGGTATTGGCGTCGGCGCGCAAAGTCATCCGCGACATTCAGGGCATCATCGACGAATATCCTTCGCACGAAGGAGCACACGCTGATGGCGCGACGAACCGGGATGTCGCAGCACCTGAGTTGCCCGCCGTTTCGTTATTGCGAGAAGTATCGATTGCGCACGGCAACTTCTACCTCTCTCGAGAACTCTGCGATACCTACCTGCGTGGCGCCGTATCGGTAGCCCTGCTCGCACGCGAAAAAAACATCCTGATCGTCCCGCTGACCCAGCAATCCGGCGGCGGCTTGTTGCTGAAGCAACGCAATGCCCGCGGCGACCGCGTGATCCACGCCCAGGAGTTTTTCCGCGACAAGGGCTTTCTGGAAGACTTCGAAGAGCGGACTGTGCCCGTTCAATGGAGCCAGGAATCGGCAGCTCTGGTCGTAAAGGGCTTTCCGCTGGCCACAGCAAGCGCCTGAAAGCGCGACTTCGGCAGCCGTGGGAAGCGCATTGACCTGCTCGTCGCTAATCCGCCCCTGCTCATGTTTCGATCAGCAAGATGCTCCGCTGGAACATGGGGCGTATCGAAGAGCAAGTACGGACATGCCACATCAAACGCGTGGGCGCATGAAATCAATGGTGGCCGAGGACGGAATCGAACCGCCGACACGGGGATTTTCAATCCCCTGCTCTACCGACTGAGCTACTCGGCCAAGGTGCAAGAGTTACAGCGAAGCGCGCAATTAGACGTGAGCGGAGCAGTCGCCGTCAAGCGACGCAGGCGCAGGTATCAGGCCTTCTTCGGTGGCACATAGCTGGTCTTGGCGAGTTCGCCGCCGAAGAAGTATTTTTCCATCTCGGTGGTCAGGAATTTCCGCGCTTCCGCGTCGGCGAGGACCAGCTTGTATTCGTTGATCAGGCGCGTCTGGTGGGCGACCCAGTCGCGCCACGCCTGCTTCGAGACCTGCTCGAAGATGCGCTTGCCGAGCTCGCCGGGGATCGGCGCGCGGTCAAGGCCTTCGGCTTCAGCGCCGAGCTTGATGCACTGGACGGTTCGGGACACGGGTCGGGTGGTTCTCGGAGGCGGGTGAGGAATTGCAGCACGGGCGCGGGAAGGCCGGGCAATGCAGCAGTTCGCATGTTAATCCAGCGTCGCCCCGCGTGCTCATGGACTGCGCCTTCCGCAAGCGTGGCGTTGAGACGGATCGGTGTCATCTCGAGCTCGAAATGTGTGAAGGCGTGGCGCAGGACGGGCAACGGCTCGCGCCGCAACGCGTGAAGCGCATAGCGCTCGTACAGCACGGTCTCCGGCAGCTCCTGCTCTTCCGCGATCGGCAAACACCAGAGGCCGCCCCAGATTCCTGCCGGCGGCCGGCGTTCGATCAGGATTTCGCCTGCGGCGTTTTCGATCAGCAGCAGATTGGCGCGGCGCAGCGGTCGCGCACGCGCACGCGCGGGGCGCGACGCTGGATAATCACCGATGCGATCCTGCCGCCGCGCTGCGCAATCCTCGGCCACCGGGCAGCGTGCGCAGGCCGGCTTGCGCGCCGCGCAGAGGGTCGCACCGAGATCCATGATCGCCTGCGTGTAGTCGGCGAGTCGCTGGAGCGGCAGATATTTCTCCGAAATCGTCCAGAGTTTTTTTGCGGTGGCTGCAGCGCCAGGCCAACCGTCAATCGCGGCATGACGAGCAAGCACGCGCTTGACGTTGCCGTCGAGAATCGCGTGGCGCTGTCCATGGACCTGGGCAAGAATCGCTGCGGCAGTCGACCGGCCGACGCCAGGCAACGCCTGCACCGCCTCGATGTCTCGCGGCATTTCGCCGCCGTGATCTTCGACGATACGCTTCGCTGCCGCATGCAGATTACGGCCGCGCGCGTAGTAACCGAGGCCGGCCCAGAGCGCGAGCACGTCGTCGATCGATGCCGCAGCGAGCGCAGAGAAATCGGGGAAGCGCGCAACGAAGCGTGCGAAGTACGGAATGACCGTCGCAACCTGCGTCTGTTGCAGCATGACTTCGGACAGCCACACACGATACTCGGAGCGGTTTTGCTGCCACGGCAGATCGTGACGGCCTTCGGCGTCGTACCAGGCGAGCAGGCGTTCCGCGAACGGCGTGTCGGTCATCTTGTTGCGGGCGCCGGTGCTGGCGCGGGGGCCGGCGCGGCTGGCTTCTTCTTGCCGAACAGCGAGTCAAGACCCTGCTTGAGCTGGTCCTTGAGCGGGCTGTCGCCGAGCTTCTTCTGGATTTGGTCGTCGAGCCGTCCGCGCAGCTTTTCGGTGGCTTTCTGTTGCAACGCCGCTTGCAGGTCGAGCGAATATTTCGGCGCCGACCACGGCCCGGTCACGCGGATGGGAATGACGACGCCGGCGAGATCGCCGAGGTCCTTGCCGCCCTGCCCGCTCGCGGTGTTCACGACGGTTGGCTTCGCGGTGTAGTCGAGCGTCTCGTTGACCAGATCGACCTTGCCGGCGCCGTCGAGCCGGAACAGCGGGCTCTTCGCATTCAGCGTGTCGGATTGCAGGATGCCGTTGGTGATTTTTCCGGTCGCACTCAGTTCGGTGAAGTCGGTCTGCTGTGGTTCGCTTTCAGTGAATTGCTGGCCTTTCATCAGCGCGTCGCCGCGGCGAATGATCTGGCCGAGATTGAAACCCTTGACCGCGCCGTTGACGAAGCTGAAACCGACGTCGCCATTCAGCGCGCGCTTCAGCTCACCCAGAGTCTTGCCGGCGCCGGTAACGTCGAGCGAAACATTGCCTTCGCCGGTCATCGATTCCTTGCCGGTAAAATCTTTCAGCAGCGGACCGGCGGCGATCGACGTCAGGCGCAGGCTCTCGGCGTACGCAGGCCGTGCCCCGGGCGTGATCCGCGTGTTCGTGGTCACGCTGCCGCCGTAGAGATTGGCCGCGAGCTCGACGCGCTTGTCGGCGCCTTTCGCTGTGTTGAGCCGGAGTTTCACATTGGTCATGTTGATGCCGGACAGCTTGAGCTTCGCGATGTCGACGGTGCCGCTCGCGTTGAGCTTGTCGAGCGCGTCGACCGGCAGTGGTTTGGCATCGGCCTTGGCCTTCTCTGCCGGCGTTGCCGGTGCCGCAGCGAGTGCACCGGCCGGGCTGTTCGGCGGCAGGTAGCGGTCAGCGTCGATCGTATCGAGCTTCAGTGCGAACTCGGCGGCCTGCGTTGCCAGATCGACGATGCCGGCGCTGCCGGTGATCGTGCTCTGGTCGAGCTTGATGGTCAGGTCGTTGAGCCGCGCGCTCTTCGTCGTCGCATCGAGCTTGGCCCGGATGCTCATCTCCTTGAGCACGCCGGCATCGGCGGTTTCGAGTTTCGTGCCAAAGGTTTTCAGAAGCTCGCGCGGGTTGAAGGTCTTGATGCTGAGCGGGCCGGTGAAGCGCGGCGTTTCGCCGTTGAGGCCGGTGCCATCGAGCGCGATCATGGCGGTCAGTCCGGCCGCCACCAGCTCGCCGCCGGCGAATTTCAGCGTGCCCTTGGCGCCGTCGTAGATCGCGTCGCCGTTGAAGTCGATCTTCTGCGTGCCGCCCGGCAGGGACTTCCCTTCGGCGACGACCTTCCCGATCAGCTTCTCCGTCTTGTAGACCTTGCTCGCCAGATCGGCGCTGACATTGGCGCCGAGCTCGATGTCGGCCTTCATCTCCGGCATCGTCGCCTTGACCTTGAGCGCGATCTTGTCGGCGACGAACGACTGCTTTTCGAGATCGAGCGCGAGCTTCGCAGCGAGGCTGACGTTCGCGTCGACTGCGGGCTGCGCGACTGCCGTCGCGAAATCCAGCGCGAAGTCGAAAGGCTTGCCGGGGCGGATCGAGCCAATCTTGAGATTGAGCCTGGTCAGCGCGTAAGAAGTCTTCGCCTGATCGTCGGTATAGCTGATCGCGGCGTCCTTGATGTTGACGCCCCCGATGTCGATGGACTTGATGCCGCTGCCGCCGGCCGGCGCGGGCTGCTCCGGAGTGGCCGGTTTGTCGCCGCCTTTCGCCAGATCGTCCCAGTTGTTTTTGCCATCGGCGTTCTTTACGGCGTTGAGTTGCAGGCCGGTCAGTGTGACCGTGCCGACCCTGACCTCGCGGTGCAGAATCAGCGGCAGCAGCTGCACGCCGACATTGGCCTCGCCGATGACCGCGAACGGCGCGTCGCCGAAACCTGGAGCATTGCTGAGCTTCGTGTCGCGCACGCGGGCGCCGAGCGTCGGGTAGAAACTCAGGTGAATATCGCCGATCACGAGCTCGCGGCCGGTCGCCTTCCTGACCTGCTCGGTGATCCGGCCACGAAAAGCGTTGGCATCGAAGAACAGCGCGAACGCGCCGACCGCGAGCACGACAACTATCAGCAAGGCCACAACCACGCCCAGCGCGATCTTCAACAGCTTGCTCATTGCGCGACTCCTTACGGCAGATAAGACAAATCATCCGCCGACAGTGTAACCAGCGGCTGTCCCGCGGTTATTGATTCGGCAAGTACGTCCTCGTAAACAGGCGTCACGATGACTGAGACCGCTCCCCCTTGGGAAAACTCTGAAAAAACCCTCTCCCTTCGGGAGAGGGTTGGGTGAGGGCGGTTCAAGTTAAGGGAAGCCCTTGATTGAGAATTCCTCATCCCTGCCCTTCTCCCGGGGGGGAGAAGGGTTCAAATACTTTTTCAGAGCATCCTTAGTTTCAATACTTCCTCGCCAGTTCAATCAATCGCCGCGCGCAATGAGCCTGCTGCGGCCGCCATTTCCCCGCCGCCGGGGTAAAATGCCGCCCCAGCCTTAGTCGGTGCAGTCATGTCCGCCGTCGCTTCGCCTCGCAGCCGCCGCAAGGCCGCACCATCCGTTGCACCGAAAATCGGCTTCGTTTCGCTCGGCTGTCCGAAGGCGCTGGTCGACTCCGAGCGCATCCTTACCCAGCTTCGCGCCGAGGGTTATGAAACCGTGGCGAGTTACGACTCGGCCGATGTCGTGATCGTCAACACCTGTGGCTTCATCGACTCCGCCGTGGAGGAATCGCTCGACGCAATCGGCGATGCGATGGCCGAAAACGGCAGAGTCATCGTCACCGGTTGTCTCGGCGCACGCAAGAGCGTCATCACCGAACGCTTCCCGGACCTGTTGTCGATCACCGGCCCACAGGATTACAAGGGCGTCATGGATGCGGTGCACGCCGCCGTGCCGCCGCAGCACGATCCCTTCGTGGACCTGCTGCCACCGCAAGGCATCAAGCTCACGCCGCGCCACTACGCTTACCTGAAAATTGCCGAAGGCTGCAATCACAAGTGCAGCTTCTGCATCATCCCCTCGATGCGCGGCCGGCTGGCTTCGCGACCTGTCGACGAGGTGCTGATCGAAGGCGAGAAGCTGGTCAGGTCCGGCGTGCAGGAACTGCTCGTGATCTCGCAGGATACGAGCGCCTATGGCCTCGATCTCAAATACGTCAAACGATCCTGGCGCGAGCGTGAATACGAGACACGCATGCTCGATCTTTGCCGGGGTCTGGGCAGCCTCGGCGCCTGGGTGCGGCTGCATTACGTTTATCCGTATCCGCATGTCGACGAGGTCATCGGCCTGATGGCCGAGGGCCTGGTGCTGCCGTATCTCGATGTGCCGTTCCAGCACGCTGCACCGAGCGTGCTCAAGCGCATGAAGCGCCCCGCCGCTGCCGAAAATACCTTGCGCCGACTCGAAGTCTGGCGCGCGATCTGCCCCGACATCACCGTGCGCAGCACCTTCATCGTCGGCTTTCCCGGCGAAACCGAAGACGAGTTCGAAACGCTGCTGAACTGGTTGGACGAAGCGCAGCTCGACCGCGTCGGCTGCTTCACGTACTCGCCGGTCGAAGGCGCGACGGCCAATGCGCTAGCCGGTCCCGTTCCCGAGGAATTGAAGCAGGAGCGTCTCGCGCGTTTCATGGAAAAGCAGGCGGTGATCAGCGCCACGAAGCTGCAAAAAAAGATCGGCCGTACTATCGAAGTGCTGATCGACGAGGCCGGGCCGGATCGTGTCATCGGCCGCTCGGCCGCCGACGCGCCGGAGATCGATGGCCGCGTGATTCTCGGCAAAATCGGCAAGGCCAAGCTGCGCGCCGGCATGCGCATGCATGCAACCGTGACCGCAGCCGATACGCACGATCTGCATGCGGACATCGTTCACGCTTAGCCGCGCGACGCCTGGACCGGAATACCGATGGATCGCTTCCTCAGCCATTTTCTGTCCTGGGGACTGTTTGCCGCCAGCCTCGCCGCCTTCGGCCCGATCAGCGCGTTCTACTTTGCATTCTGCTGGCTGGTGTCCGGCTTCATCGACCGCAGACTGCTGCGTGTCGAGCGCGAAGAAACGCTGCAACGCGCCGGCGTGCCGTCAGAGGAGATCGACTCGCGCCTGCTGCCGCGCGATCGCGTCATCGCGATTGCGCGCGGGGCCTTTGCCTTCGGTGTCGCGGCGCTGTTCCATTTCTTCGTATGAGATTGAACAAATACATCAGCGAAACCGGCGTCTGCTCGCGCCGAGAGGCTGATGCCTGGATCGATGCCGGCCGCGTCAGCATCAACGGTGCGCGTGCCGTACTCGGCACACAGGTCGTTGACGGCGATGTCGTCGCCGTCGATGGCAAGCGCATCGGCGCGGCGCAGCAGCATGTCTACCTCGCGCTGAACAAACCCGTCGGCATCACCTGCACGACCGAGCGGCAGATCAAGGGCAACATCGTCGACTTCATCAATCACCGCGACCGCATCTTCCCGGTCGGCCGGCTCGACAAGGAATCCGAAGGATTGATCCTGCTGACCAACAACGGCGACATCGTCAACGAAATCCTGCGCTCGGAAAACAATCACGAGAAGGAATATCGGGTCACCGTGAACCGGGCGATCACGCCGGCCTTCATCGCCGGCATGAGCCGTGGCGTACAGCTGCCCGAGCTTGAAGTGATGACCAAACCCTGCCGCGTCGAGAAGCTTTCCGAATTCCAGTTCCGCATCGTGCTGACCCAAGGCCTGAACCGGCAGATCCGCCGCATGTGCGCGGTTTACGACAGCGAAGTGCAGCGGCTGCAGCGCGTGCGCATCATCAACATCAAGCTCGGCAAATTGAAGGTCGGCACCTGGCGTGACCTGACTCCGGCCGAGTTGGGCGGGCTGTTGCCGGACCGCAAGGTGTGGTGAGCGACGAGGTCATCGTCATCGGCGGCGGTGCGGCCGGTCTCATGTGCGCGCTGGTCGCCGGGCAACGTGGCCGGCGAGTCCGTGTCATCGAACACGCGAATCGGGTTGCCAGGAAAGTTCTGATGTCGGGCGGCGGCCGCTGCAATTTCACCAATGTGCACACGACGCCCGAGAATTTCCTCTCGGCCAATCCGCATTTCTGCAAATCCGCACTGGCGCGCTACACGCCATGGGATTTCATCGCGATGGTCGAGCGTCACGGCATCGCGTACCACGAAAAGGAACTCGGCCAGCTGTTCTGTGACGAGTCCTCGAAGCTGATCGTGCGCATGTTGCTCGACGAGTGCGCGCAGGCCGGTGTCGCCATTGAAACCGACTGCGCAGTGCAGGATGTGCAGCATCGCAACGGTGTCTTTGAAGTCGCGACGACGCGCGGCGTCTACAAGGCAGCGTCGCTGATCGTCGCCAGCGGCGGCCTGTCGATTCCGAAGATGGGCGCAACCGGCTTCGGCTACGCGCTCGCGCGGCAGTTCGGTCATCGCGTGATTGCGACGCGCGCCGGCCTCGTGCCGCTAACCCTGAGCGGCAAGCCGCTCGAGGATTACGCCGATCTCAGTGGTGTCGCGCTCGCGGTCGCGGCGAGCGCCAACGGCACGAGCTTCCGCGCCGGACTGCTGATCACGCATCGCGGCCTCAGCGGCCCGGCAGTCCTGCAAATCTCCTCGTACTGGCAGCCCGGTGACGCGCTGCAGATCAATCTGCTGCCCGATGTCGATGCCCAGGACTGGCTCGCGGCGCAGCAGCGCGAGCGCCCCGCCTCCGAACTCAAGACCGTGCTCGGCGAAGCGCTGCCGAAGCGCTTTGCGCAGAGGCTCTGCGAGCGCTGGCTCGAGAATCGCCCGCTGCGTCAGTACCGCGCCGCAGAACTGCGCGACATCGCCAATCAGATGCAGAACTGGCCGATCACCGCGAGCGGCACCGAAGGCTATCGCACCGCCGAGGTCACCCTCGGCGGCGTCGATACCGATGAGCTATCGTCATCGACGATGGAATCGCGCCGACAGCCAGGGCTCTACTTCATCGGCGAAGTCGTCGACGTAACCGGCTGGCTCGGCGGCTACAACTTCCAATGGGCCTGGGCGTCGGGACACGCGGCGGGAATGGCTGTCCAGGGAAACTCTGAAAAAGCCTTCTTCCGGGGGGATAAGGGTTCAAGTACTTTTTCAGAGCATCCCTAAAGCATGAGCGCGATAAGCGGCACCGAGGCGAGTGAAATCACGATGCCGGCGCCGACGATCAGAGTCGCCAGCGGCGGGTCGAGATCATGCTGCTCGGCGAGGATGCCGGCCGAAATCATCGGCGCCATTGCACTCTGCAAAATACCGACGGCTGCGACCGTGCCGTGCAGTTTGATCGTCCAGGCGATACCGGCAATCAGCAGCGGCGCAAGTGCCAGCTTCCACGCGAGCCCGGCGGCGAGCCGCGGTAGATAACCGCCGATCCCGCGCAGCCGCAATTGCAGGCCAACCGAAAACAGCGCCAGCGGCGTTACCGTTTGCCCAAGCCGGTGCAGGACCGCGATGACCGCCTCCGGCAATGTCCCGATCTGGCGCAATACGAGCGCGGCGAGGAGCGCCAGAAACGGCGCGAACGAAAACAGGCGGCGGATGATCTCGATCGGATGCGGCGCGGTGCCCGACCAGATCGCCGCGACGATCACGCCGCCAAACGCCAGCGCGCCGAACGAACCGACCTGATCGGCGATCACTGCAGCACCCAGCGCCTCCGGGCCGCGCAAGGCTTCGATCATCGCCAGGCCCATGAATGCGGTATTGCCTAAACCGCAGGTGAGGATCAACGCGCCGACGCTGCCTCGGCTCCATCCCAATGCGCGGCCGAGCATCGGGAAAATCACCAGCGCACCCGCGAACACCAGCCAGGGCGCGAAGGCCGGAAACAAGAGATCGGTGCTGAAATGCAGCTTCGGAATTTGCTCGAGCACCAGCGCCGGCAGTGCGACTTCGAGCACCCAGAAATTCAGCGCAGTCGGCAGGATGCCGTCGGGCAGACGCGGATTGCGCGCCATCGCCACGCCGAGAATCAGACAGGCGCCCAGCAGCAGGATTGCGCTCATCGCAACTCGGGTTCGCTTCGACCGATCAGGTTTTCGATAACCGATCCAGTCCGAAGCTGCGCGGACTGAGGATGCCGCGCGGATCGTGCCGCTGCTTCGCGGCGATCAGCGCCTCGCGCGTCGCAGCCGGTGCACGGGCGATGAACTCCGCGCCCCACTTGGTGCCGACCCCATGCTCGGCGCTGAAGGTGCCGCCGAAGTCCTGGGTCACGTCGAACACGAGTTTGACCAGCGCCGCCACGTGCGCAGACACCGGACGCTCGCGCGTACCGAGCAGATGCAGGTGCGCGCCGCCGACGCCGGCATGGCCGAACGCGATCAGCGCGACCTCGGGGTGGGCATCGCGCAGCTCGTCTTCGAGCACCGCCAGGTAATTGCCGAACACGGCGACCGGTGTCGCCGTATCGAAGCTGACCCGGCCCCCACCCAGGGCGCGCATGCGGGCATTGCTGGCCTCGGTGATCGAATGCCGGATTTCCTTCAGGGCTTTCAGCGGCGCATAGCCGATCTGATCTTCAGGAAGCCGCAGGCCGTCGTCGAGAAATTCGTAAAGATTGCCGGCGAGATCGACGTGAGTCTTGTGCGATTTCACTTGCAGCAGGAGGTAGTACGCCGAATCGTGCGCCTTGAGCGGCGAGCGGAACGCCTCGCCCTTCAGCGCCCGCACCAGCTCCAGCGCGGCGCGCGAGATGAACTCGAACTCCTCGACATCGCCGCCGAATTCCTCGCGTGCTGCGGCGAGGATGCGCATGGCCGTCGGCATGTCGGCGGCTGGAATGAGGGCTGCCTCGCGCTGCACCGGAATCGCATAGCAGCGCAACTTCACGCGCGTGATGACACCGAGCACGCCCTGCGTGCCGATCAGACCCCATTTGATGCGCGGCTGCGCCGAGTTGATCGCAAGCTGATCCGCCGCGACGGCGCGCCAGACCGGCGCGGTACTTTCCATCACGCGGCCATCCGCGCTGAAGCCTTGCGCGCTCACCGCAAGATGCGCCGCGGTGCCATAGCAGACCGCATTCGCGCCAGCCGAAGCATTGGCGACACAGGCGCCGACACTGGCCGCGCTCGATGAACCCATCTCCATCGGCCACATGAGGCCCAGCGGTTCGAGCACCTGGTTCAGCGCATCGACTGCCATGGCGGCCTGCACTTCGATCACCGCGTCCTCGCCACGCGGCTGGGCCTGCGCGCGCCACCACGCGGCGAGCGCATCGGCGTGTTCGACCGGTGTGGCGCGTGCCGCGAACTGGAAGCGGGCGTCGCCGAGCGTGAAGCTCAGCGGCTGGTCGAGTTTTTCCAGACTCAGCACGCACTCGCCCTCCGGTCGCTGCGCCTCGACGAGGCCGGTGCGACCAGCGCTGATGACCAGCTTCACATCGTTCGTGCTACAGGCAGCGAGCAGTGCGCCGACCTCGGCCTCGTCCTGCGGCAGCAGCAGTGCAGTGGCGTGGCCCGGCTCGCCGCGCTCGGGAATTTCGTAGCGGCGCAGACGCTCGCGGTCGTCGGTGCAGCGGGCGCCAAGCAGTGCGGGAAGAGAGGCGGAAGGATTCACGGCGTTCACAAAGGTGCGTCAGAAGAATCGCCGCCATTGTAACCAGGCCGACCGACGCGCTGCCGGGGTGGACGCTGGACGAACCGGTTCAGCGCGCCTCAGATCGGATAGATGATGGAATTCGGGATCAACTCGCTGTCGTAGACTGCGAGGCGCGATGCGAACTTCAGGCCCTGCGGCGTGCGCACGACTTCGTCGATGTAGCGGCCGACATTGAACACCGTGCTCAGCTCCGACAGCCTGGTCCGGAACACCGCGTAATTCGCTTCGCTGTGGATGCGGTCGTTCCCATGCTTGCGGACAAGCGGCGCGCCGACGACGTGGCGCTGATAGTAGGGATCGTGGAACAGCGTCTCGCGGATACCGTAAACGCGGTCTTTCAGCATGCCCTTGCTCTCGAACGAGAGTGTCGCCAGCGGAAAGCCGCGCTCGAAGTTCTCGCGCGGCTGGAGGCGATAAATGCAATCCTCCGTGAAAAAATCGGGCCACAGGTCCCAGTTGCCGGAGTCCACTGCGCTCGCGTAGTCGGCATAGAGCTGGGTCAGTTCGAAGTAGAGAGTGAGGTCCACGATCAGGACTCCATGACTTCGCGCCAGTAACGATACATGCCGCGGATCAGCGTTTCCGTAACCATGTGGTCGGTATTCTCCACTTCTCGTCCGCCGAGTTCGGCGAGCGTGCGGTGAAAAGGCTTGCTCTCGAAGGATTTCTGTGCCAACTCGATCACTTCGCCGTCGTCGGCCGAGACGAATCCGGCCGGACCGAACAGGTTGGACTGGCGCAGGCGCCTCTGCAGCATCTTGTCGCTATCATCCTCGAATGCAAAATGCGTCCAGACGAAGTCGAACGCGCCAAAACCATCCGGTTGGATCTGGCGAGTGGAGACGCTATTGACTTGTTGTTGCAGGATTACACTGGGGAACAGCGTCGTCATTACGGCTGTGGGGCCATTCCACCAGGGCTCGGGCACGATATCGAGGAAGCGTGGGTCGTGGAGCTGCATGCTCTGCTTGAAGCTCGTCACCTGTGACACTTCCGAGACCTTGCCGGCGTTGCCGCGCGTCGAGATCATCGCTGCGTGGCGATGGTGTGTGTCCATCACCAGTTGCGATTTGTTATCGGCGCGCCAGAGGCCGAAGGTGACGAACCAGGTATGCAGCAGGCCCGGATGATACGGGTCCTTGATGTTCTCCTGCATCAGCTTCCAGTTGCCGGGAATGCGCTGGCGGTTGTAGCCGAGAATCTTCAGCTTGCGTCCATTGAACAGGCGATCGAAGTAGCCGAGAATCACCGGCCCCATGAAGTCTTCGAGAGACTCCACTTGGTGATCGAAGGATGCGAACACGACCCCACCGCGCATCGCGACTTTCAGCTTGGTCAGGCCGTGGTCGCCGAAAGCGAAGTCCGCCGGCATGCCGCCAACCAGTTCGCCATCCTGTCGGACGCCGCGGCTTAACGGCACGCCGCGCAAGTCGCCCTGCAGGCTGTAGGTCCACTGGTGGTAGGGGCAGACGAAATACTTGCGGTTACCGTGGCGCTCGCGGCAGAAGGACACGCCGCGATGCGCGCAGACATTCTCGACGACGCGTACCGCGCCGTCCGCGTCGCGCACGAGAATCACCGAGCGTTCACCGACCGTCGTGCGCTTGAAGTCACCCGGGTTCGGAATCTCCGCTTCGAGTCCGACGTAGCACCAGTGGCGGCGATAGAAAAAGCGGTCGAGCTCTTTCTTGTGCAGCGCCTCGTCGGTATAGGCGGCGAATGGTATGCGGCTGGTACCGCTCTCCCAGTGCAGGGGCGTCGCCATCGTCGTCTCCTCGTAGTTCTTGTTGTCGGTCGGTCGGGCGGCCGCTCAGCTCGCGACGCGAACCTCGATGGCGCCAAGGCCGTCGACGGCGCCGATCATCACGTCGCCGGGAAGCACTGCGTTCACGCCCTCCGGCGTGCCGGTCATGATCAGATCGCCCGGCTCCAGTGTTTCGTACTGCGACAGCTGCGCGATGCATTCGGCAACCGACCAGATCAGCTTGCCGATGTCGGAACTCTGGCGCGGCTGGCCATTGACGGTGAGCGTGATCGCAGCGGCCGTCGGGTGGCCGATGTGGCTCGCACGGTGGATCGCACCGATCGGTGCCGATTGGGCGAAAGACTTGCCGAATTCCCAGGGCCGGCCCTTGTCGCGCGCTTCGAATTGCAAATCGCGGCGCGTCATGTCGAGGCCGATGCCGTAGCCGTAGACATGATCGAGCGCGCGTTCGGCGCTGATATTCGATCCGCCTCGTGCGATGGCGACGACGAGTTCGATCTCGTGGTGAAAGTTTTTCGTCTTCGGCGGATACGGAATCGTTGCGCCGTTCGCCGCGTCGACCGCCGCCTGCGCCGGTTTCATGAAGAAGAATGGCGGCTCGCGGTCCGGATCCTTGCCCATCTCGCGGGCATGGGCCGCGTAGTTGCGGCCAACGCAGAAGATGCGGTTGACCGGAAAGCGCTCGGTGCGGTCGGCGATGGTCAAGGACTGCTGCGCGGGAACGGGAACTGCGTATTGCATCTTGGTTCTCGTGGCTTCAGAGCCGCTGTTCGCGCCACAGGCCGAGCGCCTGCTGCACCGGCCGGTCGGAGAAACTGAACAGCATTGCGTCGCGGCCGGCGCGAAGTTTGAGCCCGTGCCACGAGGGCACGACGAAGATGTCGTTCTCGGCGAAGCGCCACGTCCGGCCTTCGATCTCGGCCTCGCCGTTGCCTTCGAGGCAGACGTGGACGGTGCCGTCGGTACTGCGATAAGGCTTGGTCTCGAAGCCCGCCGGCAACAGCTGCGTAAAGGCGCCGATGGTCGGCATCGGTGAAGTACCCGTAGCCGGATTGATATAGCGCAGCTTGAAGCCGTGATGCGTGTCTGGTGTACCGCGTGCGATGGCTTGCAGCGAAGCCCGCGTTCGCGCGTGGGGATAGACGAAGACGCGCGTCGGATCTGTCGCTTTGGGCGCGTAGTCCAGCGGCAGCAGGTTCGCGCCATAGCGCGCGAACGCATCGCCCTCGGGCCGCAGTTCCGACTGCGCTGCGTGCTCGCTTTTCTCGGCGAAGCCGGCATCGAAGAAACGCACCAGAGGAATGTCCAGCCCGTCGAGCCAGACCACGGGTTCATCGCCGGGATTGCCGTGGTCGTGCCAGGTCCAGGCCGGCGTGATGATGAAGTCGCCGCGGTGCATCGTCGTGCGTTCGCCATCGACTGCGGTATAGGCGCCCTCGCCGTCCAGCACCAGGCGCAGCGCGGACTGCGTATGCCGGTGCGCCGGAGCGATCTCGCCGGGCAGGATCAGTTGCAGCCCCGCGTACAGCGACGGCGTGATGCACGACTGTCCGCGCAGCGCCGGGTTTTCGAGGATCAACACGCGGCGTTCAGCTTCCTCGGCGCTGATCACGCGGCCGGCTTCCATCACGTATTCGCGCAGTTCGGCATAACGCCAGAGCGCGGGTGCTGCCGGCGAGCGCGGCGACGGCGGCACCAGCACGCCGAGCACTTCCCACAACGGCGTCAGGCCGTGTTGGCCGATGCGTTCGTAGTAGTCGCGACGTTCTGCGGACATCGGTTGGTCTCTGACAAAGCATGCAGCGTGATGAATCGCGCCGGCACGATAGACGACTAGTTGCTCATGATTGCCCCTTGGCGCCCATCAGCCAATAGAATGTCGTGAATACAGACCATCACTGAGGTGAATGAAGAAGTGGCCATGGAACTGAAAGATATCGACCTCAACCTGCTGGTGGTGTTCAACCAGCTGCTGATCGACCGCCGCGTCTCGAAGGCCGCCGAAACGCTGGGCCTTAGCCAGCCCGCCGTCAGCAATGCGCTGGCGCGCCTGCGCCGGCTGATGGGTGATGAACTCTTCCTGCGCACCTCGCGCGGCATGGAGCCGACGCCGTTCGCCGAGCAGCTCGCGCAACCGGTCGCCAACGCGCTGGGCATGATCCACGGCGCGGTCAATCGGCGCACGCAGTTCGATCCTGCAACCAGCGAACGTGCGTACACGATCGGCATGACCGACATCGGCGAGATCTATTTTCTGCCGGCACTGATGGGCGAACTGGCGCGCGTCGCGCCGGGTGTTACGGTCAGCACGGTGCGCAATACGGCGGTCAATCTGAAGGATGCGATGGAGACCGGCCAGGTTGATCTGGCGCTCGGCCTGCTGCCGCAACTGAAGGCCGGTTTCCTGCAGCGGCGTCTGTTCCTGCAACGCTACGTCTGCCTGTTCCGCAAGGGCCACCGGCTCGACAAACGCTCGATCTCGCTCAAGGAATTCTCTGCGGCCGAGCATGTCGTGGTCATCGCTGCCGGCACGGGCCACGGCAAGGTCGACGAGCTGCTGGCCCGCAGTGGCGTGGCGCGGCGCGTGCGGCTGACGGTTCCGCACTTCGTTGCCGTCGGCCACATCCTGCAGCGCAGCGATATGGTCGCGACGGTGCCCGAGCGCTTCGCGCAATGCGTGGCCGAACCCTTTGGCCTGGCCTATCTGAAGCATCCGGCGAAGTTGCCGGAGATCGCGATCCACCTGTTCTGGCATGCGAAAGTCCACCGGGACCCGGCCAGTCAGTGGCTGCGCGGATTGATGTTCAGGATGTATGCGGTCTGAATTCTCAAAGCGTGTCGCCACCGCGCACGTTCACGATGCCGCGCACGCCCAGCCCGCCGTCAGTGTTGATGATCGTGCCGGTCATCGGCGCGAAATTCACGCGCGAGGCAAGCAGTACCTAGGAGCCGCAGTAGTCCTCGGGAACGGGGGCGATGCACAGCGGCGAAAAGAGCTCGTCGAATGCCGCACCGAGCGTTTCACCGTCGAGGTGCGGTAGCGCCTGGAAAAAATCGAAGACGTTGGCGATGAAGGTATCGAGCTTGCCGTGCCGAGCGGCCGCTGCGGCCATTGGGCACAGTGGGAACATGTCGAGAAATTCAACGCGCTGTCGTTGGCGTTTCTCGCGCGTTGAACTGGCCGGCACTCGACATTATTGCAGCGCGAAACCCTCGTAGCCCTTCGCCACGACCTCGCCGCACTTCTGGCTGTACGCCTTGAATCCGCCGAGGTAAGGCAGGATCACGCGCGGTTTCCCGGGTACGTTGGCGCCGAGGTACCAGGAGTTGGCGAGGGGGAATAGCGTCATATGGCCGATATCGGTGACGTGCTGGCTCCAGGCATCCTCGGCCGGCGCGGTAGCCTCGATGCACTCGCGGTCGGTCTTGCGCAGATGCTCGATGCAGTCGGCGATCCAGTCGACGTGATATTCGTTGCCGAGCACCATGTTGTAGAGCACCGAGGGGCTGCCGGGGCCGGTGGTGATGAAGAGATTCGGAAAGCCTTCCGTCATCAGCCCCAGGTAGGTGCGCGGTCCGCCCGCCCACTTTTCCCGGAGCGGCTTGCCGCCCCTGCCGCGAATGTCGATGCCCAGCAGCGCGCCGGTCATGGCGTCGAAGCCGGTAGCGAATACCAGGGTGTCGACCTCGTATTCGGTATTGCCGACTTGCAGACCCTTCGCAGTGAATTTCTCGATGGGCGTCGTCTTGACGTTGACCAGGGTCACGTTGTCGCGATTGAAGGTCTCGAAGTAGTCAGTGTCTGCGCAGAGCCGCTTGGCGCCGAACGGATAATCCTTGGGACACAGCTGCTCGGCCACCACCGGATCGCTGACCTTTTCGCGAATCTTCTTTCGCGCGTATTCGGCGAGCGTGTCGTTGGCCTCGCGGTTGATCAGCAGATCGGTGAAGCTGCCATAGAAATAAAGGCCGCCGGTCTGCCAGCGCAATTCGTACTCGCGCTCACGCTCCTCGGGCGTCACCTCGAAGGCGCCCTTGGTCTGCGGATCGAGACCTGCGACGATGCCCCAATCCGAGTGACGTTCCTTGTTTCGAAGCTCGGCATACCGCGCCTTCATCGAACGCTCGTAATCCGGGTCCATCGGCTGGTTGCGCGCCGGCACGCTGAAATTCGGCGTGCGCTGGAACACGTGGAGCGTCGCGGCTTCCTTTGCGATCAACGGAATGCACTGGATGCCGGAGGATCCCGTGCCGATCACGCCGACCCGCTGGCCGCTGAAGTCGACGCGCTCCTTCGGCCAGTACGCCGTGTGATAGACCTTTCCCTTGAAGCTCTCGAGGCCCGGATATTCGACCGGTTTCGGCGCCGACAGACAACCCGTGGCCATGACGCAGAACTGCGCACTGACACTATCGCCGCGATCGGTCGCGATCTTCCACCGATGCGCGGTTTCGTCGAATGTTGCCGAGGTGACGCGTGTGCCGAACTGCATGTCTCGGCGCAGATCGAAACGGTCAGTGACGTGATTGATGTAGGCGAGGATCTCCGGCTGCGCCGCGAAGCGCGTCGACCACTGCCATTCCTGCTGGAGTTCATCCGAGAACGAGTAGGAATATTCCACGCTCTCGATGTCGCAGGCGGCACCCGGATAGCGGTTCCAGTACCAGGTGCCGCCAACACCGTCGCCGGCCTCGTAAAGGCGCGCAGACAGTCCCATCCCGCGCAGGCGATGGAGCATGTAGATGCCGGCAAAACCGGCGCCGATGACGACGACATCGAAGCGGTTTTTATGAATGTCGCTCATGGTTATCACCCTTTGGCAAAAGCGCCGCGCAGGTTCGCGCCGATCTGCTCGAAGACGCCTGCGGTGTGGTCGATCACCCCCTTCATCCAGAAGAAGCCGTGAATCATCGTCGGATTGCGAATGTGGTCAACTTTCACGCCGGCCTTGGTCAATGCCGCAGCGTAGGCATCGCCTTCGTCGCGCAGCGGATCGAAGCCGGCCGTGATGACCGTGGCCGCCGGCAGCCCCGCGAGGTTGCCGCGAATCGGCGAACTGTAGGGCTCATCGCTTTGTCCGGGCTTGGTAAAGTAGTGCCCGAAGAACCAGGTCATGGCCTTGCTGGTCAGCAGATAACCCGCCGCATTCTCGGTACGCGAAGGATAGTCGCCGCCCGCGTCGACAACCGGGTAGACCAGCACCTGATGGACGATCTTCGGACCCTTGCGGTCGCGGGTCATCTGGGTCATGACGGCGGCGAGGTTGCCGCCGGCGCTGTCGCCGATCACGGCGATCCGGGCGGCATCGACGCCCAGCGTCGCCGCGTTCGCGCTCGTCCACAGCAGCGCCGCGTAGCAATCTTCGGGGGCCGTGGGATACGGATGCTCGGGCGCCTTGCGATAACCGACCGAGACGATAGTCGCCTTGGCGGCATTGCACAGCGAACGGGCGACCTTGTCGACGAGGTCGATATCGCCGAAGACGAAGCCGCCGCCGTGGAAGTAGACAACCGCAGGATGCGGTCCCGTTCCGGCCGGACGGTAGACCCTGACCGGGATCGACCCGCCTTTGACCGCGACGCTGTGATTGGAGACATCAGCGACCGGCTCCGCGTCGCCTTGCAGGCCCAGGAACGCCTGCGCCGTCGCCCGCGACTCGGGCACCGTCATTTCCTCGAAGCCTTTCAGACCTTGCGCCTTCAGGGCGTCCAGCAATCCTCTTACCTGCGGGTCGAGCGACATGTGATTTCTCCAGAGTGTTGGTGTGGAATATATGGAAACTTCAGTTGGCTATCGGCCGAGGTTCTTGACGGACTTGCCGCCGATACCCCAATTGGTCTTCGGCACATCGTAAATCACCACGCGGACAGTCTCGCGCGGCGCGCCAACGGCCTCGCACAAAGCGTCCGTGACTTTCTCGATCACGGCCAGCTTCTGTTCTTCGGTGCGTCCTTCGATCATGTGGATCTGGGCCAGCGGCATCGGATTCTCCAATCGGAAAAAACACCTGTTACGGCAGCTCCTGGGAAGCTGTTGACACGTTGAGAGCCCTCTCCCTCCGGGAGAGGATTGGGTGAGGGACTTTCAAATTAAAGTAAGTCTTTGATTGAAAGTCCCTCATCCCTGCCCTTCTCCCGGAGGGAGAAGGGTTTAACTGCTTTTTCAGAGCATCC
>JAYWBB010000070.1:0-16113 GCA_043781855.1 Nevskia sp. | reverse complement strand
CCTTCGTCATCGGCCGCGAAGGCATTGTCCAGTTTGCGCACGTCGATGCCGACTACCGCAAACGTCTCGAACCAGCCGAAGCCTTGCAGATCGTGCGTCTTCTCGCGCTCGACCGGCGCCGCGCCTGATCTCGACAGGGCTGAACGATCGGTACGAAAACGCGGACGCAGGCATCTATCAGCTCCGCGCCGCCGAGCGCAGTATTCCGTATCGGCGCAGGTTCAAGGCGTGTTCATTTCGCTCGTGCAAGCCTGACAGCGCCAATCAACCGATGGAGAACGAACAGTGAAAATGATGAAACGCCTTGGCTCCGCGCTCTTGATAGCGCTGACACTGGCCGGCCTGGCACGGGCTGCCGAACCGATCAACACTTTCGGCGCTGGCGGCAGCTTCTTCAGCGACCCCAAGCGCACAGGTGTCGCGATCCGCGGCTATGACCCGGTTGCCTACTTCACCGATTCCAGGCCGGTGCCAGGCAAGGACGAGTTCACGACCGAATGGATGGGCGCGAAGTGGAAATTCGCCTCCCAGGACCACCTCGACAAATTCAAGGCCGATCCCGCCAAGTACGCGCCGCAGTACGGCGGCTACTGCGCCTATGGCATTGCAAAGGACAACGTCGTGAAGATCGAGCCGGATCAATGGACGATCGTCGACGGCAAGCTGTATCTGAACTACGACGCCGAGGTCAGCAAGAAGTGGCACGCCGATCAAGCCGGCTTCATCAAGCAGGCGGACGCCAAGTTCGCCACCGTGATCAAGAAGTAATCCCGACCTTTTCGGTTCCGCAGGAAGATCGTGGTGCGGGATGACTGCGCCGCAGATTCATCAATACTGGAGCTCCAATGAATCCGTTCATCAAAAGAATCCGGCGCGCCACGCTGGCCGCCGCCGCGTTGCTGGTGATCGGCTCGGCGCAGGCTGCCGCACCGTTCTATGCGCCCGATGGCGTGGCGATCAAAGGCTACGACACTGTGGCTTATTTCCTCGACGGCAAGCCGGTCCGGGGCAGCGATACCTACGTTACGGAATGGCAAGGGGCGAAGTGGAAATTTATCTCGCAGGATCATCTCGACAAGTTCAAGGCCGAGCCCGCGAAATACGCGCCGCAGTATGGCGGGTATTGTGCGTACGGCACTTCGCTCGGACATCTAGCGCCAACCGAACCGGATGCCTGGGCGGTGATCGACGGGAAGCTGTACCTGAATTACAACCAGAACGTCCGCGCCAAGTGGAGCCAGAATGTCGCCGGCTACAATGCCGCAGCCAACGCCCAGTTCGAGGGGCTTCTGAAGGGGCCGGCGGAGCGTGAGTGAACGCTTAAACCGCGCCAATGGCATATGGCTTGCCGCTATTTTTCGCCCAAGCCCGAAAATCGGCATGCAGGCATCGTTTCGCCGGTCACGCGTTACAATATTTGAAGCGCCACTGGGGGCCCCTGCAGGGAAGTCAGCGGGTGCGGCGCAGGCGCAGAGCCTTGTTGAACGATCCAGCATAAATTCGGAGCATGCGGGCATATCGTCTGACGCATTGTTTCCGCAGGATATTGATCTACCTGACGCGATCTGCGTCGACGCCGAGTCATCTGTAATGCCTGAGCAGTTTCTGCAACGCCTCTACCGTTTGATGGACAGCCCTCAGGGTGCTGTTCTCGGCGGTCTTTGTTATGGCTTTTGGGCGGCGACGGTCAATCGTCACGCCGGTTGGCCGCATGCGGCGTTGATCGGTGCCACACACTGGCTCATGAGCGCGCTGCTGACTTACGGCAGTGTTGCTTTAATGCGCACGCTTTTCTGGCTGCCGCGCGATCCGCGCTACGGAGCGACGCTCTCGGCGTTCGGCAGCCTGACCCTGACCTACACGATGTTGATCGGCGTTCACCATGCCATCGGCACGCCCAAGATCCTGATGACGCTGGCCCCCGGCGTGCTGCCGACATTTGGCTTCGCGATCGTCTACTCCTCGTTGCTGCTGCGCGAAAACACCGACCCGGCCTGGCGGTTGAGTCGCGCGCGCCGCGCGCAAGTTCTGGCGCCGGCGTCCGGAGGTGAAGATGCACGCGCGTGATCCGATCGGCCGCGCGGTCGTCTACGCAATCGACATGCTGCGCCAGGGCGCAAGTATTGCCGCGATTTCCGAGCGCGCCGGCCTGTCGTTCATGGAGCAGATCGGTCCGCATCTGCGCCATATCATCGAACACTACGAAG
The DNA here is from genome assembly GCA_043781855.1 of Nevskia sp. Taxonomy (GTDB): domain Bacteria; phylum Pseudomonadota; class Gammaproteobacteria; order Nevskiales; family Nevskiaceae; genus Nevskia. Next base: position 13,906 of record JAYWBB010000070.1, on the reverse strand, counting down.
CCTTCCTCGATGGGCTCGACCACGGCGTGATCGATTACGACAACCGGAGTCGCAATCGCGAACTGGAACGCGATGCCACCTTGGCGCGCGGCCGTTGCGAGCAGCTTGCCAACGGCTACACCGCGCGTCTGGCGCATTCCTGGCCGGAATCTCTGGTCGTCGCCTGCGATGGTGGTGCGGCCGGCGACGACCGTTTCGTCAGCGGCTCGACACCCCTGCGCGAGCTGCTGTTCCTGGCTGGCCACGCGGTCCACCACTACGCGCTGCTGCGCCAATTGTTGAAACAACGCGGTCTGACGCTGCCAGAGGAAATCGGCAAGGCCGCCGCGACCATCCGCTATGAGCGGGAGCGGAGTGCGTGAACGGACCGCTGCCTGCGGATGCCGCGCCGCGTCCGCTGGCAGCGCCGTTTCGTCCTGGCCTGCACGAACGCCTCCGGGTCAAGTTGGCGCGACTCGCCCGCTGGGAATTCTGGCCGGCGTGGGCGTTTTATCCGCCGGTGGTCGTCTACATTACGTTGCGTTGCCTGCGTTCCCGCTACCTGACGCCGTTCACCGCCGCCAATCCCGGAATTCTCGCGAGCGGTTTCATCGGCGAGACCAAGCATGAAGCGCTCGATCCCTTGCAGCGAAATGCGCCGGACTTCGTCGCCGAATTCATCCGCATCGAGCGTGGCATGCCGCTCGCTGAACGGACCACCCAGCTCCGCAACTTCGTCGGACTACGCGAGTATCCGGTCGTCTGCAAGCCCGACATCGGCCATCGCGGTCGCGGGGTTGCGGTGATTCGCAATGAAGCGCAGGCGGAAGCTTATCTCGCTGCGGCCAGCGACGACGTGATCGTCCAGCGTTACATCGGCGGCGCCGAGTTCGGCGTGTTCGTCTACCTCGATGCAAAGACCGCGCGCGTCGAACTGCTGTCGATCGTGCGCAAGTGCTTCCCGCAGGTGACTGGCGATGGTCGGCGCAGCCTCGCGGAACTGATCCGCGACGATGCCCGCGCGCGGCTGATCGCGCCCGGACTATGGCTGCGCTTCGCGGATCGTCTCGACGAGATTCCTGAAGCCGGCCGCGCGATCGCGCTGGTCGAAATCGGCGCGCATAGTCGCGGCTCGCTGTTTCTCGATGGCAACGATCTTCAGACCGAAGCCCTGCGACAAAGCATGAGCGCGATTCTCGACGCTGTGCCCGGCTATCACTTCGGCCGCATCGACCTGCGCTGCCCGGACGAAGACGCGCTGCGCGCCGGACGCGGACTCAAGGTCATGGAAATGAACGGCGTGACCGCCGAGTCGGCGCACATCTATAACCCTGGCACGCCGCTGCTCGAGGGCTGGCGCACGATGATCCAGCAGTGGCGTCTCGCCATCGAGATCGGCGAAGCCAACGCCGCGAAGGGCGCGAAGGTCACCAGTTTCCCGGATTTGCTGCGCCTGTGGCGCGCCGACATGGCGCGCAGCAAGCGGTGGGTCTGAACCTATTCGTTGAAAACATCAACCGGACGCTGTCGCTATCGGCGGTGTCCAATAATCGGAGGAAAAGCGCATGGACTTTCTCAAACGTAACGGCCACATCATCCTCTCGCTCTGGATCGCCTTCGTCTTCATTCAGTCCCTGTTCTACAAGTTCACCGACAACCCCGAGACGATCTACATCTTCGAAGGCAAGCTCGATCCCTGGGCCGCCTCGCTCGGTTTCAAGGGCTTGTTCGCGCGTGGCGGCATTTTCAGTGCCTACGTCATTGGCAGCTTCGAGCTGATCGCCTCGTCTGCGGTACTGATCGGCGCGCTATTCGGCAAGCGCCTGGTGCAGGCGCTCGGCGCGCTGCTCGGTCTCGGCGTGATCTCGGGGGCGATCTTCTTCCACCTGTTCACGCCGCTGGGTGTGGCGGTGCAGAACGCCGATGGCACTTCCGACGGCGGCACGCTGTTCGCGATGGCCTGCACGGTCTGGATTTCCTGCGCGATTCTCATCTACCTGCGCCGCGACCTGCTGCTCGGTTTGATCGGACAGCGGAAGCCGGCGACGGCCTGAATCTGGCGCGCTCGCAACGATCAGTCGCGGAAGCGCCGGACCAGATCGCCGTAGGCATCGATGCGGCGGTCGCGCAGGAACGGCCACCAGCGGCGGACGTTTTCGGAGCGCGCGAGGTCGATATCGACCACCAGCACTTCGGGGGTGTTCTGCGCGGCCTGCGCCAGGAATTCGCCCTGCGGCCCGGCGACGAAACTGGAGCCCCAGAACGTCGCGCCGGCGGTCTGGCCGCTCGGGTCCGGCTCGAAGCCGGTGCGATTCGCGACGATCACCGGCAGGCCGTTGGCGATGGCATGCGAACGCTGGATCGTGATCCAGGCTTCGCGCTGGCGCTCGCGCTCCTCCGCCGGGTCGGCGGGATTGGCGCCGATCGCGGTTGGGTAGAGCAGCAGATCGGCGCCGGCCAGCGCCATCAGCCGCGCCGCCTCCGGGTACCACTGATCCCAGCAGACCAGCAGGCCGAGCCGGCCGACGCTGGTGTCGATCGGCGCAAAGCCACCGCGCGCGCCGCCGCTGTCGTCGCCAGCCGAACCCGCATCGCCCGGTGTGAAATAGAACTTCTCGTAGTAGCCCGGATCGTCCGGAATATGCATCTTGCGGTACTTTCCGGCAAGGCTGCCGTCGCGTTCCAGCACCACTGCGGTGTTGTGATATAGCCCGGCCGCGCGCTTCTCGAACAGCGAGCCGACGAGGACGATGTTCAGTTCCTTTGCGAGCTCGCCGAGGGTTTCCGTCGAAGGTCCGGGAATGGTTTCCGCGAGATCGAAAAGCTCAGTCGATTCGTGCTGGCAGAAGTACTGGCCGGTATGCAGTTCCTGCAGCAGCACGAGCTGCGCGCCGCGCGCCGCAGCGTCGCGCACGCCCGCGGCAGAAAGCCTCAGGTTGTGTTCGCGATCGGCGGTGCAGGCTTGCTGAATCAGGCCGATGCGAAGAATTTTCGACGTCATCGGGGCAGGGGCGAAGCGGGAAGCGGCGCCCGGCTGCGCACGAAGCGCGCGATCACCGCGCCGGACACGGCGCCGCCGACCACGCCCAGCGCAACGCAGACCGCGAGCTTGCCGATGGCAACGCCGATCAGCGCGCCCTTGGCGGCGCCGGTCGCGGCGCCGATGAGCGTCGCAGTGCTCGGATCGCTCGCGTGATGGATCAGTCTGTTCATGGGCGTGTCCTCAGCGTGGCGCCTGTGGAATCTGCATCGTCACGCAATGTAGACCGCCATACTGCTGAATCAATGCGTTGCAATCAATGCCGACGACTTCGCGCCCCGGAAAACACGGCCGCAGGCGGCGCAGCGCCTCGTCGTCGAGCGTGTCGTCATAAATCGGCACCAGAACGGCGCCGTTGACGATCAGGAAATTGGCGTAGCCGGCCGGCAGGCGACGACCATCGTCGGCATCGTAGATCGGCGAGGGCAGCGGCAGCGGCACCAGCTTGTAGGGTTTGCCGCGATAGTCATCCAGCGCCGCCAGTTCCGCAGCCATCGCCGCGAGATCGGCATAGTGCTCGTCGTCGCGACTGTCGCAGGCTTGATAGGCGATCGTGTGCGGATTGCAGTAGCGCGCAATGGTGTCGACGTGGCCGTCGGTGTCGTCGCCGACCAGGTCGCCATGCTTGAGCCAGAGCACGCGGCTCAAGCCGAATTTCGCTTTCAGCACATCCTCGATGTCGCTCCGCGACAGCTTCGGATTGCGCGTCTTGGCCAGCAGGCAGCGTTCGGTCGTCAGCAGCGTTCCGTGGCCATCAACTTCCAGTGCACCGCCTTCGAGCACGAAGTCGACCGGCTCCACCGGCGCATGCAGCGCGCCCATCGCGGCAAGCCGGCTGGTCAGCGCATCGTCGCGCTCGGCGGCAAACTTGCCGCCCCAGCCGTTAAAGATGAAATCGAGATGTACGAGCCGACCCGCGCGGATCACCGTGATCGGTCCGTGGTCGCGTGCCCATACATCGTCGCTGGGAACCGGATAAACGTTCAGCCGCTCGGCTGGCACGCCAGCCGCGAGCAGTCTTGCGCCCAGGCCTGAGGCATCGTCCGCGACATTGATGTGCAGCGCTTCATGACGAGCGATGGCTTTGGCGATCTCGACGAAATTACGCTCAACGGCCTCGTAGCGCCGCGCGAAATCGCCATCGCGCCGCGGCCAGGTCAACATCACGGCGGCTTGCTCCGCCCATTCAGGCGGCAAAAAAGGTTGCGAGGTCATCGGCATCCGGCAAATCGGCATGCAATATCGGCGGTGAGCAGACCGCCGGAACGCGATTGCAGCAGGGAGAATCGGCTGCGTCTAGAAATTGGCGCTGACCGGTTTCAGCGATTCGGTGTGATAAACCGTCGCCGGTTGCCCCGGCACGACGGCATCGACAACGTGGCTATGCTCGAAGAAGACCGAGAAGTTGGCATAGTCCCAACGGGTGATCGGTGGGTGCTTCTGAGTCTCGCCGCCGACGGGTGCGTATTTTTTCTGTGGCTCACCGAAGATCTTGACCACTTTGGTCTGCGTCTCGCCTTTCTTCGGCAAGGTGATCGCAGCGGGAGCATCCCCGGGGATCGTCAGTTCATCGGCGGTGGCCACGCAGGGCAGCGCGGGCGCAAGGCTCAGGACAAATGCGAGCAGTTTGTTGCGCATAAGGCACTTCTACGGTTGAACCCGGTCCAATATAGCATCGGCTTGCCCGACTGCAATGTCGGGTTCGCCGGTCGGTGCATCCGCACCGTTGATGTCACCGTATCGATAATGGACGAAGCGGCATAAAAGCAGGACGGCAAGGCATATCGTCGCTCTGGCTGTGAATCCATTATCGTTGCGACGAATGCCGGTACCCAAGAAAGTCACGGCAGCGTCGTCCACCTCTATCCATATCCAGCTATTTCCGGGCCATGCCCGAGGAGAACCGCAATGAAAATTAGCACCAAGTTGAACAGCATCGCACTCGCCGCTGCCGCCGCCACGATGTTCCTGGCTGCACCGATCGCCTCCGCTGCCGATGCCGCCGCTGCCGCCGGCCACTGCTCGGGAATCAATTCCTGCAAGGGCACGAGCGCCTGCAAGACCGCAGCCAGCGCCTGCAAGGGCCAGAACGCCTGCAAGGGCCAGGGCTTCCTCGAAAAGTCGAAGGCTGACTGCGACAAGGCTGGTGGCAAGTTCGAAGCCGCTCCGAAGTAAGATCACCCAGGGGTTGGAAGTTTGCCGGCCCTCCTGACGGACGGGCCGGTTTTTTTATGATCGAGACTCTGACTTCGCCCTCCCCCGGTTTCGGGCTTGGGCTGCGCACCGATCACTACGAGACCATTCTCGCAGGCCAGCCGCGCGTCGACTGGTTCGAGATCCTCAGCGAAAACTACATGGTCGGCGGCGGCAAACCGCTATCTTTTCTCGACCGCTTCGCCGAGCGCTATCCGCTGGTGATGCACGGCGTGTCGCTCTCGATCGGATCGACCGACAAGCTGGACCGCGCTTATCTCATCGAACTCAAGGCGCTCGCCGAGCGCGTGCATCCGCTCTGGATTTCCGATCACCTCTGCTGGACCGGTGTCGTCAGCCGGAACCTGCACGACCTGATGCCGCTGCCGTACACCGAAGAGGCGCTGCGCCACGTCGTCGCACGCGTGCGCGAGGTGCAGGATTTTCTCGGCCGACGCATCGTCATCGAAAACGTTTCCAGCTACGTCAGCTATACGCACTCCACGCTCACCGAGTGGGACTTCATCGCCGAACTGGCCAAGGCTGCGGACTGCCTGGTGCTGCTCGACGTCAACAACATCTACGTCAGCGGCCAGAACCACGGCTTCGAGCCACTGGATTTTCTCGACGCACTGCCGAAAGACCGCATCCAGCAGATTCATCTCGCCGGCCACACGCACAACGGCGATCTGCTGATCGACACGCACGACCAGCCGGTGCCCGATCCGGTCTGGCAGCTTTACGTCGAGGCAATCCGCCGCTTCGGAGCGGTTGCGACAATGATCGAGCGCGACGACAACATCCCGCCACTCGAAGACCTGCTCGTCGAACTCGATCAGGCGCGGGCGCTGGCGGCGACAACGCTGAAGCTGGACGCCGCGTGAAGGCGCTGCCTCTGGCCGGCCTGCAGCAGCTCTTCCAGGGACATGTGCAGTCCGGCGGCGTGGCCGATGCGCCGATGATGCAGGCGCTGGTCACGGCCAACGAGCGCGGCAGCGCGGCCGATCGCGTTGCTGTTTACGTCGAGGCCTATCGTCTGCGTCTGACCGAGGCCTTGAGCACGGACTACCCGGCGCTGCGCGCCGTGCTTGGCGTTCCGGAATTCGAGCGCCTGTGCAGCGCTTACATCGCCGCGCATCCGTCGACCACGCCATCGATCCGCTGGCTCGGCCGCCACATGCACACTTACCTCGCTTCCGCGCCGGACTACGCAGCGCGGCCGGTCCTCGCGGAGCTGGCCTTGTTCGAGTGGAAGCAGGGCGAAACCTTCGATTCCCCCGACGCCGCCCCACTCAGCATCGAGCAGGTCGCGGCGATTCCGCCGGCGGCCTGGCCCGGGATGCATCTGTTGTTGCATCCCTCGGTCCGTCGTCTGGCTCTGCGCGGAAACGCGCCCGCGATCGTCGTCGCAGTCAACGCGAAAAGGAAACGCCCGGCGCTCAGGCAATCCGGCCTGCCCACGGCCTGGCTGATGTGGCGCGATGCCGCCCTTGATATCCGCTGGCGTTCGATGAACGCCGATGAAGCGGCGGCGTTCGATGCCGTCGCCGGCAGCCGCAGCTTTGCCGAACTCTGCGAGCTGCTTTGCGACTTCACCGAGCCGGAACAGGCGCCGATGCAGGCCGCCGGGCTGCTCAAGCGCTGGATTATCGATGGCTTGATTACCGACTTCGATCTGAGCGCGTAACCCGGCCGGGGAACCATTCCGGCGTCCGCGGTCTGAGCAATGCCCGCATTACCAACGGAGAAAGCTCATGGACAACGTGATCGTCGCCCGCAGCAAGGACCTTCTGAAGCTCACCGACTCGCTCCATTGGCTGGCGCCGCTGCTGATGCGCCTGTTCTTCGGCTATTTCTGGCTCGAAACCGGCTGGGCCAAGCTGCACAATCTCGACGGTTTCACGTCGCGCTTCGTCGAATGGGGCATCCCTTTTCCGGCATTCAGCGCCACGCTGTCGGCGGGCACAGAGTTCGTCGGCGGCCTGCTGATCATGCTGGGTCTGTTCACGCGCCTGACCTGCATCCCGATGATCATCAACATGGTCGTCGCGCTCGCGGTCGTCGTACTGCCGCAGCTCAAGGGTTTCGACGAATTCTTCGAGCTCGACGAGAACCTCTACGTCCTGATCTTCTTCTGGCTGATGATGGCCGGACCGGGGCGCGTCAGTCTCGATCATCTGCTGTTTGGCAGGCTGTTCCAGCGCTAGTTCTCGCGCACTGTCGGAACCCGTGCAACGCGATCCACTGCGGGCGCCAGTTTCGCCGCCTCGAACACGGGGCTCGAACAGGCGCCGCCGCTGCACGCGAAAGCGGCGGCGCGCGCGAGCTTAGGGTATTTCACGTCGGCGTTCGGCAGTGCGCCCTGGCTGCGGTCCCAGAATTCCACGCGCTGATACGAGGCCGGATAGCGCAGCGCCTCTGCGAACAGCGCCTTCGCGGCGGGATCGTCGCGACCGCCGACAACCGTGATGTGCACCGGCTCGCCGCCGAGTTCCTGATCCGCGAGCAGCACGCCAGGCAGGAAGCGGCCGGAATCGATCAGCGCCGGTGCGGCGAGGAAGGCAAGGCCCTGCGCCGCGATCGCGCGCAGCGTCGCGTCGCCGCTGTAGCGGAACGCAAGATTGGCCAGTCGCGTCAGCGCCAGGTTCTCCTCGTAGATGCGCACCGGCTTGGCAAACACGCCGGCCGCCCGCTTGGCCGTCGGCGCCGTGAAGTAGCCGCCGGCAGCATCACGGAAATGCGTGTCGACGAACTTCAGCGCAGTGACCGATTGCTTTAGCCAGGCTGCGTCGCCGGTCGAGCGATAGAGCGCCAGCAGCGCCGCGCCCATCGCCACGCTATCGCCAAGCAGCGGACCGGCGCGGTCGCGCGCGTCATGCCGGAAGCCGCCGCCCGCCAGACCACGATTCTTCAGCACCCATCGCGCTGCGCGCGTCGCATCGTCCAGCGACTGCACATCGCCGGTGGCGTCGTGAAAGGCGCAGAGTGCCGCGATCGCGAGTCCGTTCTCGCGCGCATAAAGGTGCTGGTCGATCTTCGGCAACCCGAGCCGGCGGCGTTCGTCTTCGGGCTTCGCGTAGTAATCGTGGCCGCTGACTTCATGGTTGAGATCGGCGTCCTGACTCACATGGAACGCGCCGCTCGGCGCGGTCAGGAAATCGCGCAGATAGCGGCGGATGTCCTGCGCCGCCTTCAGATATTTCGGATCCGCGAAACGCGCGTAAGCCAGCGCGTAGAGGCGCAGATCGTCGGCCTGGAACGAGATGATTTTCTCGAAGTGCGGCGAGTGCCAGTCGAGCTGGTCCGAATACTGGTAGACCCCGCCCCAGACCGGATCGACGAGATTGAGATTGGCGTCCAGCGTTTGCCGCGCCATGCGTTCGGCCCGCGCGTCGCCGAGCCGTGCGCGCTCCAGCGCCAGCTCCATCGCCGGTGCGTCGATGAACTTGAGTCCGCGCCCCCAGCCGCCGTTGTCGGCGTCGTAGGCTTCGGAGAATTGTGTCGACAGCGCCGCGCGTTGCGGCGCCGTCAGCGGCCCGCTCGCGGCGTCGATTGGCGTTTCCGGACGCACCGATGGCCCCGGCGTCGGATCGTCGACGATCGCCTGCAACAGCGACACCATGTTCGCCGGCGGAATGAAGCCGCGACGCTTGGCCAACTCGCTGCCGTCCGGCGCGAGGACGATCGTCGCCGGCCAGCCCCAGTCGCCATAGCGCGCGGCGAGATCGGGATTTGCGTCCTGATCGGCATGCACGGGCAGGTAATGCTTCGCGATCAGCGCCACCACGTCCGGGTTCGTGTAGGTCTCGCGCTCCATGACGTGGCACCAGTGGCACCAGACCGCGCCGAGGTCGAGGATCACGAAGCGGTTCTCGGCCTTCGCCTGCGCAAACACGTTGTCCTGCCAGGTGCGCCACGGAATGCCACCGTTGGCAGCAAAAGCCGGCGCAGCGAAGATCCCCGCGAGAGCGGCAATCAGGCACGGCAGACGGACCGCAAGGCGCATGGAAATCTCGAAAGACGGCGAAAGAAACGCAGAACGTTTGAAGTCTCTACGTTGCAGCGCCGCTTCGGGATTCGCGCGGCAATGGCGCCGAGCCGGTATTACGGTCGCGCCTCGAGCACGAGATTGAACGGCGTTTCGGTCGCGCGCCGGAAGCGCGTGAAGCCGCCGCCCTTCATCACGACCTCCCGCATCCGCGCTTCGCCGGCCTGCGCGCCGAGCGCCGGGCCGTTGCGCGCGAGCGACACCGGCACGCAGATTTGCGAAGAGGCGCCATACATCAGCCGACCGACCGGGTTCAGATTGTCCTGCAGGCGGTCGTTGGCGAAGGGTTCCACAATCATCGCGGTGCCATCGGCATTGAGTGCCTCGCGCGCATGCCGCGACACGCCGACCGGATCGCCCATGTCGTGCAGGCAGTCGAAGAACGCGATCAGATCGAAACCTTTGTCCGCATAGCCGACGGCATCGGCCACTTCGAACGTCGCGTTGGTGACGCCTGCCGTTGTAGCGCGTTCGCGCGCCACGCGAATCGAATCGGCGTGGTAGTCGTAACCGACGAAGCGCGACTGCGGATAGGTCTTCGCCATCAGCACGGTACTGGCGCCGTGGCCGCAGCCGACGTCGGCAACTTTACCGCCGCGCTTGAGCTTGTCGACCACGCCGTCGAGAGCCGGCAGCCACGACGTGATGAGGTTCGCGTTATAGCCGGCGCGGAAAAACCGCTCGGTGCCATGGAACAGGCAGGGATGATGCTCGCCCCATTCCATGCCTTTGCCGGTCTTGAAATTTTCCAGCGTGCGGTCGAGCGCGTGGAACGTGGCCTCGACGATGTTGTACGCGCCGGGCAGATCGACCGGGCCGTTCGGATCGGCCAGGCACAGCGCCTGCTCGGGGCTCAGCGACCATTTCCCCTGCGCGGCGTCGAATTGCACATAGCCGCCGGCGCCCTGATTGCCGAGCCATTCCTGGATATATCGCTCGTTGGTGCCGGTGCGCCGGGCCAGTTCGCCGGCGGTCATCGCGGCCTTCGCCAACTCCCGGTAAAGGCCCAGCCGGTCGCCGACCAGCATCAGCGTCGCGCTGATCGCCGCGCCGAGATCGCTGACGGCTTTGCCAAGGAACTCGTGAAGCTTCGCTTCGTTGATGGACATGGTGAATCCTCCTCGCCTTGATTGTTCAGATTCGGCACCGCAGCCTTCAGGCTAGACCGGCGCCACCGGAGCGGCAAGCAATGTTTTCACCGGGATGCCAGACGGTGAGCCGGCACGGGGATTCGAATCCGATCGAAGCGGCGTTGCCGCCAGCGCGCAGCGCCGATATTCGCCGAGGTTCATGCTTCCGACCGGACGAAGACGCCTGTGGGCAGCCGGTTTCAACCCCTCGAGCGCAGCGAGGTTTCCAACAGCACCGGGCCGGTCGGACCATCCGCAGGTGAGCCGTAGGCAGGCTCGCGGGTGATGACGAGGCGGCTCAGGTCGGTCATCTGGACTTGGCGCGGCAGGGCGACCTCCCATCCGCCATCCCGTGGCAGCAGGCCGACCGACACCATCGCGCTGTCGCCAACCCACCAGAGCTCGTAATCCTCGCTCGTGTCGAGCATTGGGTAACCGGCCGACTCGACCCGCAGCGTGCGCGTATCCGGACTCACGCGGATGCGCCAGCGAGCCGATGACTCCTGCGGCAGCCTGAGCGTGGCGGCGTAGCCTGCGTATTCCTGACGCGATGCCCGTGAACCCGAGTAACGGATCGGCTGCCTTGATACAAGGCCCGAGTCCGAAGCCGCGCCGGTTGAGGCCGGAGACTGGGGCGCTGCTGATCTCCCCTCGTGCAGCACGAGGACCGCCAGAACCAACGCGGCAGCCGTAGCGATCCCCGACCAGGTCTGCCAGATTCTCAGGCGCCTGCGGCTGGACCGGGAAGCTCCCAGTCCGACGCGCGCATCGAGTCGATCCAGGTCGCGATTGATCCGTGCCCATACCCGATCGGGTGGGGCGAGCGACGCTGTCGGCGCGACCGCGCCGAGCCGGCGGTGCCAGCAGTCGACCTCGGCGCGCAGGCTTTCGTCGCCCGCCAAGGCGCGCTCGAAGCGACGGCGTGCTGCCGGACGGAGGTTGCCCAACACGTATTCTGCAGCGACCGCCGTTCGAAGGGTTTGCGACGTGAATTTCATGGATCGAAAATAGCTCCATCCTTGCGAAGGATCAACTCTGTACGCAAAGGGCGGTTTCCCAGATTCGACAGACGGTCAGGCCATCCGGATCTCGAGTTTTGTCGCCGAACTTTTTCGGCCTCCTTACGCACAATCGGCCCGGTCGTGACGACGATCAACGACTGACCAGCGCTCGCAGGCGGGCCAGCCCGCGACGAATCCTCGATTTCACCGTGCCCAGGGGCACGTTCAGGATCACGGCGAGTTCCTCCTGGGTATAGCCGTCGAAATACGCCAACTCCAGGACCTTTCTCTGCGCCGGATCCATTCCTCGCAGGCAGTCGCGCAGGCACTGCAGTTCCTGCTGTTCCTCGGCGCGGGCGCCGGGATCCTCTCGCTCGTCGGCGAGGATCATCGGCGGCAGTCGGCCCTCTTCGACCTCCGACAGCGGCAGCTCGATCTCGTGCCGCGTCGCGCGCAGCAGATCGAGCGCGCGATTTCGCGCCACGCTCACCATCCAGGTCAGCGGCGCACTTTTTTCGGGCTCGTATGTGTGGGCCTTCAGCCAGATCTTGACGAAGCAGTCCTGCAAGGCTTCTTCCGCCCAGTCCCGGCGCTGCAACACACGCACCAGCACCGCGAACAGCCGGCCACTCGTCGCCGCATAAAGCAAGGCAAACGCCTTGCGGTCTCCCGACGCGGTCCTCTTCAGCCACGTCTCGATCTGCTGCGTGCTGGCCATTCAGGCTCGCCCGTCTTGTTGGAAAGATGTTTCCGCGATCTTAGCAAGCACGTTCACGACTTACCCCCGATTCGACAGACCCCAGGGTTCGCCCGCATGAAGCGCTGTGAACCCGGAAGGTCTGAGAGGGCGCAAAAAGTGGCATTCCGGGCTGTCCCTTCCGCCGCTTCGGCGAACCGCATTGGGCACACACCGCACAGGAAGGTCGACGGGCGATATGCTGCGAGCCAGCGGTTTCTCCAATTCCGATCATCGATATTTCCAGGGCACCGTCATGCGCTCAGCCACCCTCCTGTTTCTGGCAGCGATGCTGCCGTTTACGGCGTCATCCGACGCGCCTCCGGCGCCATCGCCCGCTTCCCTCCCGGTCATCGCAGAAACCGTCAGCGCCGCCGCACTTCGCCGCACGATCGAAAAGCTGGTCGGCTTCGGCACTCGCCACACCTTGTCCGACGCGAAGTCCGACACGCGCGGCATCGGCGCGGCGCGGCGCTGGGTCGCATCCGAATTCGCGAAGATCGGCCACGACTGCGGCGGCTGCCTCGAAATCGTCACGCCCTCACAGATGTTTACCGGCACGCGCGTCCCGCGGCCGACCGAAGTCGTCGACGTGCTCGCGATCCAGAAAGGCGAGCGCGATCCGAACCGGGTCATCATCATCGCCGGCCATCTCGATTCGCGCGTGACCGATGTCATGAACCTCACGAGCGATGCACCCGGCGCCAATGACGACGCCTCCGGCATCGCCGCGGCAATGGAAGCCGCGCGCGTGCTCTCGAAATACAAGTTCCGCGCAACGCTGGTCTACGCCGCACTCTCCGGCGAAGAGCAGGGCCTCTACGGCGGCAAGATCCTCGCGAATTACGCCAAGGCGCAGGGCTGGCAGGTCGAGGCCGATCTCAACAACGACATCGTCGGCAACACGCAGGGTCAGGATGGCGTCGCCGACAACACCTACGTGCGCGTGCTTAGCGAAGGCACGCGCGTGACGGAAACACCGGAGCAGGCGAAATATCGCGGCTACCATGGCGGTGAAGTGGATTCGCCGTCGCGCAACATCGCGCGCTACATGAGCCGGCTCGCCGACGAAGTGCTGACCAACTTCCGTGTGCGCATGATCTACCGCACCGACCGCTACAGCCGCGGCGGCGATCAGGTGCCGCTGCTCGAAGCCGGCTACCCGGCGGTGCGCGTCTCCGAAGCGCACGAGAACTACAACCGACAACATCAGGACGTGCGCACCGAAAACGGCATCCGGTACGGCGATACGGTCGATGGTGTCGACTTCGCCTACCTCGCCCAGGTCACGCGCCTGAATGCCATCACGATGGCGGCGATGGCCTCCGCACCGGCGCCACCGACGGGTGTCGACATCGAAGGCGCGGTAACGCCCGATACGGTCGTGAAATGGCAGCCGGTGCCGGACGCTGTCGGGTACCGGGTCTGGTGGCGTGAGACCACGGCCCCGCAGTGGCAGTCATCGCGCCGCGTCGAGGGCAACGCCACGACGGCAAGGCTTGCGAATATCGTCATCGACGACTGGTTCTTCGGCGTGTCCAGCCTCGGTGCCGACGGTGCCGAGAGCCCGATCGTGTTTCCCGGGTTTGTCGGCAGTTTCGAGGATCCAGCGGGTGCGCCGGAGTAGCCGGGATCGACGAACGAAACCCGGCGTCGTTGTATCGCGAATTGCCGGGATTCGCTGTGTGCCACTCCAGCCTGCCCGCTACGAATCGTAGGATGGACAATCCAGGCGGCCTTGCATTGATAGAGGCGAATGAACCAAATGAACAGCCCCAT
>JAYWBB010000069.1:0-5606 GCA_043781855.1 Nevskia sp. | reverse complement strand
TCATCAAGACGCGCAAAATCGAGAGCGATAACGCTCGTGTCGAGAAGTTGCTCGAGGACATGGCCGCCGATTACGAACGGCCGGACGATGTCCGAAATACCTATCGCGCGCGACCGGACCTGATGCAGGGTCTGCGCGCGGTCGCGATCGAGGAGCAGGTCGTGGATGACTTGCTGGCCGGCGCCACGATCGTCGAGCAGCCGATGTCGCTCGAAGACCTGTTGAAATCGCAGAACCAGGCCCAAGCAAGTTAGAGCCGCTGTTCGCGACGCAGGGCGCCGCTCTCAAAACGTACCGGAAATCCGATGACCGACATTCGTGCCCGCGCTTCAACTCTCGTTCCGATGGTCGTCGAACAGACGGCCCGCGGCGAACGTGCCTACGATATTTACTCGCGCCTGTTGAAGGAGCGCGTCGTATTCATCGTCGGCGCGATCGACGATTACATGGCAAATCTCGTCGTCGCCCAGCTGCTGTTCCTCGAATCCGAGAACCCCGACAAGGACATACACCTGTACATCAACTCGCCGGGTGGCGTGATTACGTCGGGACTGTCGATTTTTGACACCATGCGCTTCATCAAACCTGACGTGAGCACCATGTGCATCGGGCAGGCGTGCAGCATGGGTTCGTTCCTGTTGTCCGCCGGCGCCAAGGGCAAGCGCTACGCGTTGCCGCATTCGCGGATCATGATCCATCAGCCCTCGGGCGGCGCCCAGGGACAGGCCACTGACATCGAGATCCAGGCGCGGGAAATCCTTTATCTGCGCGCCCTGCTGAACCGCCTCTACGCCGAGCACACGGGCCAGCCTGTTGAAAAGATCGAGCGCGACGTCGAACGCGACTTCTTCATGACCTCGGCGGCCGCGAAGGATTATGGATTGATCGACCAGATCTTCGACAAGCGAGCCGTTTCGCCAGTGCCCGCGTGATTGCCGACCTGATGGCGGCCGCGACCGTCCAAGGGTTACTGGCAGGACTTCCGAGTCCGGAAGCGTGACCTGCTGCCCAGCATGGAACTTGCAGTCACTTTGTTGTCATACGTTCTGATGTTATAAGGATTGCAAAGACTTGATCGAGATTGGAAATGCCTGACAACGTACGCAGCGGCGCCCAGAGTGGTCGTGTGCTTTATTGCTCGTTCTGCGGCAAGAGCGAGCATGAAGTGCGCAAACTCATCGCCGGCCCCTCGGTCTACATCTGCGACGAGTGCGTCGACCTCTGCAACGACATCATCCGCGAGGAAGTCCACGCCAAGCCGCAGATCAAGGGCTTGCCGAAACCGCAGGAAATCCGTGCGGTGCTCGATGAATACGTCATCGGCCAGGATCAGGCGAAGAAGGTTTTGTCGGTGGCGGTCTACAACCACTACAAGCGGCTGAGCCAGAAAGGTTCGACCGATGGCGTGGAACTCTCGAAGTCGAACATTCTGCTGATCGGACCGACCGGCTCCGGCAAGACGCTGCTGGCCGAAACGCTGGCGCGCCTGCTCGACGTGCCGTTCGCGATCGCGGACGCGACTACGCTGACCGAAGCCGGCTATGTCGGCGAGGACGTCGAGAACATCATCCAGCGGCTGCTCCAGAAGTGCGATTATGATGTGGAGAAAGCCCAGCGCGGCATCGTCTACATCGACGAAATCGACAAGATCTCGCGCAAGTCGGAAAACCCCAGCATCACGCGCGACGTGTCCGGTGAAGGCGTGCAGCAGGCACTCCTGAAGCTGATCGAAGGCACCATCGCCAGCGTGCCGCCGCAAGGTGGTCGCAAGCATCCGCAGCAGGAATTTCTCCAGGTCAACACGGCGGGCATCCTGTTCATCTGCGGCGGCGCCTTCTCGGGTCTCGACCGCGTGATCCAGAATCGCACCGAGAAGACCGGCATCGGCTTCGGCGCCGATGTGAAATCGCCGAAGGACAGCCACCAGATCAGCAAGATGCTGCTGGGCGTCGAACCGGAAGACCTGATTCGCTACGGCCTCATCCCGGAATTCGTCGGCCGTCTGCCGGTGCTCGCGGTGCTCGAGGAACTGGACGAGAAGGCGCTGATCTCGATTCTCAAGGAACCGAAGAACGCGTTGATCAAGCAGTTCGCCAAGCTCTTCCAGATGGAAGGCTGCGTGCTCGAATTCCGCGAGGATGCGCTCAACGCGATCGCGCGCAAGGCGCGCGACCGGAAGACCGGTGCGCGCGGCCTGCGCACGATTCTCGAAAACATTCTGCTCGACGTGATGTACGACCTGCCCTCGATGCAGAACGTCTCGAAGGTCGTCATCGACGAGTCGGTTGCCAAGGGCGAGGCCAAGCCGTTCCTCGTCTACGAGAACGTCGATGCGCCGCGCCGCGATGTGAAGAACACAGCCTGATTTCTTCGCTTCTGCGAGGATCGAGATTCGCAGATTTTTTGCGGCGCAAGGCGGTACCTGGAATGGGCCGGACGGCTCGACAAGACGATGCCGTGATGCCATCCAAGACATGCGGAACAATCCTCTGCGGGCTGGCGCTGCTGGCCTCGTTCCGGGTTTCGGCGGCGGTATCCCTGCGATCGACAGCACTCGACTCGACGCCGACCGACTGCGCGCAAAGCCAGCGGCTGAGCATTCGCGGCGGCGACATCCGGCTGATTTTCGACGCCAACGAATTTGCGTTGAACGTCACGCAGATCTGCGCCTGGGTCGAGCGCTCGGGACTCGCGGTTGGCAACTACTTCGACGGCTTTCCGGTCCGCACGGTACGTATCGCCTTCGAGGCGGTGGACGCCAGGAACGTCGCTACCGGCGCGGCCTATGGCTCCGCAGACGGCGGACCGCTGATCGTCATCAAGCTCGGGCGCACTGCCGATCAGGCTGCGCTTGACCGCGACTGGGTCATGACGCACGAGATGGTCCATCTGGCCGTGCCTTCGGTACCCGAGCGCAGTCACTGGCTCGAAGAGGGAATCGCTACGTATATCGAGCCGATCGCGCGCGCACAGCTCGGCCAACTGAGCGAGGAGAAAGTCTGGAACGACATGGTTCGCGATATGCCGCAGGGCCTGCCAAAACCTGGCGACCGGGGACTCGACCGCACGCCGACCTGGGGCCGCACCTACTGGGGTGGCGCGCTGTTCTGCCTGCTCGCCGATGTCGAGATCCGGCAGCGGACCAACAACCGTATGAGTCTGCGCGATGCGCTGCGCGGCGTGCTCACGGCCGGCGGCAACATTCAGCACGACTGGACGCCCGAGATGATTTTTGCGGCGGCCGACAAGGCGACCGGCGTTTCGGTACTCGGCGAGCTGTATCGAAAAATGTCGACGGCGCCCGGTATCGCCGAACTCGACGGACTCTGGCAGCGCCTCGGCGTCAGCCGTGGCGACAACGGTGTCGCATTCGACGGAGCCGCGCCGCTTTCCGAAATCCGGGAAGCCATGACGGCGCCGAGTCAGGCCGCCGGCAAGCGGCCTTCGTGAAGCGACCTTTGCGTCTCACTCGATGGCTGAGCGGCAAACCACTCGATTCCGGATTCCGCGCGGCGTTTATGCGCTCGGTTTCGTCAGCCTGTTCATGGACGTCTCGTCGGAAATGGTGCACAGCCTGTTGCCGCTGTTTCTGGTTGGCACGCTCGGCGCAAGTGCGCTCGTTGTCGGGCTGATCGACGGGCTTTCCGAAGCGGTTGTATCGATCACCAAGTTGTTCTCCGGCGTCATCAGCGACTGGACCGGGCGGCGCAAGCCGTTGCTGCTCGCCGGCTATGGGCTCGCCGCGCTGACCAAGCCGCTGTTTCCGCTTGCCGACAGCGCGGCGCTGGTGCTCGGCGCGCGGCTGCTCGATCGCTTCGGCAAGGGTCTTCGTGGTGCGCCGCGCGATGCGCTGGTTGCCGACTACACTCCGGTCGCGCTGCGCGGTGCAGCCTACGGTCTGCGCCAGAGCATGGACACCGTCGGCGCGTTTCTCGGGCCGTTGCTCGCGATCGGTCTGATGGCGCTCGGCGGCAACGACATCCGCTACGTTTTTTCCTGGGCCGTGTTGCCAGCGGCGCTCGCGGTACTGACGATCCTGATCTTCGTTCGCGAACCGGAACGGACATCGACCGCTGCGCCCCGTCGCTTTCCGATCCGCCGCGAGGCGGTCCGCGAACTCGGGCCCGGTTACTGGACCATCATCAGCCTCGGTTCGATCATGATGATGGCCCGCTTCAGCGAGGGCTTTCTGCTGCTGCGCGGACAGGGCGCTGGCCTCTCGGCTCAATGGGTGCCGGCGATCCTGATTCTGATGAATCTCGCTTATGCGCTGTCCGCGTATCCGCTGGGCGTGCTTGCCGATCGTCTGTCGCGCTTCCGTCTGCTCGCAGCAAGCGCAGTCTTGCTCGTGTTCGCGGAAATAGCGCTCGGGTTCGATAGTCTCGGCGCGATCCTGGCCGGTACGGTGTTGTGGGGCCTGCACATGGGCGCGAGCCAGGGTCTGCTGACCGCCCTGATCGCCGACAGCGCGCCCGAAGCCCTGCGCGGGACGGCTTTCGGAATCTTCAATCTGGTGACTGGCCTCGTGACGCTGATCGCGAGCGCACTCGCCGGTTTGCTGTGGACCGTGTCGGGACCTTCGCTTGCATACAGCGTCGGTGCCGGGTTCGCCGTTGCCAGCGCGATCGCCTGCCTGTGGCTTGAAAAGCGGCCACTGCGGACACATTGACTCCGTATTGCATAATAGAACCGCAGCGTTTCCAATCGTTCATCGAGGTCCCGCCAAGTGCCCAGCGCCAACGAAGCCGTAACACCTGTTCTGCCACTGCGCGATGTCGTGGTCTATCCGCACATGGCGATCCCGCTGTTCGTCGGCCGTGAGAAATCGGTCAAGGCGCTGACCGCTGCGATGCAGGACGGCAAGCGCATCCTGCTCGTCGCGCAGAAACATGCCGACACCGATGAACCGGGCGTGGACGATCTTTACGACACCGGCACGCTCGCGAGCATCCTGCAGCTGCTCAAGCTGCCGGATGGCACGGTCAAGGTGCTGGTCGAAGGCGCACAGCGGGCGAAGGTATTACGCCTCGAAATGACCGGCGATTTCCTGACCGCCGCCTACGAGCCGATCGCTGCCGACGAAGCCAACCCGGGCGGCAGCGAAGCTGATGCCGTGATGCGCGCTGCGGTCGCAACTTTCGAGCAGTACGTGAAGCTCAACAAGAAAGTGCCGGCGGAATTGCTGCCTTCGCTGACCAGCATGGACTCACCGGGCCGCCTGGCCGACGCCATCGCCGCGCACCTGTCGCTGAAGCTCGAAGACAAACAGAAAGTGCTGGAGATTGACGATCCCAAGCCGCGCCTCGAATACGTGCTGGCGCAGCTCGAAGGTGAGATCGACATCCTGCAGATTGAGAAGAAGATCCGCGGCCGCGTGAAGCAGCAGATGGAAAAGAATCAGCGCGAGTACTACCTCAACGAGCAGATGAAGGCGATCCAGAAGGAACTGGGCGAGCTCGAAGACGCGCCGAACGAACAGGAAGAACTGGCCCGCAAGATCGCCAAGTCGGGCATGCCGAAAGCCGCGAAGCTGAAGGCCAATGCGGAACTGAACAAGCTGAAGCTGATGCCGGCGATGTCGGCCGAAGCGACCGTCGTACGCAATT
>JAYWBB010000068.1:0-16289 GCA_043781855.1 Nevskia sp. | reverse complement strand
ATGCGCGGATCATCCTCTGGAAAGGCTTCTGCTCGGTGCACCAGATGTTCCATCCGGCGCAGATCGAGAAATTCCGGCGTGAAGTACCGAATGGCAAGGTCATCAGCCACCCGGAAAATTCCTACGAGGTCTGTCAGGCCTCGGACCATGTCGGCTCCACCGAGCACATCCTGCGTACGGTGCGCGCAGCGGAAGCGGGCACGCATTGGCTGGTCGGCACCGAGTTGAACCTGGTCAACCGCCTGCGCGATGAGATGAAGCCGAAAGGCGTGATCGTGCAGTTCATGTCGCCGATGGTCTGCATGTGCTCGACCATGTTCCGCACCGACCCCCAGCATCTGGCCTGGGTGCTCGACAACCTCGTTGCGGGGCAGGTCGTTAACCAGATCCGGGTGCCGGAAGAGATTGCCGCACCGGCGCGGAAGGCGCTGGATTTGATGCTTGAAGTGGTGGATTAGTGAGACGAAGAAAAGAGCGCAGCCTGAAATCGACCTTGATCATCTTCATTGCCGGGTTTGGAGGGTTATTTCTTCTCGTTCAGAGCGGCTTGATTGAAAGGGTCATGGGCTCGATATTGGCTCCACTGGCTCTATCGAACGCTTCAAGGTATGCGGAGAAGCGGGCTCAGCTCATTCGGCACTCGCCGGAGTGCGAAGTCTTCCATGAACAAGTAACCGAGGCCGGAAAAAGCCCTAATGGATCCGGGGTTACAACTAATCGCATCAACCAATTGATTGATTTGGCGCGCGTCGCCGGCTGCGTAGAGAAGAATTGATTTTTACTTTTTGACTTTTTGAGGGGCTGATGCTGACCAACGTCAAATCCATCGCGCAATCCGATCCGGAACTTCACGCCGCCCTGGTTGCCGAGGCCGGGCGTCAGGAAGCGCACATCGAGCTGATCGCGTCCGAGAACTACGCGAGCCTGGCCGTCATGGAAGCGCAGGGCGGCGTGCTGACCAACAAGTATGCTGAAGGCTATCCAGGCAAGCGCTACTACGGCGGCTGCGAATTCGTCGATATCGCCGAGCAGCTGGCGATCGACCGCGTCAAAAAACTCTTCGGCTGCGATTACGCGAATGTGCAGCCGCATTCCGGCGCGCAGGCCAATGCCGCGATTTTCCTGACCCTGGTCAGCCCCGGCGATACCGTCATGGGCATGAACCTCGCGCAGGGCGGTCATCTGACGCACGGCCATCCCGCGAATTTCTCGGGCAAGCAATACAAGATCGTGCCCTATGGTCTCGATCCGGCCACGGGCCTGATCGACTACGACGAGATGGAGCGCATTGCGCTGGAACACAAACCGAAAATGCTGATCGGCGGTTTCTCGGCGTACTCGCGGGTCAAGGACTGGGCACGCATGCGCGAGATCGCCGACAAGGTCAGCGCGTACTTCTGGGTCGACATGGCACATGTCGCCGGTCTCGTCGCGACCGGCGACTACCCGAGTCCGCTACCGCACGCCCACGTCGTGACGAGCACCACGCACAAGACGCTGCGCGGCCCGCGCGGCGGCATCATCCTCGCGAACGGGCAGGGCGAGGAGTTCTACAAAAAGCTCAATTCGGCCGTGTTTCCCGGAATTCAGGGCGGGCCGCTGATGCATGTCATCGCGGCGAAGGCGGTGGCTTTCCGCGAGGCTCTGCAGCCGGACTTCAAGGTTTACCAGAAGCAGGTCATCGCGAACGCGCGGGCGATGGCGAAAGTGTTTCTCGACCGGGGTTACAAAGTGGTTTCCGGCGGCACCGACAATCACCTGTTCCTGCTCGACCTGATCGCGAAGAACGTCACCGGCAAGGATGCGGAAGCTGCGCTGGGTCAAGCGCACATCACGGTCAACAAAAACTCCGTGCCGAACGATCCGAAGTCGGCGTTCGTGACGTCGGGCCTGCGTCTCGGCTCTCCGGCTTCGACGACGCGCGGGTTCAGGGAAACGGAGATGGCGGCGGTCGCCGGCTGGATCGCCGACATCGTCGATGCGATGAGCAAGAGCGATGGCCTCGATACGACCATCGCCCGCGTGCGCGGCGAAGTCGGGGCGTTGTGCGCGCGGTTTCCGGTTTATGGCGCGGTGAAGAAGGCGGCATAGGCCGCGCCCCGAATGCAATGCCCCTTCTGCAAAGCGCCTGATACGCGGGTCATCGACTCGCGGCTCTTTGAAGAGGGCACACAGGTTCGACGCCGGCGTGAGTGTTCGAGTTGCGACGCGCGCTTCACGACGTATGAGCGCGCGCAACTCATGCTGCCCTACGTGCTCAAGCGCAGCGGCACGCCCGAACCGTTCGACGAGGACAAGCTGCGCCGCGGTATTGCGCATGCGCTGTTCAAGCGGCCGGTAATGCCCGAGCAGGTTGATCACGCAATCGAGAACGTGATGCGCAAGCTCAGGGCCGCGAATGAGCGCGAAGTCGCTTCGATGCGCATCGGCGAATGGGTGATGGATGAACTGCGCGATCTCGATCACGTCGCCTACGTTCGCTTCGCGTCGATCTACCGCAGCTTCGAAGACGTCAACGCGTTTCGTGAGGAAATTGCTCGCCTGGAGAATCTGCCGAGCGCCGAGGCCCGCCGCAGTCAGATGTCGCTGATCGAAGGCGATGCCCCGCCCGAGCCGCCGGTGCAGGGCGCGAAAAAAACGGCCTCGCGTAAAGCGCGCAAAGAATCCGGGCAATGACGGCAGAGGCCCGCCACATGGCTCGCGCGCTCGAACTCGCGGCGCGCGGAAAATTCACAACGCATCCGAATCCGCGCGTGGGCTGCGTCATCGTGCGCGATGGTCGCATCGTCGGCGAAAGCTGGCATCGGCAAGCCGGCGAGCCGCATGCCGAAGTGCTGGCGCTGCTCGAAGCCGGGGACGACGCACGCGGCGCCGAGGTTTACGTCACGCTCGAACCCTGCGCGCACGTTGGCCGCACGCCACCCTGCGCCGATGCACTGGTGGCGGCAGGAGTCGGCAAGGTTTTCACGGCGATGCGCGATCCGTTCCCTCAGGTCGCAGGGCGCGGACTCGAAAAGCTGCGCGCGGCCGGCATCGAGGTCGAAGTCGGAATCATGGAGAGCGAAGCGCGCGCGCTCAATCGCGGCTTCGTCTCGCGCATCGAGCGCGGCCGGCCTTATCTGATCCTGAAACTCGCCATGAGTCTCGACGGCCGTACTGCGATGGCTTCCGGCGAGAGCCGCTGGATCACCGGCGAGGCTGCACGCGAGGACGTGCACCGCCTCCGCGCCGAGGCTGGTGCGGTACTGACCACGAGCGCGACCGTGCTCGCCGACGACCCCGAACTGACCGTGCGCCTGCCGTCGGCAAGTTCGGGCGCATGGCGACAGCCGGATCGCATCGTCATCGACTCGCGCGGACGCGTGCCCTTGGGCGCTAAAGTCTGGGCGCCGGGGCCGCGTCGCTTCGCGCTGGTTCCGCAGGCGCTGGCAGGGCAGCTTGTTGCCGAAGGTGTCGAGACCATCGGCCTTGAAGTCACTGCGGACGGCGCCATCGCGCTGCCGGCGGCGCTGCGCGCGCTGGGCGCACGCGAAATCAACGAAGTGCTGGTCGAATGCGGACCGCGCCTGGCCGGCGCGCTGCTGCAAGCGGGGCTGGTCGATCAACTGGTGATCTACGCCGCGCCGAAATTGTTGGGCGATGCGGCGCGACCCTTGGTGGCGCTGCCGGGGCTGGAGCGGCTGGGCGATCACATCGCACTCGAATATGTCTCCGCTGAACGCCTCGGCGACGATATGAAAATCACGGCCCGCGTGGCCGAGAAGAGGGCTTAGGAAATGTTTACCGGCATCGTCGAAGCGCAGGGGCGCATCGCAGCGGTCGAGACCCTCGGCGGCGACCGCCGCCTGACTATCGTCAGCGACAGCGGCTATCTGGCCGGCGTCAATCCCGGCGATTCGATTGCGGTCAATGGGGTCTGCCTGACGGCGGTCGAGCTGCCGCCGGGCGGCTTTGTCGCCGACGTTTCGGTCGAAACCCTGAACGCGACGACCGCGAAGCACTGGCGGGCCGGTGTGCCAGTCAACCTGGAACGCGCGTTGACGCCGCACAAGCCGCTGGGCGGCCACATGATGGCCGGACATGTCGACGGCGTCGGCCGGCTGCTCGAAAAACGCGAGGATGCACGCTCCTGGCGACTGAGCTTCGAAGCCCCGCCAGCGCTGGCCCGCTACATCGCCCGCAAGGGCTCGATCGCGATCGACGGAGTAAGCTTGACGGTCAACGAGGTCGCTGCCGCGAGGTTCGAGGTGAACATCATCCCGCAGACCTGGACGCATACGACGCTCGGCGCATTGCCGACGGGCGGGGAAGTGAACCTGGAAGTGGATTTGATCGCCCGCTATCTGGAACGCCTGATCGAAGCACGGGAAATGAAATGAATAGCAAAGTCGCGTCCCTGGACGTCGCGCGCGAGCGCAAGCTCGACGCCATCGAAGACATTGTGGCCGACATCCGCGCCGGCAGGATGGTCATCATGATGGACGACGAGGATCGTGAGAACGAAGGCGATCTGATCATGGCCGCCGAGCACGCCACGCCGGAAGCTGTTGCGTTCATCGTGCGCCATTCCAGCGGCATCATCTGCATGCCGATGACACGTGAGCGGCTGGAGGAACTGCGCCTGCCCCTGATGGTCGCGGAGAATACCGAGAGCCATCGCACCGCGTTCACGATCTCGGTCGACTATCGGCACGGCACGACGACCGGCATCTCGGCCTTCGACCGCGCTGCGACCGTGCGCGCGCTCGCCGACCCGGCGACCAGGCCCGACGATTTCGCGCGGCCCGGCCACATCTTCCCACTGCGTTGCGCCGAAGGCGGCGTGCTTGCGCGCGCCGGCCACACCGAGGCTTCGGTCGATCTGGTTCGGCTTGCGGGCCTGACCGCGCACGGCGCGATCATCTGCGAGATCGTCAACGACGACGGCACGATGAAGCGCGGCGGCGACCTGTTCGGGTTCGCGCGCGAGCACGATCTGAAGATCGGCACGATCGCCGACCTGATCCGTTACCGGCTGGCGAACGAGCACAGTGTCGAGCGCGTCGCCGAGCAGAAAGTGCAGACCGAGTTCGGGGAATTCCGCATGGCGGTCTACGAAGACCGTAACGAGAAAACCGTGCACCTGGCGCTGGTCAAGGGCGAGATCAGTCCCGAGGTTCCGACGCTGGTCCGCGTCCATATCCGCAACATGCTGCAGGACGTGCTCTGTGTGCAGCACGAGGATTTTTCCTGGCCGCTGCGCCGCGCGCTGAAGCGCGTCGCGGATGAGGGCCACGGGGTCGTCGTGCTGCTGCGCAAGCCGGAAACTTCGCGCGAGCTGGTGCAGCAGATCATCGGCCTCAATCAGCCGTCGGCGCTGCCGCTGCCGACGACGGGCTCGGACGATCGCCGCGCACTGCGCACCTACGGCGTCGGCGCGCAGATTCTCAGCGATCTCGGCGTGCGCAAGATGCGCGTGCTGTCGGCGCCGAAGCGCATGTACGCGCTGTCCGGCTTCGATCTCGAAGTCGTCGAATACGTCCATTGCGATTGATCAAGGCCGAAAATACGTGAGCGCGAAGAAAGCGAAGAGTGTTGTCGAGAAGTCCGGCTACGCGGCAGCTCCGAAACCGGCCAGGGACGAGTTCAAAAGCGCGCGCATCGCGCTGCTCGCGACGCGCTGGAATCTCGAGATCGTCGACGCACTGCTGCAGGGTGCACACGCGTGTCTGAAGGACTGGGGCGTCGCCGCGAAGCACATCGACGAGTTCCGGACGCCGGGTGCGTTCGAGCTGCCGCTGGCCGCGAGCGCGCTGATGAAGAGCGGCAGGTACGACGCGGTGGTGGTGCTCGGCGCGGTGATCCGTGGTGATACACCGCACTTCGAGATCGTCGCAGGCGAGGCGTCGCGCGGCCTGCGCGAAGCTTCGCAGAAGCATCAGATTGCGCTCGGCTTCGGCTTGCTCACGGTCAATACGCCGCAACAGGCGCAGATACGTTGCGCTCCGGGCAAGGGCAACAAGGGCTACGAGGCGACCGAGGCCGCGCTTGAGATGATCCGCCTGCAAAAAACCATCAATAAGTTGGGCGATCGATGACGGAAGGCGTCAATCCCACGAGCCGCCGCGGACTTGCGCGGCGACTGACCGTGCAGGCGCTGTATCAATGGCTGGTCAACGAAAGCGCCCCGGAATCCCTGCTCAAGGAATTCCGCGAACAGCCGGATGGTCTCGGTCGTGCCGATCCCGAGTATTTCGCGGAACTTCTCAACGGCACCGTGCAGGAAGCCGCCACGCTGACGACCATCATCGTTCCCTACATCGACCGGCCGCTGAACCAGCTCGATCCGGTCGAATACGCGGTGCTGCTGCTCGGCGCCTACGAGCTGACCCACCGGCCCGATGTGCCCTGGCGCGTCGTCGTCAACGAGGCCGTGAACCTGACCAAAGTCTTCGGCGCCGAAGACGGCTACAAGTTCGTCAACGGCGTGCTCGACAAGATCGCGCGCGCCGCGCGGCCGGAGGAAATCAGTGGTTAGTGGCCGGAAACCGGTTGTTGGTTGTCCGCTGTTGGTTGTTGGCAACGGCGCAATCCGGCTGTTACCGACAACCCACCACTAGTCGCCGACAACCGCTTTCATGGACGAGTTCGCGCTCATCCGCCGTTTTTTCGATCGCATGACTCGGGACGCTGCCGATATCTCGCTCGGCATCGGCGACGACTGCGCCCTGCTACGTCCGCCCGTCGGTCACGAGCTTGCCGTCACCACCGATACCCTCGTCGCCGGCCGCCACTTTCCGCTCGATACGGCTGCTGCCGACATCGGCTGGAAATCCCTTGCGGTCAATCTTTCCGATCTTGCTGCGATGGGTGCGGCACCGCGCTGGTTCCTGCTGGCGCTGACGCTGCCCGACGCTGATGCGTCCTGGCTCGAAGGATTTTCCACGGGCTTGCGTGAGCTCGCAGCGGAGGCCGGTATCGCGCTGGTCGGCGGCGATACCACGCGCGGGCCGCTGTCGGTCACGATCACGGCGATCGGCAGCCTGCCGCCGGGTGCTGCACTCCGGCGCAGCGGCGCGCAGGCCGGCGACGCGGTTTGCGTGACCGGCACGCTCGGCGACGCCGCGCTGGCTCTGCGCGGCTTGCGCGAAAACGACGATCGCATGCTCCGTTCACGGCTCGACCGCCCGACGCCAAGACTGGCAGCCGGACTCGCACTGCGTGAGATCGCGCATGCCGCCATCGATCTATCGGACGGCCTCGCCGGCGATCTCAAACATATCCTCGACGCCAGCGGCGTCGGCGCGGACATCAACACGTCGAGCCTGCCGATGTCCGCCTCTTTCGCACGACTCGCCGGCGATGACGCGCGCCTTGCGCTGCAGGCCGCCGGCGGCGACGACTACGAGCTGTGCGTCTGCCTCGCGCCGGATCGCGTCGATGAAGCCCGCGCGAAGCTCGACCTGCCGCTGACCGTGATCGGCCGCATCACCGCCGAGCCGGGTCTGCGCTGGCTCGATGCGGCAGGCAAACGCATCGAACCGGATCTGCAAGGCTACCGGCACTTCCATGTCTGATCCGCGGCCCATCGGCGTCTTCGACTCCGGCCTCGGCGGCCTCTCGGTGCTGCGCGAAATCCGCCGCCTGATGCCGCATGAAAATGCGATCTACGTCGCCGACAGCGGCCATTGCCCTTACGGCGGCAAGGCGCCGGACGAGATCATCGCGCGGGCTTACGCGATCACCGATTTCCTGCTGGCGCGCGGCGCCAAGCAGATCGTCGTCGCCTGCAATACCGCGACGATTGCCGCCGTCGAAACCCTGCGCGCGACCTACTCGGTGAGCTTCGTCGGCATGGAGCCGGGCGTGAAGCCGGCGGTGGCGGCGACGCGCTCCGGCGTCATCGGCGTGCTCGCCACGGGTGCGGCGCTCAAGGGCGAAAAACTGCACCGCCTGATCGATCGTCATGCCGGCGCGGTGCGCGTCATCACCCAGCCCTGTCCGGGGCTGGTCGAACAGGTCGAGGCCGGGGATCTGGCCGGCCCGATAACGCGCGAGCTGGTGCGACGCTACACCGCGCCGCTGCTCGAAGCGGGTGCCGACACGCTCGTCCTCGGCTGCACCCACTTTCCCTTCCTGCGGCCAGTGCTGGCCGAAGTACTCGGGCCGGCGTTGCGCCTGATCGATACCGGCGAGGCGGTCGCGCGGCGTGTCAAGAGTCTGCTGGACCGCGAGTCGATCACGGCCGCCGTGCCTGGCCAGGGAATGATCGACTGGTATACCAGCGGCGACGCAGCGCAGATGAGGACGGTCGGCGCGCGGCTCTGGGGCGAGCCGATCGACGCCATCTGCCTGCCCGCGTCATGAGCGACCCCATGCGCGCATCCGCCAAGAGCGCCTGGCGACCTTCGACAAAAACGGTGCTCAGCTCGCCGGTGCACTGGCTGGCATTCGGTTTCGGCGCCGGGCTCTCGCCGCGCGCGCCGGGCACGGTCGGCACTCTGGTCGGCCTGCCGTTCTGGTTTCTGCTGTCGCCGCTGCCCTGGCCGGGCTATGTCGGCGTCGTCGGCGCGATGTTCGTCGCCGGCTGCTGGATTTGTGGCGCGAGCGCCCGGCGGCTCGGCGTGCACGATTACGGCGGCATCGTCTTCGACGAGATCGTCGGTTTCCTCGTTGCCGGCATTCCGCTGCTGCCGGTCATGGGGTTGGACGCAATCGACCCATGGATCGGTCTTATCGCGGCCTTCCTGCTGTTCCGGTTGTTCGACATCTGGAAGCCCTGGCCGATCGGCTGGCTCGACGCGCGCGTCCACGGCGGCGTCGGCATCATGCTCGACGACCTGGTGGCCGGCGTTTTCGCGGCGCTGGTACTGGCGCTGATCCTGGGGCTCGCGGCAGAGTAGGTGGGTAGCCCGCATTGTTCTGGCAATCGTCGAAGCCATGCGGCAGGCTTCCGCCTTGCGCAGCGGACCGGCGCGGCATCGGGATCTCGATGGCGACATGAGTGATAGCAAAACCAGCGAAGGCATCGTCCGCATTGGCTGCGCGTCGGCGTTCTGGGGCGATACGAACACGGCGGCGGCGCAACTGGTCGCGAAAGGTCGCGTTGATTACCTCGTCTTCGATTACCTCGCCGAAATCACCATGTCGATCCTTGCAGCCAAGCGCATGAAGGATCCGAACCACGGCTATGCGACGGACTTTGTCGACTACGTCATGGCGCCGCTGATGCCGGAGATCAAACGGCGCGGCATCAAGGTCATTGCCAACGCGGGCGGCGTCAACCCGCTGGCCTGCAAGAAGGCCCTCGAAGAGGCGGCGGCGAAGGCGGGGGTCGCTTTTCGCGTCGCGGTCGTGCTGGGCGACGACCTGATTCCGCGCAAGCAGGAATTTGCCGATTTGAACGAATGGGAAACCGGCCAGCCTGCGCCGCCGAACCTGCTGTCGATGAACGCCTACCTCGGCGCGATCCCGATTGCCCGGGCGCTCGATGCCGGCGTGGAGATCGTCATCACCGGCCGCTGCGTCGATTCCGCGATCGTGCTGGGCCCGCTGCTGCACGAGTTCGGCTGGGCACAGGACGACTACGACCGGCTCGCCGCCGGCAGCCTCGCCGGCCACATCGTCGAATGCGGCGCGCAGTGTACCGGCGGCAATTTCACCGACTGGGAACTGGTGCGCGACGGTTTCGCCGACATGGGTTTCCCCGTCGTCGAATGCGCCGCCGACGGCAGCTTCGTCGTGACCAAGCCGCCGGGCACGGGTGGGCTGGTGTCGGTCCACAGCGTACTCGAACAGATGCTCTACGAGATCGGCGATCCGCGCGCCTACATCCTGCCGGACGTGGTCTGCGATTTCACCGAAGTGCGGCTGGAACAGGTTGGCGAGCACCGGGTGCGCGTGAGCGGCGCGCGGGGCCACGCGCCGACGGCGAGCTACAAGGTCAGTGCGACGTATCCCGCCGGCATGCGCTGCGCGGCACTGTTCATGATCGGCGGCATCGACGCCGCCAGGAAAGGCCGCGCCTCGGCGGCGGCCATCGTCGAGAAGGTGCGGCGACAACTCCGCGAACAGCAGCTCGGCGATTTCACCGGCGTCGACATCCACTGCATCGGCGCCGAGGAAAGTTATGGCCCGCATGCGCGTGCGGGCGCCGCGGCAACGCGCGAGGTCGTGGTCAAGATCGCCGTGCAGCATCCGAATCCGAAAGCGACGAGGCTGTTCGCGCGCGAGATCGCGCAGGCGGCGACGGCGATGGCGCCAGGCTTCACCGGCTACTTCGGCGGCGGCCGGCCCGAGCCGAACATGATTCCGAAGCTGTTCTCGACGCGGGTCGCGAAGGATCGCGTAGCGATCGAAATTGCTGTCGGCGACGAGCGGGTTGCGGTGACGGTGCCAACGCAGGGTGGTTTCGTACCACCACCCACCGTGGCCAAAGCCGATGGCATCCGGCCGCTCGGCGGCACGGTCACGGTGCCGTTGATCCGTCTTGCAATCGCCCGCTCTGGCGACAAGGGTGATCACGCGAACATCGGTGTGGCCGCACGCAGGGCCGAATATCTGCCTTACATCCGCGCTGCGCTGAGCACGGAAAACGTCAGCGCCTGGTTCGCGCATGTGCTGGCGCCGCCGGGCCGGGTCGAGCGCTGGGATCTGCCCGGAAGCTTGAGTCTGAACTTCCTGCTGCACAACACGCTGGGCGGCGGCGGAGCGGCGAGCCTGCGTACCGATCCCCAGGGGAAAGCCTACGCACAGATGCTTCTGGACTACCCGGTGCCGGTGCCCGAAACGCTTTTGCCACACTGATCGCCCGGCGTTCCGGTAGCCAAAAAGGCTGGTCAGGGCAGGCGCGGGTTACAATTGCTGACTTTCCCGACACAGCCCATTTTTTCGAGCGCGCCATGTCTGTTGAACGCGATGTGATGGAGTACGACGTCGTCATCGTCGGCGCCGGCCCTGCGGGACTCGCCGCCGCCTGCCGGCTCAAGCAGAAGGCTGCGGCGGCCGGTGGCGAGATCAATGTCTGTGTCGTCGAGAAGGGTTCGGAAGTCGGTGCGCATATCCTATCCGGCGCAGTGTTCGAGCCGCGCGCGCTGAACGAACTGTTCCCGAACTGGAAGGAACTCGGCGCGCCGCTGAACACGCCGGTGCTGCGCGACGAGCTGTACCTGTACCGCAGCGCCACCGCGGCGACCCGGCTGCCGAACGCCATCGTCCCGAAGACGATGCACAACGACGGCAACTATGTCATCTCGCTGGCCAACCTCTGCCGCTGGCTGGCGCAGCAGGCGGAAGGGCTGGGTGTCGAAATCTATCCTGGCTTCGCGGCACAGGAAGTGCTGATCGAGGATGGCATTGTGCGCGGCGTGCAGATCGGCGACATGGGCATCGACCGCGAAGGCCACGAGAAGCCGGGCCTGTTCACGCCGGGCATGCAGCTGCGTGCGAAGTACACATTCTTTGCCGAAGGCTGCCGCGGCCATCTCGGCAAGCGGCTGATCGCGCACTACGCGCTGGACAAAGACAGCGATCCCCAGCATTACGGCCTCGGCATCAAGGAAATCTGGAAGATCGATCCGGCAAAGCATGTGCCCGGGCTGGTCATTCACGGCGCCGGCTGGCCGCTGGACGAGGCCACCGGGGGTTCCTTCCTGTACCACACGGACAACCACCAGGTGCTGGTCGGCCTGATCGTCGATCTCTCTTACTCGAATCCCTACCTGTCGCCGTTCGACGAGTTCCAGCGCTACAAGCATCACCCGGTCGTCAGGCAGTATCTCGAAGGCGGCGAGCGCATTGCCTATGGCGCGCGCGCCATTTCAAAAGGCGGCTTCAACTCGCTGCCGAAGATGATCTTCCCGGGCGGCGCGCTGATCGGCTGCGATCTCGGCACGCTGAATTTCTCGAAGATCAAAGGCAGTCATACGGCGATGAAGAGCGGCATGATCGCCGCCGAGGCGGCGGCGACAGTGCTGCTGGGCGGCGCCATCGGCGGCGACGAACTGGTCGGCTACGCGGCGGATTTCAAGGCCAGCTGGTTGTATGAGGAGTTGTATCGCGATCGTAACTTCGGTCCGGCGCTGCACAAATTCGGCACGCTGTTCGGTGGCGCCTTCAACTACATCGACCAGAACTGGTTCAACGGCAAGATTCCGATGACCCTGCACGATACCGTGCCGGATCACGAGACCCTGCGGCCGGCCGCTGACTGCCGACGGATCGAGTATCCGAGGCCCGACGGCCGCCTGAGCTTCGACAAGCTGTCGTCGGTGTTTCTGTCGAGCACGAATCACGAGGAAGACCAGCCGGTGCATCTGAAGCTGACCGATCCGAGCATTCCGATCGCGCGTAATCTGCCGCGCTACGACGAGCCGGCGCAGCGCTACTGCCCGGCGGGCGTCTACGAAGTCGTCGAGGCAGGCGGCGTGAAGAAATTCCAGATCAACGCGCAGAATTGCGTGCACTGCAAGACCTGCGATATCAAGGACCCGGCCCAGAACATCACCTGGGTCGCGCCGGAAGGCTCGGGCGGGCCGAATTACGCGAACATGTAAACGTTTCGAACTCATGCTGCGAAGCGCCACCTGACGGCCATTCATCGATGTCTGACCTTAAGCACCTGATCGACAACAATCGCGAGTGGGCGCTGCGCACAGAGCTGCAGCGGCCCGGCTTTTTCGAGGCACTCGCGAAGCAGCAGGCACCGCAGTACCTGTGGATCGGGTGCTCCGACAGCCGCGTGCCGGCCAACGAGATCATCGACCTCGCCCCCGGCGAGGTGTTCGTTCATCGCAATGTCGGCAATGTCGTCGTCCATACGGACTTGAATTTACTGTCGGTCCTGCAGTTTGCGGTCGACGTGCTGAAGGTGCGGCACGTCATCGTCGTCGGGCATTACGGTTGCAGCGGGGTCAAGGCCGCGATCGATCGCGCGCGCATCGGGCTCGCCGATCAGTGGCTGCAGCACATTCGCCAGGTTGCACAGCAGCACCGTTTCGAGCTCGCCGACGAGGCGGACGACGAACGTCGTGCCGACCGTCTGTGCGAGTTGAATGCGATCGAGCAGGCCACGCACGTCTGCGAAACGACCATCCTGCGTGATGCCTGGGATCGGGGCGATGAGGTTCAGGTCCACGCCTGGTGCTACGGACTCAAGGATGGGCGCGTGCGAGAACTCGGATTCGATGTCGGCAGCGCAGCGGAGTTCGCGCGGAGCCGCGAGCGGTTCGGCGAGCGGCGCGAGAATCCGCGCAGCCGCTAAGAACCTCGCGGAGTGGCGCAGGCCGCTGCCTCATGACTTTATTTTTGATTGAGAGAGAAGATGAAAGCACTGGTCAGCGTCAAACGCGTCATCGATTACAACGTCCGCATCCAGGTCAAGCCGGACGGCTCGGGCGTCGTCACCGACGGCGTCAAGCACAGCGTCAATCCCTTCGACGAAATCGCGATGGAAGAAGCGGTGCGTCTGAGGGAAAAAGGCAAGGTCAGCGAAATCATCGCTGTCACCGTCGGCGGCGCGAAGTGCGAAGAGACGCTGCGCACGGCGCTGGCGTTCGGCGCCGACCGCGCCGTGCACGTCAAGGAGGAGGGCGAAGTGCAGCCGCTGACTGCGGCGCAAGCGCTGGCCGCTGTGTTCAAGAAGGAAGCTGCGCAGCTGTTCCTGCTCGGCAAGCAGGCGATCGACGACGACGCCGGCCAGACCGGCCAGATGGTCGCCGCACTGCTCGATCTGCCGCAGGCGACATTCGCCTCGAAAGTCGAGATTGACGGCGGCAAGGCTACCGTCACCCGTGAAGTCGACGCCGGCCTCGAAACGCTGGAAGTCGACCTGCCCGCGATCGTCACCACCGATCTGCGCCTGAACGAGCCGCGCTACCTGAAGCTGCCGGACATCATGAAGGCGAAGAAGAAGCCGATCGAAGTTCTCAGCCTGGCCGATCTCGGCGTCACGGCGATTGCCGGCGTCAAGAGCATCAAGACCGCGAGTCCGCCGAAGCGCAGCAAGGGCGTGATCGTGAAGACGGTCGACGAACTGGTGGCGGCATTGAAGGGCAAGGGGCTGATCTGATTCAGGGCTCCCCTCTACCTCCGAAAGAGGGAGTAAAAACGAACATTGAGGATATTTTAAATGAGCAAGATTCTCATCATCGGCCAGCATTCCGACGGCAAGCTGAACAGCGGCGTAGCGAAAGTCGTGAGCGCGGCAAAGGCCATCGGCGGAGAAATCCATGTCGCGATCTTTGCGACCGACGGCAGCAGCGTCGCTGGCCAAGCCGCAACACTCGACGGCGTCACCAAGGTTTTGCAGATCGACCGCGCCGAGAACGACCACGAACTGGCGGCGATCGTCGCGCCGCAGATCGTGGAACTCAGTCAGCAGGGCTACACGCATGTGCTGGTCGCGGGCTCGACCTTCGGCAAGGACCTGCTGCCGCGCGTCGCGGCGAAGCTCGGCGTGCAGCAGGTATCCGACGTGATGCACGTCCACAGCGCCACGAGCTTCGACCGCCCGATCTACGCGGGCAACGCCATCGTCACGGTCGAAGCACCGGCTGCGCCGCTGATCGTGGCGACGATCCGTCAGGCCTCGTTCCAGGCGATGGGCGCTGCCGCTGCCGCAGCGCCCATCGAGAAAGTCTCGACCACGGCGACGCTGCCGACGCACACGCGCTTCGTGAAGCTCGAAGCGCAGAAGAGCGAGCGCCCGGAATTGCAGAGCGCCAACCGCGTGGTTTCCGGCGGCCGCGCGCTCGGCAGCGTCGAGGCGTTCAAGATCATCTACTCGCTGGCGGACAAGTTGAAGGCCGGCGTCGGTGCTTCACGCGCGGCCGTCGACTCGGGTTACGTACCGAACGACATGCAGGTCGGCCAGACCGGCAAGATCATCGCGCCGGAGCTGTATGTCGCGATCGGCATTTCGGGCGCGATCCAGCATCTCGCGGGCATCAAGGACGCGCGCACCATCGTTGCGATCAACAAGGACGCCGAGGCGCCGATTTTCGAGATCGCCGATTTCGGTCTGGTTGGCGATCTGTTCACGCTGGTGCCGGAGCTGGAATCGAAACTCTGATCTCTTGATCGATGCTGCAAGCAAAGGCCGGGAAACCGGCCTTTGCTTTTTGATGAGGCAACACGATGCCGTACCAGTCGATCTATGCAAGCGACCTGTTCAAGGGCCAGACCATGGTCATCACCGGCGGCGGTTCGGGCATTGGCCGCTGCACGGCGCATGAACTCGCCGCCCTCGGCGCGAGGGTCATCCTCACCGGCCGCAAGCAGGAAAAGCTCGACCGAACCTGCGCGGAAATAATCGAGGACGGCGGCAAGGCGGCTACCTGCGCCTTCGACATTCGCGACGAGGGCGCGGTGACGGCCGCAGTGAAGCAGATGCTCGCCGACCATGGCGCAATCTGCGGTCTGGTCAACAATGCCGGAGGCCAGTATCCGATGCCGCTTGCCATGATCGGCAAGAAGGGCTGGGATGCGGTCGTTGCGAACAATCTCACCGGCGGCTTTCTGATGAGCCGCGAGCTCTACGTTCAGCACATGAAGAAAAACGGCGGCGCCATCGTCAACATGCTCGCCGACATGTGGGGCGGCATGCCGGGCATGGGGCACTCGGGCGCTGCGCGCGCGGGCATGATGAATTTCACCGAAACGGCCGCGGTGGAATGGGCGGTCTCCGGTGTTCGCGTCAACGCGGTCGCGCCCGGTTATGTTGCCTCCAGCGGCATGGATCACTACGACCCCGTGTTCGCCCAGGAAGTGATTCCGAAACTCAGCGGCCTTGCGCCGCTGAAGCGTTTGGCCGAGGAAGCCGAGGTGTCGACCGCGATCGTCTTCCTGCTGTCGCCGGCAGCGGCATTCATCACCGGCGCCTGCATCAAGATCGATGGCGGCTCCAGCCTGAACCCCAAAGCGTTCCCGCTGATCGATCACACGAACTCCCGCTCTTACCAGGGCTTTCACCGTGCGGTGAAGCCCAAGGCCGTGGGCTGAGTGAATTCATTGTCTGCCGATCCGTTCGGGCGAATACCGGCGGCCTCCTCGGTGGCCGTGTGAAGCTCCGCACAAAGATGCGGCGGTTCATTGAAATCATGTTGGACTGGGCGCATGGTAGCGGCCCGACC
Organism: Nevskia sp.; assembly: GCA_043781855.1. GTDB lineage: Bacteria > Pseudomonadota > Gammaproteobacteria > Nevskiales > Nevskiaceae > Nevskia. The sequence continues at coordinate 180 of JAYWBB010000068.1, read as the reverse complement.
GCAGAGGGTCGGTGGGTCGCCTGGCAGTGAGGTCGACCGTACTGTCTCCTGCTTGCTTGACGCGCCCGGACGACGCGCCCGGGCCGGATCGTCGAAGCACAGGCCGCAGCCGACGCGCACTTCTGAGGATGAAGAGGCGCCGTCGGTTCTCCGGCCGGAAGGCGGGGGAACAGGCATGCT
>JAYWBB010000067.1:0-16359 GCA_043781855.1 Nevskia sp. | reverse complement strand
ACAGCGGCAGCGCGCCCGCGTAGTTCTCGACCAGGATCCCGATGAACCGCTCCAGCGAGCCGACAATGGCCCGGTGCAGCATGACCGGAGTCTTGCGCACGTTGTCCTCCGTCACATATTCGGCGCCAAGTCGCTGCGGCATCGAGAAATCGACCTGCATTGTTCCGCACTGCCACGACCGGCCAATCGAGTCCTTCAGGTGGTATTCGATCTTCGGGCCGTAGAACGCACCCTCGCCCGGCAGCTCGGTCCAGGCAACACCGGCGGCGCGCAAGGCGCTGCGCAGCGCATCCTCGGCGCGATCCCAGACGGCGTCGTCGCCGATGCGCTTGTCTGGCCTGAGCGCGATCTTGATCGAGAGATCGGTGAAGCCGAAGTCGGCGTAGACCTGCATCGCCTGCTGGTGGAACGCGGTCACTTCCGGTTCGATCTGCGCTTCCGTGCAAAAGATATGGCCATCGTCCTGCGTGAACGCGCGCACGCGCATGATGCCGTGCAGCGCGCCGCTGGGTTCATTGCGATGACAGCCGCCGAACTCGGCGTAGCGGATCGGCAGATCGCGATAGCTGTGCAGGCCGGCGTTGTAGATCTGCACATGGCCCGGGCAGTTCATCGGCTTGATCGCGTAGGTGCGCTTCTCCGATTCGGTGAAGAACATGTTGTCCGCGTAGTTGTCCCAGTGGCCGGACTTCTTCCAGAGACTCACGTCGAGAATCTGCGGGCCGCGCACTTCCTCGTAGCCGCTCCGCTTGTAGACCTTGCGCACGTACTGCTCGACCGCCTGCCAGATTGCCCAGCCCTTCGGATGCCAGAACACCATGCCCGGCGCTTCTTCCTGCTGGTGGAAGAGGTCGAGCTGCTTGGCGAGCTTGCGGTGATCCCGCTTCTCGGCTTCCTCGACCATCTTGAGGTGGGCTTTCAAGTCTTCGTCGTTCGCGAACGCGATGCCGTAGATGCGCTGCAACTGCGCGTTGTTGGCGTCACCGCGCCAATAGGCGCCGCTGACACGCGTCAACTTGAACGCGGTGCCGACCTTGCCGGTCGACGGCAGGTGTGGGCCGAGGCACAGGTCCAGCCAGTCTTCGCCCTGCCTGTAGATCGTCAGCGCTTCGTCGGCCTTGATGCCGTCGCGAATCCACTCGGCCTTGAAGGTCTCGCCGGCTTTTTCGAAATACGCCACCGCCGCGTCATGCGCCCAGACCTCGCGCACGATCGGCAGATCGCGCTTGACGATGTTGTGCATGCGCTGCTCGATGGTTTCGAGATCGGCCTCGGTGAAGGCTTCGGCGCGCGCGAAGTCGTAATAGAACCCGACCTCGGTCGAGGGGCCGAACGTGATCTGCGTACCGGGAAACAGTTCCTGCACGGCCTGCGCGAGCACATGCGCGGCATCGTGGCGGATGACTTCGAGGGCCTCCGGTTTGTCGCGCGTGATGATCTCGAAATTCGCGTCGCGGTCGATCGCTCGGTTCAGGTCCCACAACTCGCCGTTGACCTTGACCACGACCGCCTTCCTGGCGAGACCGGGCGAAATTCCAGTGGCGATTTCGAGGCCGGTGGGTGGGGCTTCGAAGGCTTTGACGTTGCCGTCGGGGAAGGTGATTGATATGGACATGGTCAGGTCGGGTTTCAGCGGCGCTTGGCGGCTTTTAGCAGGTCTTGGTCAAACGATTCGATCACCGCGCTTTTGGCGTCGGAATAGGCGATGACCAAGGCATCGGCGAAGCTGATCGGGTGCGCCGCCATCAGGTGCAGCGCCGCCAGCACTTCGGTCCGCGAATCGACGACCACATGCTTCATTGCCAGAATCGCTTCAATCTGCTGGACCGCCTCTATTCGCGGCACGCTGTAGCTCTTGGCGAGAATGACCAGGCATTCGAGCAGGATTGCTTCCGGAATGAACGCCGTACATCGCCCTTCTCGAACGTCCAGCCAAAACGCAGCCGCTTTCACGTAACAGGTTTCGTGATCGCGCGTCAGCCAACGAAGGATGACGCTGGTATCAACGACGTGGGTTTTTTTGCTCATGTTCGCGCGTCACGGCGGTCCAGGCGTCTTCGGTCTCACGCTGCAAATCCGGCTTGCCGCGCGCATATTTCGCGAGCGAGCCGCCAAGATCGACTTCCGGCGTCACGGTGATCGTTCCGTCGATCATTTGCAGCCGGACGCGATCGGTCGCCAGCGCGCGGCGCATCGCAGCGGGCAAGGTGATCTGACCTTTACTGGAAATTTTTGCGGAAGCAGTGGTCATTATGCTTTACCTCCAGAGGAATGCTTTACCCAAGTCTAGCGTGCTTTACTTTGCGCTGACCACCGCTCCCGAGAAAAGACGGCGATGGCCGTGATCAGGCCGGGTCTTCGAGCAGATTCTCGAACGGGTAGCGGCTCTTCCAGCGGTAACTGCCGAATTCGCGCCGGTCGGTGGTCAAAATACGGCCATGCCCGAGGTGTTCTGCGAGCAGCACCAGGCTGGCGTCGGCGTAGTCCATCGGCAGGTCCAGGTACTGCGTCATCAGCTTCGCCACGCGCGGCCATGTGGAAGCCGGTAGTTCAAATAATTCAGTGCGCGTCTCCGCCAGCGCCTGCACGAAGCGCACAGCCTCCTCCGGGCGTCGACGCGCACTCAACAGATGACAGGTTTCGGTCACGACGGGCTGCGTGGTCACGAAGCCCTCGGTTTCATGGCGTTCGGCCGCCGCGCAGGCGTGCTGATGGCAAGCATCGCGCGGATTCAGCAGCGCGACCCAGAAGCCGGTGTCAGCGAGGACCATGCTTGGAACCGTGCCCGGAACCGTGTTTGTCCGCAAGATACTGCGTGACTTCGGCCTCATGATCGGCGGCATTGCCGGCTCCGAGATCAACGGCACCGAGCAGGCGATGCTTGCGGAAAGCATCGAGCACACTCAGCTTGCTGACCGGCTCCGCGCGCGCGAGATGCTCGTTGAGCGCCTGCTCGATCACCGCGGTCGCGCTGACTTTCCGGGCGCGCCGTGCAGCATCGACTTGCTGCGCAAGCTCGGGCTTCAAACGCACCGTGATGCGCGTCGGCGGCTCCGCTTTTGCAGATGACTTTGCAGCCGCGTAGCGACGCGCATTTTCCTTGATCTTCATGTCGACACTCTGTCTGACAATGTCAGACAATGTCAGACAATGTCAGACAAGCGTACGCCAAGCAGTGGCAGGCTGGCAACTCAGGCGCCGAGCGATCTTGCCGCTGCCAGCCGCGCCAGCGTCCGGTCGCGTCCCACCAGGAACAGTGTCTGGTCGATCGGCGGTGAGATCGCCATGCCGCAGACAGCCACGCGGATCGGCTGAGCAATTTTTCCCAAACCGATGCCCCTGCCTTCGGCGAAGCCGTTGACAGCCGCGTGCAGCGCCGCCACCGTCCAGTCCGGCAACGCTTCGAGCTGCGCGCGCAGTTCGGCGAGCAGCACGAGGCCCTCGGCGGTCAGATGCTTGGCCGCATCCTTCTCGTTGTAGCCGTCGAGTTCGGCATAGAAGAACTTCGACTTCTCGGCCATCTCGACCAGCGAACGGCAGCGCTCGCGCTGCTGCTCGATCACGGCCGTCAGCGCCGGGCCGTTGGCAGGATCGACGCCGACACGCCGCAGATGCCAGTCGAATTCCGGAACGACAATCGCCGGGTCGACGGACTTCAGATACTGGTGATTGACCCACCAGGCCTTCTCCATGTCGAAGCGCGCCGGGCTCGCCGAAACATGATCGAAGTCGAATTCCTGCTGCATCTCGTTGCGCGTGAACAACTCCTGGTCGCCATGGCTCCAGCCGAGGCGCACGAGATAATTCAGCAGCGCCTCGGGCAGAAAGCCCATTGCCCGGTATTCCATGACCCCGAGCGCGCCGTGACGCTTGGAGAGCTTGGCGCCGTCGCTGCCGAGAATCATCGAGACGTGAGCGTAGGCGGGCGGGGTCGCCCCGAGCGCTTTCAGGATGTTGATCTGGCGTGGCGTGTTGTTGACGTGGTCGTCGCCGCGAATGACATGCGTGACGCCCATGTCCCAGTCGTCGACGACCACGCAGAAGTTGTAGGTCGGCGTGCCATCGCCGCGCGCGATGATGAGATCGTCGAGTTCATCGCTGGCGAAAACGATGCGGCCTTTGATCAGGTCGTCGACCACGACCTCGCCATCTTGCGGATTTCTGAAGCGGACGACCGGCGCGACCCCCGCCGGTTGCTCCGGCAGCAACTTGCCCGGCTCCGGCCGCCAGCGGCCGTCGTAGCGCGGCTTCTCCTTGCGCGCCATCTGCGCGGTGCGCATCGCGTCAAGTTCTTCCTTCGAGCAATAGCAGTGATACGCACTGCCGGCGTCGAGCATCTGCTCGATGACCACCTTGTAGCGGTCGAAGCGCGCCGTCTGGAACACCGGTTCGATGTCCGACGGCAGGCCGAGCCAGTCGAGTCCTTCGAAGATCGCCTTCACCGCTTCGTCGGTCGAGCGCTCGCGGTCGGTGTCCTCGATGCGCAGCAGATACTTGCCGCTGCGGCGCTTGGCGTAGAGGTAAGAGAACAGCGCCGTGCGCGCGCCGCCGATATGCAGGAAGCCGGTGGGACTCGGGGCGAAGCGGGTAACGACGGACATGGTTTTTTCGGCGCGGTAATCAGGGGCGCGATTCTAAACCATCGTGTCCCGGCGGCCCGCGTGGAGCGAACGGTAAACTACGGATCAATCCCGCCGCCTGCCGCCATGTCCCAACTCTTCGTCGAACAGCTCACCGTGATCGACTGCGCCTATCTCGACCCGGTACGCGGGCTGGTCGGCGAAAGCTGGATCGTCGACATCGAACTCATCGGCGAGCTCGACGCGCAGTCGATGGTGCTCGATTTCGGCGAAGTCAAGAAGCGCCTGAAGCGCGCGCTCGACAACAGCGCCGATCACACGCTGCTCGTGCCCACGCGCTACGCGGGCCTGACGCTGCATCGCGCAGCCGATCACGTCGCGCTGGAGTTCCGCGGCCCGGAAGCCGGGCCCATCGAACACCGCTCGCCGCCGCAGGCCTTGAGCCTGATCGACGCGGCGGCAGTCGACAGCGAAAGCCTGGCCACACACTTGCGGCCGATCGTCGCGGCCGAGGTGCCTTCGAATGTCGCCGCCGTGCATCTGCATCTGCGCAGCGAGCCAATCGCAGGTGCTTATTATCACTACACGCATGGCCTGAAAAAGCACGCGGGACATTGCCAGCGCATCGCGCACGGACATCGCTCGCGGCTCGAGATCCGCGTCGACGGCCGCCGCGACGCCGCTTTGGAGAAAACCCAGGCGCAACTCTGGCGCGATATTTATCTCGGCACGCGAGATGATCTTGTGTCCGCGAGCAGCGGCCGGCTGCGGTTCGAATACGTGGCTCCGGAAGGCCCGTTCGCAATCGAGCTGCCGGCGTTGCGTTGCGATCTGCTCGATACCGACAGCACGGTCGAGCGCATTGCCGAACATCTCGCAGCACAGACCGCGTCGGCGCGCCCCGGTGCGAGCGTCGAAGTCCGCGCCTACGAGGGTGTCATGAAGGGCGCTGTCGCCCGCGCCAGAGTCTGAACGGGCTTCATTCAGTCTCAATTCAGGCTTGCGGCGTAGGATCAGTTCATGAACAAGCAAGGCTTGGTCGTCCGTTTTGCCACCGTCGCCGCACTGGCCGGGGCAATCGCCGCCTGCGCACCGATCGAGACCTATGACGATGGTGGCTACAACGGCGGATCCAACGGTCGGTATTACGACCCTTACGGCTATCCCGACGACTACCGAGGGCCGGGCTACTACGGCCCTGGCTACTACAACCCGGGCTATTACGGCGGCTACTGGTACGGCGGCGGCTACTACAACAACGGTTACGGCAGCTATGTGCCTTACCCTTACTATCCGGGTGGCAATGTTGTCATCGTGCATGACCACGACCATCACCACGACGATGATCATGACGGGTCGCCGCATCCGAATCCGCCGCCTCAGGATCAGCCGGGCCCTATCCACGGCGATCCCGACCATCCGCGCCGGCCGCCGCGCGATCCTGGACCGCGTCCGCAGTCCTATCCGGCGCGGAACGGGCTCGGCTTGCCGGTCCCGCAGGATGGCGGCGTGCCGCGTCAGGGCATAACGGGGAATCTGCCGCGTGCACCAGAACCGTCGCGCCAGCAGCGTGGCGGCGTTACCGGAAACCTGCCGCAACGGCAGCCCGTTCAGCCGCAGGCACCGCAAAGACAGGCGCCACCCGCGATCCAGCGGCAGGAGCCGCAGCGCCCCGCCAATCCGCGTGGGGGCCTTTCCGGCATACCCGACCGCTAGGGGGGCCTGTTCACCTTCAGGCCCTAACACCACGGGCGGGCGGCCGCCGTTGAGTGCAGCCGCTATAATTCGCGCAGAATTCCGCCGAACTGCGTCATGACCAACGCCAACCCCGACATCCGCTTCGCTGATCGCGTCACCGTCGAGCAGGTCGAGGAAAGCACGGACCTCGCGCCGAAGTTCGACGAACACGGCCTGATCCCCTGCGTGACTACCGCCGCCAACAGCGGCGAAGTGCTGATGCTCGGCTACATGAACGAGGAAGCGCTGAAGCGTACGATCGCGACTGGCGAAGCGCACTACTGGTCGCGCTCGCGCCAGGTGCTGTGGCACAAGGGCGCAAGCAGCGGGCTGGTGCAGAAAGTCGTCGAACTACGCATCGACGACGATCAGGACGCCGTCTGGCTGCGCGTCGAGATTCCCGGCGACGCGAGCTGCCACGTCGGCTATCGCTCCTGCTTCTATCGCTCGGTGCCGATCGGCAGTGACGCCGGAAAGAGTGATTTCAATCGGGTGCTGAAGTTCGAGGAGACCGAGAAGTCTTTCGACCCGAAGCTGGTTTACGGCGACGTGCCGAATCCGACGAAGCTTTAGGACTTTCCGCGCGCGTCCAGGCGTAATCCGACGGCGTGCTCCAGAGCCGCTGATCCTCGTTCCGCCACTCGCTGACCTTCGGACCCTCCGGTCCGCTGCGGACGATGACGGCGCCGCTGTCGCCGCTCGCGTATTGGCGAACGCCCGAATCGAGATCGCGGTAACGCGTAACGACCTCGGGTGACGGATGACCGAAGCGGTGATGCCAGCCGGCGCTGAAAATAACGATCTTCGGCTGCACCGTCTCGATGAACGCGGCGCTCGAAGATGTGCGGCTGCCGTGATGCGGCGCGAGCAGCACATCGGCGCGCAGGCGGTCGGCATGATCGCGCAGCAGGTTTTGCTCGCCGCTGGCCTCGATGTCTGCCGGCAGCAGCGCACTCAGATTTTCGCCATCGATCTTCAGCACGCAGCCGCCGTCGTTGTCCGACAGTCCCGGCGTCGGGCCGTTGAGAATTTCGAAGCGGACGCCATCCCAATTCCAGGTCTGCCGGTCGCAGGCTTCGTCGGCTAGCGCGCCGAGTTCGCGCGTGACTGGCAGCAACTCGCGTACTGCGGGCGCGCCGCCACGATGATCAAGGTCGCCGTGGGAGACGATCAGCAAATCGAGCCGACGAATTCCGGCACGCAGCAGGTAAGGAACGATGACCGAGCGGCCGGCGTCGAAGCCCTCCGGATAGGCCGGGCCGGTGTCGAACAGCAGTGCATGCTGCGCGGTGCGCACGACGACGGCCAGCCCCTGACCGACATCGAGCGCGACCAGCTCGAAGCCCGACTTCGGCGCCTGTCCAGGCGGCAGCGCCAGCGCGCCGAAGCAGAGCAGACCGAGCGCGCGCAGCGGCAACCCGCGCGGCAGGAACAGCAGCAACGCCCCGAGCAAGGCCAGCGCAACCGCCGCTGGCTGCGGACTCGCCGCAAGCCAGGCCTGCGGCATCTGCGTGGCCAGCCATCCCAGTCCCTGGCTCGACCAGGTCAGTCCCGTGGCGACGGATTGCAGGACCGGAATGCCGATCATCGGGACGACGGCAGCGAGTATCAGGGCACCGAGCAGCGCCGGCGTCAGCACCGCCGCCGCCGGCACCGCGACGAGATTGACCAGCGGCCCGAGCAGACTCGTGCCCTGGAACCAGAACAGCGTCAGCGGCGCGAGCACGAGGCTGAGCATGAGCTGCACGCGCAGCGCCTCGCGCCAGGCTGAATGGTTTTCGAGACGCCCCGCCGTGACGAAATAGATCGCCGCAACGGCGCCGAACGAAAGCCACAGCCCCGGCGTCAGCAACACCAGCGGATCGACCGCAACGATGATCGCCCAGGCAATAGCGAGTGCACGCGCCGGCTGCGCGAGACCATCGCGCCAGGCGGCGGCAACCAGCAGCAGGAGCATCAGCGCGGCCCGCTCGACCGGCGGATCGAATCCCGCGAGCAGCGCATAGATCAGCGCCGCGAGTGCGGAGCCGAGCAGACCGGCCTGCTGCGCCGGCAGCCGCAGACAAAGTGCCGCCGAAATCGACCACAGCCAGCGCAGCAGGAAGAACGCCACACCGGCAACGATCGCGACATTGAAGCCGGAGATGGCGATCAGATGCGTGGTGCCGGTCAGGCGGAAATTTTGCCAATCCTCATCGGCCAGCGCAGAGGTATCACCGATCGTCAGTGCGGCAACCAGGGGCAGCGCCGGATGTCCCGGCAGCCAGCGGCCGAATTGCTCGGCGAGACGCTGTCGCAAGCGCAGCAAGCCATGCTGTGGCGCGGTGCCGCAGGCTTCAGCAGCGCGAACCGTACCCGTCGCACCGATGCCCTGCCGGAACAGCCAGCCCTCGTAGTCGAAGCCACCCGGATTCGATCCGCCGTGCGGCGGCCGCAGACGCAGTTGCAGACGCCAGCAATCGCCACCGCGCAGCGTTTCGCTGCTCCGATACCAGGACACGCGGATGCGCGACGGCAACTGGGCCGCGTCGGGCTCGAACAGGAAACGCCAGGTTCGCGTGTTCTCCGATCTCTCCTCGCCGTCGGCGCCAGCACTCCGAGCGCCCTGCGGCAGGGAGGCGATGCTGCCGGTCACCCAGACGTCTTCGCCAAGGCGCTCGACCGGCCAGCGCTGATCGAGCAGCGTCTGCACGCGCCAGCCCGCGAGCAGGGCACCGAGCACAGCGAGCGCATAGAAATGCCGATAACGCCAAGGCAGCAGCGCGGGAACAGCAAGCACAAGCCACCAACGCAGATCAGGCAGAGCAGGGATTTGCAGCAGCGCCAGCGCGCCAATTGTGAAGCAGAGGATCGACGGCAGCAGCCGATCGCGCGCCGCGTGGGCGCTGCGCTCCGGCGCGGGCGGCTCAGCCGGCCGCAACACCCGCGTGAGGGGCCAACGCGGCATCCGCCTCGTAAGGCCGCAAACCGCCAGCCTCCAGCGACCAGATGCGATCCATGCGTGCGGCCAGCCGCAGGTCGTGCGTGACGACCACGAGGCTGGTTCCCAGTTCCCGGTTCAACTCCAGCATCAGCTCGAACACGGTCGCGGCGGTGCGCGTGTCGAGATTGCCGGTCGGCTCGTCGGCCAGCACGCAAGCCGGCCGCGTCACCAGCGCGCGCGCCACCGCCGCGCGTTGCCGCTCACCGCCCGACAGCTCGCCCGGCTTGTGTGCGAGTCGTTCGCCAAGGCCGACGCGCGTCAGGAGTGCGGCCGCCTGCGCGAAGGCTTCGGGCCTGCGTGTGCGGCGGATCATCAGCGGCATCGCAACATTTTCCAGCGCGGTGAATTCCGGCAGCAGGTGATGAAACTGATAGACGAACCCCAGCGAGGCATTGCGCACGCGGCTGCGCTCGGCGTCGCTCAAGGAACTCATCTCGCGCCCAGCGACTGACACCGTGCCCGCCGTCGGCGAATCGAGCCCGCCGAGAATGTGCAGCAGCGTGCTCTTCCCCGCTCCCGACGCGCCGACGATCGCCACGCGCTCGCCGCGCCGCAGTTCGAGATCGATATCCGAAAAAACTGTGAGCCGCAGGCGCCCATCGTCGAAGGTCTTGGCCAGGCCGTGACAGGCGATGACGATGTCGGTCTTATCCACCATCGACCCCGCAAAATGAGCATCCACTGAGGGCGACCACGCTGACTCGCCTTGCTCGCATCCCCGCCAAAAGCTGCGGGGTCCCTGCTCGGTGGCTCGCAGCGCTACTCATATCGCAATGCCTCCGCCGGCTGCACACGCGAGGCGCGCCAGGCCGGATAGAGCGTCGACACCAGCCCCAGCACCAGCGACAACCCGCTGATCTGCAAGACGTCGAGGAGCTTCAGATCCGACGGCAGATCGCTGATGTAGTAGATGTCCGGCGACAGGAACTGCCGCCCGGTCGCGGCCTCGAGCAGGGGCACCAGCGTCTGTACGTTCGAAGCCAGCAGCACGCCGAGCGTCACGCCGACCACCGTGCCGATGATGCCGATCACCGAGCCCTGCACCATGAATACCGCCATGACCGAACGCGGTGTGGCGCCGAGCGTGCGCATGATCGCGATATCGGCCTGCTTGTCCTGCACGACCATCACCAGTGTCGAGACGATGTTGAACGCGGCGATGCCGACCAGCAGCGAGAGAATCAGGAACATCACAGTCTTCTCGGTGGCCACCGCGCGGAAGAAGTTCGCGTGGCTGCGCGTCCAGTCGCTGACGAAATAGATGCCCGGCGTTTCATGGGCGATCTCGCGGGCGACACGCGGCGCCTGGAAAAGATCGTACAGCTTGAGGCGCACGCCGGTGACGTTGTCGCCGAGCCGATAAAGCGCGGCGGCATCGTCGAGATTGATCAGCACCAGGCCGCGATCGAACTCGTACATGCCGACCTTGAATACGCCGGCCAGCGTGAAGCGCCGGAAGCGCGGCAGGACGCCGGCCGGCGTGACGCTGAGCTGCGGGATCATCAGGTCGACCTTGTCGCCGACAGACACGCCGAGCTGTTGCGCCAACTCCGCACCGAGCACGATGTTGTACGCGCCGGCCTTCAGATCGGAGAGCTTGCCGAGCTGCATGTGCTGGCCGATCTCGGATACTTTTTCTTCCTCTTCAGGCAGTACGCCGCGGATCAGCGTGCCGGAGATTTCCGCGCCGACCTTCACCAACGCCTCACCCTCGATGTACGGCGCAGCGGCCGCGACCTGCGGATTCTTCTCGGCGTTCGCGGCCACGCCGCGCCAGTCCGGCAGACCTTCGGCGAGCGCCGAGATCGTTGCATGCGACGCCATGCCGAGTATGCGGGTGCGCAGTTCCTTCTCGAAGCCATTCATGACCGAGAGCACGACGATCAGTGTCGCCACGCCAAGACCAATGCCGAGCATCGAGGCCAACGAGATGAACGAGATGAAATGGTTGCGCCGCTTGGCGCGTGTGTAACGCAGGCCCAGCAGCAGCTCGTAGAGGTCGAGGCGCGCTTCGATGCGGCCGACGAGCCGGCCGATCAAGTCGGCCAGAACCCGGAACGGCCACGCAAGCAGGCTCAGCAGCCGCAACGGCAGCCGCAGGAGAGGACGAACGAAAGTCATGGCGCGAATTAGACCACAGGGCGCGGCTAGAATGCCCCTCTGCCAATCCGGACCGCTCCCGCCTTGTCGACGCTTGCCTCGCCGCTGCCTCTGCCAGCGCCGTCCGCTCCGGGCGCTTCGCGTTTGCCGTTCCTGCTGGCGCTGATCGCCGCGATCTCGCTCTATCGCCTGCTCGCGCTGCGCGCGAGCGGCCTCGATCTCTACGTCGACGAGGCACAGTACTGGACCTGGGCGCAACACCTCGCCTGGGGCTATTTCTCGAAGCCGCCGGTGATCGCTGCGACGATCGCGCTGACGACATCGGTCTGCGGCGACGGCGCGCTCTGTGTCAAGAGCGGCGCGCTCGTGATCTATCCACTGACCACGCTGCTGCTCTGGGCCGTCGCACGGCGGCTGTTCGATGCGCGCATCGCGTTCTGGGTTGCGATCACCTTCTTCACGCTGCCGGGGGTCGCATTCTCGTCGCTCATCATCTCGACCGACGTGCCGCTGTTCCTGTTCTGGTCTCTGGCGCTCTGGGCCTATCTCCAGGCGCTGGATACGGATGCCTGGCGCTGGTGGCTGCTCGCCGGGCTTGCTGGCGGGCTTGGCCTGCTGACCAAGTACACGATGGTGATCTTCGCGGTCTCCGTCGTGATCCACCTTGCGATTACACCGTCGCTGCGCGCGCACTCCCGCAATCCGAAGCTGTACGCCGCGGCGCTGCTCGCCGCACTGATCTTTGTCCCGAACATCCTCTGGAACGCGCAGCATGGCTGGCCGACGCTGCAACACACGGCGCAGATCTCCGGCCTGGAAACGCAGCAGGGTCTGAACTGGAAATCCTTCGGCGATTTCCTGGCGGGACAGCTCGCGATTCTCGGGCCGATCCTGTTTTTCGCCTGGATCGCGCAACTGTTGCTCGGCCGAAGCTGGCTGCGCGACGAGCGCTATCGCCTGCTCGCCTGCTTCGCACTGCCATTCCTCGGCGCGATCAGCCTGCAGGCCCTGCTCGGCCGCGCGAATGCCAACTGGGCCGCGATGGCGTACGCAAGCGCGACGATCTTCGTCGTCGCGCGCCTGCTGGAATCGGGCCGGCGTGGCCTGCTGATCGGCGCACTCACCTTCAACGTCGGCGCGGCACTCATCGCCTACCATTACGACGCGCTGACCCGCGTCGCCAGCATCGAGCTGACGCGCAGGAGCGACGTCTACAAGCGTGTGCGCGGCTGGCAGGAATTCGGCGTGCAGGTGCAGGCGCTGCGCGTTCAGCATCCCGATGCGCTGCTGATGGGCGACGCCCGAGACGTGATTGCCGAACTCATGTACTACGTCGCTCCGCATCCGCTGGACACGGTGAAGTGGAATCCGTCCGGCCGCGTCGACGATCACTACGCGCTGACCACTACCCTCGACGACAAGCGCGGCCGCGACTTTATCTACATCAGCCGCGAACGCGAACTGCGTCCCGATATCGCCGCGCGATTCACCAGCGTCGAAGCACTGCCGCCGGTTCACGTACCGGTGCACGCCGACTACGCGCTCGACTTCAGCGCCTGGGCTCTGCGCGACTTTCACGGCTATCGATGAACAAGCCCTGGCCGCTCTGGCAAAAGCTCGCGGTCGCTGCGGTCGTACTCGTGCTCGCCTGCGAACTGCTGCCGACGCTGGACCTGACGATCAGCGGCTGGTTCTGGCGTCCCGATGCCGGCGGCTTCTGGCTGCGCGATACCTGGCTGGCCGTCGGCGTGTACTGGGGCACGCGCGTGATGACCGCAACAATCGCACTTGCCCTGCTCGGCACGATCGTCTACGGCTTCAGCGGTCACGCGCCAGCGCGCCGCAGCCTGGGCCGGCGCGCCCTGCTCGTGCTGCTGGCGATGGCGCTCGGCCCCGGCCTGATCGTGCACAACGTTTTCAAGAACGAGTGGGGTCGCCCGCGCCCGACGCAGATCGTCGACTTCGGCGGTACCGGCCATTACGTGCCGCCCGGAATTCCCGGCAACCAGTGCGCGCGCAACTGCTCGTTCGTCAGCGCCCACGCCGCAGCCGGCTACGTGTTGATGGCCGGTGGCCTGCTGTGGCCAGCCCGGCGGCGGCGCTGGATCTGGATCGGCCTGGTCGTCGGCAGCGTGATTGGTGTCGTCCGCATCATCCAGGGCGGTCATTTCCTCAGCGATGTGATCGGCGCCGCAGCCGTCGTCGCGGCGACCAACCGGGCGATCGAGAACTGGGCACGGCGACGCGGCTGGCTTGCCGCGCCGCCGGCCTGACAAGCCCGCCGCCGCTGCGTTTGCTGCACCGCGCGATTCCGGCGCGCCGGGTGCCTGTGCTACCGTCCGCCGATCAAAGCCCCGCTGCATCAGCGCGGAGCCAGGCGCCTCTCCGGCGCTTTCAACTGACCAAGGTGGAGCACGTGACGACTCAAAATCCGGCGACTCGAAAAGTCGCCAGCTACGACGTTTTTTATACGCAGATCCTGAATCCCGACGCGAGCGTGAATGGGGAGCTGCCGCCCTTCGCGCAGGACCGCGAGCAAATGCGCGCGATGTACCAGCTGATGGTGATGACGCGACTATTCGACAAGAAAGCCGTAGCGCTGCAACGCACCGGCCTGCTCGGCACGTTCGCAGCCGCACTCGGCCAGGAAGCCATTGGTGTCGCCGTCGGCCATGCCCTCAAGCACGACGATGTCTTCATTCCGGCCTACCGCGAATACGGCGCCCAGTTCGCGCGCGGCGTGCCGATGCGCGACATCCTGCTCTACTGGGGCGGCGACGAACGCGGCATGGATTATCCGAAAGGTACGGCCGCCTACAACGACTTCCCGCTGTCGGTCCCGATCGGCACGCACGTACCGCATTCCATCGGTGTGGCCTATGCGATGAAGCTCCGGAAAGAGCAGCGCGTCGTGCTCGTCTCCTGCGGCGACGGCGCGACCAGCAAGGGCGATTTCTACGAAGCCGTCAGCTCGGCAAAGGTCTGGAACCTGCCGATCGTCTTCCTCGTCAACAACAACCAGTGGGCGATCTCGATGCGCAGCAGCCGCCAGACCGGCGCGCAGACCTTCGCACAGAAAGCCTTCGCTGGTGGCATGAGCGGCGAGCAGGTCGACGGCAACGACATCATCGCCACGCGCTTCGTGCTCGAACGCGCGATCGAGAAGGCCCGCAGCGGCGGCGGCCCGAGTCTGGTCGAGACGATCACCTATCGTCTGCACGATCACACCACCGCCGACGACGCGCGCCGTTATCGTCCCGAGGAAGAGGTCAAGGCCGCGTGGGAACGCTGCCCGATCAGTCGTTACAAAGCCTTCATGGAAGGACAGGGCTTCTGGTCCGCAGCCGACGAGGACAAGCTGATCCGCGAGGGCACGGCCGAAGTCGAAGCCGCCTCGCAGGAATTCCTGCACATGGCGCCGCAAGCACCGGAGGCGATCTTCGATCATCTCTATGCGACGCTGCCGAAATCCCTCCAGTGGCAGCGCGATGAAGTGATCGCGCGCGGCCCGGTCGGCGGGGGGCACTGAGCCATGCCGAACATCACTCTGATCGAGGCTGTGAATCTCGCAATGGCCTCCGAGATGAAGCGCGACGAGAGTGTCGTCGTGCTCGGCGAGGACATCGGCCGCAACGGCGGCGTGTTTCGCGCCACCCTCGGCCTGCTCGACACCTTCGGCGAAGGCCGCGTAATCGACACGCCGCTCGCCGAAACCCTGGTTGCGGCAATGGCGATCGGCCTGAGCACGCAGGGCATCAAGGCCGTCGCCGAAATCCAGTTCTCGGGATTTCTCTATCCCTGCGTCGACCAGGTCGTGAACCACGCCACACGCTACCGCAACCGCACGCGCGGCCGCCTGTCCTGCCCGCTGGTGATTCGCGCGCCGAACTCCGGCGGCATCCACGCGCCCGAGCATCATTCGGAATCGCTGGAGACGACGTTCGCGCACATGCCGGGCATTCGTGTCGTCTCCCCCAGCAGCCCGGCGCGTGCCTACGGCCTGCTGCTCGCCGCAATCCGCGATCCGGATCCGGTGATTTTCCTGGAGCCGACGCGCCTGTATCGCCTGTTCAAGCAGCCGGTCGAAGACGATGGCGAAGCGCTACCACTCGACACCTGTTTCATCGACCGCGAAGGCAGCGACATCACGCTCGTCAGTTGGGGCGCAATGATGCACGACACGCGCCTGACCGCCGACAAGCTGGCCGAGGAAGGCATCAGCGCCGAGGTCATCGACATCGCCACACTCAAGCCGCTGGACATGGACACGATCCTCGCGAGCGTGGCCAAAACGGGCCGCTGCGTGATCGTTTCCGAGTCGCCGCGTGCTGGCGGCTGGGCCTCGGAAGTCGCCGCCAATCTTGCCGAGCACGGCTTGCTGACGCTGTTCGCACCGGTCATGCGCGTGGCCGGCTACGACGCCGTGATGCCGCTCGCGAAAATGGAACGGGTCTACATTCCCGACGTCGAACGGATACTCAAGGAAGTCCGCAAGGTCTTCGAGATCGCGCCGAAGTAAGCTCTTTCAATCAAAATTCAGGAACGAAAACCCATGAGCATCTTCAAACTCCCTGACCTTGGCGAAGGCTTGCAGGAAGCGGAAATCCGCGAGTGGCATGTCAAGGTCGGCGACACGGTCAAGGTCGACCAGCCGCTGTTGTCGGTCGAGACCGCGAAGGCCGTCGTCGAAGTACCGAGCCCGCAGAGCGGCGTCATCAAGAAGCTGTACGGCAAGAACGGCGACACGATGGATGTCGGCAAGCCCCTGGTTGAATTCGAAGGCAGCGAAACCGCAGCGACGCAGACGACGCCGGCGAGCGACACGCCGGTGGCCACGCCTGTAGTCGATCATGGCGGTGCGCGCACCGGTGCGATCACCGACACCGGCACCGTGGTCGGCGCGATGAAGAGCAGCAACGAAGTCGTCACCGAGAAGGCAACCACGGTCGGCACCGCCGC
>JAYWBB010000066.1:0-5696 GCA_043781855.1 Nevskia sp. | reverse complement strand
GTGGGGGACCAGGCCCCGCTATGTCTACTGGCGGGATAGTCGCGTCCTCGACCGCTGCTGGAATTAGCGGCGCCTCAGAAGGCGAGTTGATGCCTTTAATTCGCATGTTGACCGTTAATCCTCTAGCGGCACTTGCCATTATTGGGTCTTCTATATTGAGTGGAGACACGCCGCAATATGACTATTATCTCCACTATGGGTACGCTGCAGATGCAGCTGGATTTGCAAGCGGACTGCGATCGGGTGGCTATGCGACAAAAGGCCCAGTAATGAGTGGAGCAGAGGCACAACAACTGCTTGCTTTACCTCACGCGTCGCCGCCGGACTCCTATTACTCTATAAGGGTGCCTGTATTGACGCCGGTCATTGGTCCTCAACTAGTACCGCCTACCTCAGTTCCGCCGAGAACTGGCGGAGGAACTGAATTTATCTTTCCGAGCGGAACACCGCCGGGAAGTGTTTTCGGTCCCTATCAACTGCCACGATAAAAAGCCATGAATAGTCTACCTCAGTGCCCTTTCTCAATCGGCGACTGCGTACGGTTTACTCCTAGCCAGAGGACCATCGGTCATTATCAAAATATTGAGCGCTTCGGTATACGGATTAACCAAGAGCTAGTAATTGTTAAAATTAAAGACGACGTTTACTTATATTTTGATAACGGTGTCGGCGGATGGCCATGGAACGAATTCAAACTCGTTGAGCGAGCGTAGGGTGCGCTATGCGCACGCGTTTATGACGGCCCGACAGAATCAATGGAATGTCTGGAACAAGCGTAGGGTGCGCTACGCGCACGCGGTTATGATGGCCCTACAGGATCAATGGAATGTCTGTAATAAAAAGGGGTCAGACACGAAGTTAATTTCCCAGATGGAATCGACGCGGCCGGCAACCCCACCAGCATCGTCAATCCGACCGCGACCTGGACCTACGCTTACAACAAACGCAACCTGCCGGAAACCGAGCAAGCCGTGATTGACGGTCACACGTATCTGATCGATCCGACCTACAATCCCCTGGGCCAGCGCGCGAAACCTGACTTATCCCGACACGCTGAGCATTGCCTACAGCCCCAATGCTTTTGGTGAACCGACGCAGTTCACCGGAACCTGTTGCGGCGGGGGCTCGCTCGGCGCTTACGCCACCGGCCTCCAGTACCAGGCGATCCCCGTCGTGCAGGGTGCCTGTGTTAAAATCCGGCCTTCAAAACTCGTCCGCAGCCCCTAGAAAAACGCCGCTTTCGATGCGGCGTCGACGACATTGCGCCGAACACCAACGGGCTGCGCCCGAATGAGCCTCGAAACCGCCTCGAATGACTGAGTTCGCGAAAGAAATCCTGTCCGTCAATCTCGAAGACGAGATGCGGCGTTCGTACCTCGATTACGCGATGAGCGTGATCATCGGCCGCGCCCTTCCGGACGCCCGCGACGGCCTGAAGCCGGTGCATCGCCGATCGCTGTACGGCATGAACGAGCAGGGCAATCACAACAACAAGCCGTTCCGCAAATCGGCGCGCATCGTCGGCGACGTGATGGGTAAATACCATCCGCACGGCGACTCCTCGATCTACGACACGATCGTGCGCATGGCGCAGCCCTTCTCGCTGCGCTACATGCTGGTCGACGGCCAGGGCAACTTCGGTTCTGTCGACGGCGACCGCCCGGCGGCGATGCGCTACACCGAGGTGCGCATGTCGCGCATCGCGATGGAACTGGTCGCGGACATCGACAAGGACACGGTCGATTTCCTGCCGAACTACGACGGCTCCGAGCAGGAGCCGGCGGTGCTGCCGACGCGTATCCCGAATCTGCTGGTCAATGGTTCGAGCGGCATCGCGGTGGGTATGGCGACGAACATCCCGCCGCACAATCTGTCGGAAGTCATCGACGCCTGCGTTGCGCTGATCGACAACCCCGATCTCGATCTCGAAGCGCTGATGAAGCTGGTGCCGGCGCCGGATTTCCCGACCGCCGGCCTGATTCTCGACGCCTCCGATCTCCGGCAGGCCTATGCCACGGGCCGCGGCCGCATCGTGCTCAGGGCCCGCACGCATTTTGAAGATTTCGAGCGCGGTGGCGAGCGCCAGGCGATCGTCACGACCGAGCTGCCTTACCAGGTCAACAAGGCGCGACTGATCGAGAAGATCGCCGAGCTGGTGAAGGAAAAGAAGATCGAAGGCATCACCGATCTGCGCGATGAGTCCGACAAGGACGGCATGCGCATGGTGATCGAGCTGCGGCGCGGCGAGAACGCCGAGGTCGTGCTCAACAATCTTTATCAGCAGACGCAGTTGCAGACGGTGTTCGGCATCAACATGGTCGCGCTCGACGAGGGTCAACCGAAGACCATGGGGCTGAAGCAGCTGCTGGAAATCTTCCTGCGGCATCGGCGCGAAGTGGTCACGCGGCGCACGCAATACCTGCTGCGCAAGGCGCAGGATCGCGCGCATGTGCTGGAGGGTCTGGCCGTTGCACTCGCGAACATCGACGAGGTCATTGAACTGATCCGCCGTTCAGCGAATGCCGCCGAGGCCAAGGCCGGGTTGACCAGCCGTCTGTGGCGGCCGGGGCAGGTCAGCGACATGCTGGCGCGCGCTGGCGCCACCGCTTCGCGGCCGCAGGATCTGGGTGCTGAATTCGGCATGGTCGAGGGCGGCTATCGCTTGTCGGAGATTCAGGCTCAGGCGATTCTCGATCTGCGCCTGCAGCGCCTGACCGGGCTGGAACAGGACAAGATTCACGACGAATATCGGAACATCCTCGAAGCGATTCTCGATTATCTGGACATCCTCGGCTCCGAGCCGCGGCTGCTCGGGCTGATCCGCGCCGAGCTGCTGGAGGTCAAGGAAGAATTCGGCGACGCCCGACGCACCGAGATCACCGAGTTCGCGCTGAACCTGAATCGCGAAGACCTGATCACACCGCAGGACATGGTGGTCACTCTGTCGAAGGCTGGCTATGTGAAATCTCAGCCGCTGGCCGAGTACCAGGTGCAGAAGCGCGGCGGCCGCGGCCGTACGGCGGCGCAGACCAAGGAAGACGATTACGTCAACGGCCTCTGGGTCGCGCATTCGCATGACTGGCTGCTCTGCTTCAGCTCGCGCGGCCGCATGTACTGGCTGCGGGTGTTCGAACTGCCGGCGGGGGGATCGGGTTCCAAGGGCAAGCCGTTCGTGAACCTGCTGCCGCTGCAGGATGGCGAGCGCATCAGCGTGGTGCTGCCGGTCAAGCGTTTCGACAGCGGCCAGTTCATCTTCATGGCGACACGCCGGGGCACCGTCAAGAAGACTCCGCTGGAAGATTTCTCGCGGCCGCGCACCGCCGGCATCATCGCGGTTGATCTGCGGGTCGACGATGAACTGGTCGGCGTCGTGCTGACCTCGGGCGAGAGCGACGTTCTGCTGTTCTCCGACGCCGGCCGCGTGATCCGCTTCAACGAAAAAGACGTGCGTGCCATGGGCCGCGGCGCGACTGGGGTGCGCGGCATGCGCCTGGTCAAGCTCGGGGCTGCGGCCGATGAAGACGAAGCCGGAGCTGCCGATGCCGACAGCGAAGGCGAGGTCGTCGAGCCCGCCAGCAATGGCGCGAAGCTCATCGCGCTGATCGTCGCGCAGGACGGCGACATCCTGACCGTCTCCGAATTCGGCTACGGCAAGCGCACCCCGATCGGCGGCTTCCCGCTGAGAGGCCGTGGCGGGCAGGGCGTGATCGCGCAGGCGCTCTCAGACAAGAGTGGCCGGCTGCTCGGCGCGCTCGACGTGCACGACCGCCACGAACTCATGCTGATCTCCGATGCGGGCCATCTGATCCGCGTGAAAGCCAGCGAGATCAAGCAGCTGAACCGCAATACTCAAGGTGTTCGTATCGCGCGTCCGAGCGAGGGCGACCGGCTGGTTGGACTCGATCGAATCGAGCCGGAGCCCGAAGCGGTTGTCGACACCACGCCCGCTTCCGAACCACCGGCCGAAGCGAACGGCGAAAGCCTCGATATGCCGCCGAATTGATACTTTAACTACGTGCGATAGAGTTTTGAAATGACAAGAGTCTTCAACTTCAGTGCTGGCCCGGCGACGCTGCCGCTGCCGGTGCTCGAACAGGTCCGTTACGAACTACTGGACTGGCAGGGCAGTGGTATGTCGGTGATGGAAATGAGCCATCGCGACAAATACTTCATGTCGATTGCTGAACAATCCGAGAAGGATCTGCGCGAAGTGCTTGGCATTCCGTCGAATTACAAGGTCCTGTTCATGCAGGGTGGCGCCACGGCGCAGTTCGCGGCGGTGCCGATGAATCTGCTTGCCGGCAAAGCCAGTGCGGATTACATCGTCAACGGCGCCTGGGGTGCGAAGGCGGCGAAGGAGTGCACGAAATACGGCCGCGCGAACATCGCCGCGAAGCCTGAGAAATTCAATCACGTGCCGGCGCGTTCGACCTGGAAGCTCGACCCGGACGCGGCCTACGTCCACTACACGCCGAACGAGACGATCGAAGGTGTGGAATTCATGGACGTGCCGGATGTCGGAAGCCGACCGCTGGTCGCCGATTTTTCGTCGACCTTCCTGTCGCGTCCGCTCGAGGTCTCGAAGTTCGGCCTGATCTATGCCGGCGCGCAGAAGAACGCCGGCCCGGCCGGCATCACCTTCGTGATCGTGCGCGAGGACCTGCTGGGGTACTGCATCGCCAGCGCGCCGTCGATCTTCGACTACAAGACCGTCAGTGATAACGACTCGATGCTGAACACGCCGGCCTGCTTCGCCTGGTACGTCAGCGGGCTGGTATTCCAGTGGATCAAAAAGGAAGGCGGGCTGGCCGAAATCGGCCGGCGCAACGAGCGCAAGGCGAGACTGCTGTATGAGTACATCGACTCGACACCGTTCTACTCGAACCCGGTCGCCAAGGCCGATCGTTCCTGGATGAACGTCGTCTTCACGCTCGCCGACGCGAATCTCGACGCCGACTTCCTGAAAGGCACGAACAAGGCCGGCCTGCCGGGCTTGAAGGGCCACCGCGCCGTCGGCGGCATGCGCGCGAGCATGTACAACGCGATGCCCGAGGCGGGCGTCGCGGCACTGGTCGACTACATGAAGGAATTCGCGCGATCGAGGGGCTGAGCTTTTTCCGCGCCAAGCCCGCCAAGAACGCCAAGGAAGAAAATAATTTCTTGTGCTTTTCCTGGCGTGCCTGGCGCGAATCGCTTTTGGGTAACGAAAAATGTACAAGATCAAAACACTCAACAACATCTCCGTGCTCGGTCTCGAGCGCCTGCCGCGCGCGCGTTACGAGGTGGGCTCGGACATCGCGCATCCCGATGCGCTGCTCGTGCGTTCGGCCGACCTGCACAAGATCGAGATTCCGGCGACAGTCAAGGCCATCGGCCGGGCCGGGGCCGGCACCAACAACATCCCGGTCAAATTGATGAGCGAGCGCGGCGTGCCGGTATTCAACGCGCCGGGCGCGAACGCGAACGCGGTCAAGGAACTGGTCCTGGCTTCGATGTTCCTCGCAGCGCGCAACATCGCGCCAGCCATCGAGTTCGTGCGCGGCCTGTCCGGCAGCGATGCCGAACTGCACAAGCTGGTCGAGGACGGCAAGAAAAACTACGTCGGCATGGAGTTGCCGGGCCGTGCGCTCGGCGTGATCGGCCTCGGCGCCATCGGCGTCAAAGTCGCCAATGCCGCGTACGAACTCGGCATGCAG
>JAYWBB010000065.1:0-41853 GCA_043781855.1 Nevskia sp. | reverse complement strand
TCAGCATTCGCACTTCCGATACCTCCAGCAAACCTTACAGTTCACCTTCGCAGGCTTACGGAACGCTCCTCTACCACGCATAGCAAGCTATGCATCCGCAGCTTCGGTATATCGCTTAGCCCCGTTACATCTTCCGCGCGGGCCGACTCGACCAGTGAGCTATTACGCTTTCTTTAAATGATGGCTGCTTCTAAGCCAACATCCTGGCTGTCTATGACTTCCCACATCGTTTACCACTTAGCGATAATTTAGGGACCTTAGATGGCGGTCTGGGTTGTTTCCCTCTTCACGATGAAATTTAGCTCCCACCGTGTGTCTCCCGCGATTGAACTTCAGGGTATTCGGAGTTTGCAACGGTTTGGTAAAGACTTATGTCTCCCCTAGCCGTAACAGTGCTCTACCCCCCTGAGTTAGACGCGAGGCGCTACCTCAATAGCTTTCGAGGAGAACCAGCTATCACCCGCCTTGATTAGCCTTTCACTCCTATCCACACCTCATCTCCGACTTTTTCAACAGGCGTGAGTTCGGGCCTCCAAGTGGTGTTACCCACTCTTCACCCTGGACATGGATAGATCGACGGGTTTCGGGTCTACAGCCTGCAACTGGACGCCCTATTAAGACTCGGTTTCCCTGCGCCTTCCCTATACGGTTAGGCTTGCTACAGACTAGTAAGTCGCTGACCCATTATACAAAAGGTACGCCGTCACCCTTGCGGGCTCCGACTGCTTGTATGCATCCGATTTCAGGTTCTATTTCACTCCCCTCACAGGGGTTCTTTTCGCCTTTCCCTCACGGTACTGGTTCACTATCGGTCGACAACGAGTATTTAGCCTTGGAGGATGGTCCCCCCATATTCAGACAAGGTTTCACGTGCCTCGCCTTACTCGATTTCATCTCATACGGTTTTTCGTGTACGGGGCTATCACCCACTACGACCAGACTTTCCAGACTGTTCCACTAAACCATACGAAACTTAAGGGCTGCTCCCCGTTCGCTCGCCGCTACTAGGGGAATCTCGGTTGATTTCTTTTCCTACGGATACTTAGATGTTTCAGTTCTCCGCGTTAGCTTCCCTTGCGGGATACGGCCGAAGCCGTGGGTTGCCCCATTCGGAAATTCTCGGATCAAAGCTTGTTTGCCAGCTCCCCGAGACTTATCGCAGGCTACTACGTCCTTCATCGCCTGTTGTCGCCAAGGCATCCACCAGATGCACTTAGTCACTTGACCATATAACCTCAAACATTCTTTCGAATGCGGAAGTCATGGTTGTAACCACAACATTCTTACATTTCGCCGTTAAGCACCAAAGGCATTGAGAGCATCGCAATACAACTTTAAAGAATTGCAACGCTGTTGCTTTACAGTGTTTAACTACAACCCTAATTTTTAAAGAACAGTTTATTCAGAACCAACTCATGGCTCACCAAAATGATTTCGGAAATTCTCCGGAATCGTTTTGGTGAAGCATGATTAAAGTGGTGGAGCCAGTCGGGATCGAACCGACGACCCCCTGCTTGCAAAGCAGGTGCTCTCCCAGCTGAGCTATGGCCCCGGTCGGCGTGACTGAGCAAGTTTCCGACCCTACGTCTTGAGGATGACCCTCCGCAATAATGGTGGGTCTGGGAGGACTCGAACCTCCGACCTCACCCTTATCAGGGGTGCGCTCTAACCACCTGAGCTACAGACCCTCGACGTACGAGTAGAGCGCCGGCAAAGTTTATTTTGAGGGCGGCTCTGATTGATTCAGGCAAGTGATTTTTGTTGGATGCTCCCGACACGCTTGGAAGCTTTCTCTAAAGGAGGTGATCCAGCCGCAGGTTCCCCTACGGCTACCTTGTTACGACTTCACCCCAGTCATTGACCACACCGTGGACGGCGTCCTCCTTGCGGTTAGACTACCGGCTTCTGGTGCAGCCAACTCCCATGGTGTGACGGGCGGTGTGTACAAGGCCCGGGAACGTATTCACCGCGACAAGTGCTGATCCGCGATTACTAGCGATTCCGACTTCATGGAGTCGAGTTGCAGACTCCAATCCGGACTACGATCGGCTTTCTGGGATTAGCTCCCCCTCGCGGGTTGGCAACCCTCTGTACCGACCATTGTAGTACGTGTGTAGCCCTGGTCATAAGGGCCATGATGACTTGACGTCATCCCCACCTTCCTCCGGTTTGTCACCGGCGGTCCCCTTAGAGTGCCCAACTGAATGATGGCAACTAAGGGCAAGGGTTGCGCTCGTTGCGGGACTTAACCCAACATCTCACGACACGAGCTGACGACAGCCATGCAGCACCTGTGTTCAAGTTCCCGAAGGCACATCCGCATCTCTGCAGACTTCTTGACATGTCAAGACCAGGTAAGGTTCTTCGCGTTGCATCGAATTAAACCACATACTCCACCGCTTGTGCGGGCCCCCGTCAATTCCTTTGAGTTTCAACCTTGCGGCCGTACTCCCCAGGCGGAGAACTTATCGCGTTAGCTACGACACTGATTCGCTAAGCGAACCAACGTCAAGTTCTCATCGTTTACAGCGTGGACTACCAGGGTATCTAATCCTGTTTGCTACCCACGCTTTCGTGCCTCAGCGTCAGAACAGGCCCAGGAGGTTGCCTTCGCCATCGGTGTTCTTCCAGATATCTACGCATTTCACCGCTACACCTGGAGTTCCGCCTCCCTCTACCGTTCTCTAGTCTGGCAGTATCGACCGCAATTCCCAGGTTGAGCCCGGGGCTTTCACAATCGACTTATCAAACCGCCTACGCACGCTTTACGCCCAGTAAATCCGATTAACGCTAGCACCCTCTGTATTACCGCGGCTGCTGGCACAGAGTTAGCCGGTGCTTATTCTGTCGGTACCGTCAAGGCTTCACGTATTAGGTGAAGCTTTTTCTTCCCAACTTAAAGTGCTTTACAACCCGAAGGCCTTCTTCACACACGCGGCATTGCTGGATCAGGCTTGCGCCCATTGTCCAATATTCCCCACTGCTGCCTCCCGTAGGAGTCCGGACCGTGTCTCAGTTCCGGTGTGACTGATCATCCTCTCAGACCAGTTACTGATCGTCGCCTTGGTGAGCCATTACCTCACCAACTAGCTAATCAGACGTAGGTTTCTCCAAAAGCGCAAGGTCTTGCGATCCCCTGCTTTGCTCTTTCGAGATCATGCGGTATTAAACCGAGTTTCCCCGGACTATCCCCCACTTAAGGGCAAATCCCTACGTATTCCTCACCCGTCCGCCACTAGAGTATTGCTACTCCCGTTCGACTTGCATGTGTTAGGCATGCCGCCAGCGTTCAATCTGAGCCAGGATCAAACTCTCCAATTAATTTAAAGCTAACTGGATCGCTCTCGAATGCCTAAGCATTCAAAGAGCCTAAGAGTCATCAACGTGCTCATTACTGCTGTTGATGCTCCGGAAAACATGGCTTCAGCCACGCACCGGGAGCACCCACAAAAATCACTTGCTGTTCTGTTAAAGATCAGGCTTTTCGAGCCGCTCGCCGTTGGGCGGGGTCGTCAGCAGGGAGGCGAATTATAGAGGACTTTCATTCTCTGTCAACACTTTCGTCTGAAACTTTTCCGAAGTGATGCTTTCGTTCTCTTCCCTTCCTTGCTGCGGAAGCCGCTGCAAGGGCGCGCAATATAAGCGGGCAGTCATCGCGATGCAACACTTTTCGAAGACTTTCCTCGTTGTCGAGATCGAGCGTCGCGGACGCCGGGCAGAAATCGTCGGCGAAATTCAGCAGCAGCGGGGATTTCAGCGAATTACTCCGCCGTCAGATGGACACGCGCGTAGCGACGCGGTCCGACCTGCAGCAGATGACTGGCGCCCGGTAGCAGCGACACACCGCGATCTTCGACGCGCTGCTGGTCGACCCGGACAGCCTTCTGCCCGATCATGCGATTACCCTCGCCATTGCTGGCGACCAGTCCCGCCTGCTTCAGTACCTGAGCCAGCGGCAGGCCGGCCGCCGGCGCGGGAATCGTGATTTCAGGAATGTTTTCCGGCAACGCGCCCTGTGAAAACTGTGCGATGAACTCGTCGCGCGCCGCTACCCCTGAACCGGCGCCATGAAAGCGCGTCGCAATCTCGATGCCCAGCACCATCTTGACGTCGCGTGGATTCGCACCTTGATCGATGCTGCGCCGGAGTGCGGCGATTTCCGCGAGCGGTTTGAAGCTCAGCAGATCGTAGTAGCGCCACATCAGGTTGTCGGAGATCGACATGATCTTGCCGAACATTTCCTTCGCTGAATCATTCAGCGCGACATAGTTGTTCAGCGACTTCGACATCTTCTGCACGCCGTCGAGCCCTTCGAGGATGGGCACCGTCATGATGCATTGCGGCTTCTGGCCATACGCCTGCTGCAGATGACGTCCGACCAGCAGATTGAATTTCTGGTCGGTGCCGCCGAGCTCGACGTCCGCCTTCAGCGCCACGGAGTCATAACCCTGCAATAGCGGATAGAGGAATTCGTGGATCGCGATCGGCTGGTTGTCGCGGTAACGCTTGCCGAAGTCGTCGCGCTCCATCATCCGGGCGACCGTGTGCTGCGAAGCCAGCCGGATGATGCCTTCGGCACCGAGCGGATCGAGCCATCGGCTGTTGAAGTCGATAGTCGTCAGCTCAGGATCAAGAATCTTGAAGACCTGTTCGCGGTAGGTCTTTGCGTTCTCTGCGACCTGCTCGCGTGTCAGCGGCTTGCGGGTTTCGTTCTTGCCGGTCGGATCGCCGATCATGCCGGTGAAGTCGCCAATCAGGAAGATTGCCTCGTGTCCCGCCGCCTGGAAGGCCCGCAATTTGTTGAGCAATAACGTGTGCCCGAGATGGAGATCGCGCGCCGTCGGGTCGAAGCCGGCCTTGATGCGAAGTCGGGTACCGTCTTTCTCGGCCTGAATCAGCCGCGCATGCAGGTCTTGACGCGGAATGATCTCATCGGTGCCACGTTCGATTTCTTCGATGTTCACGTGCGGTCTCGTGACGACGGCGGACGGCGGACGGCGGACGGCGGACGGCGGACGCCGCAGAATTGATCCGTTATGGATGTTCGGCGGATAAAGATTGCCAATGTGACGTTTTTATGTTTTGTTACAACCTGAGCGGATCGAAACAACCACGAAAATAACGAGCGATCCACCTGCCGAAGCTGGTATTCGGTGCCTTCATCCAGCGGACTATTTATGTCAAAGAATTATAGCCTCGCGCCCGGGGCACGGGCCTCCTCGGTACGAAGGATCGCCCTGATCGCAGCGTTTCTCGTGGTTTCACTGGCCGCAGTGACTTATGTGCACCCTGAATCTACATCGCCCGCTCCTGTGGCGGTTTCTGCCGTCTTGACACCGGCCGTCGCAACGGCGCTGCCGGTCACGACTGCCAGTGACGATATTCTCAAGAGCGCAGTCAACGACGCGCCGAACGTGCCGGAAGCCAGTACCTGGAACAAGGTCGTCGTGGCGTCTGGTGAGAGCCTTTCCAATATTTTCGAAAACCAGGGCCTGCCGCCGGAAGACTGGATGGCGATGACCCGTCTCGGCGGAGACTGTCTCCGTCTCAAGCGGATCAAGGCCGGCGACCAACTCAACCTGCGCATCGTCGCCGGGCGGCTTGAGGAATTGCGTTATCCGTTCGATGAAACGCGCACGCTCAGCGTCTGGCGCAAGGGTCCCGTCTTCGAGACGACGACGCTGACAGCCGCGCTCGAACACCGCTCGAACCAAAGCGCCGGTGTCATCCGCAATTCCCTGTTTGCGGACGGCCGCAAAGCCGGATTGTCGGATCGCATGATCCTCGAGTTCGCCGATATCTTCGGCTACGACATCGACTTCGCCCAGGACCTCCAGGAAGGCGACCGCTTCGGCGTCGTCTACGATCAGATATTCAAGGAAGGGAAGAAGGTTCGGGAGGGCGACATCCTTGCGGCCGAGTTCGTCAATCAAGGTCGTAGTTACCGCGCGGTGCGCTTCGTCGATGCCGACGGCCGCGCCGCGTACTACACGCCGGACGGCCAGTCCCTGCGCAAGGCCTTCATTCGTACGCCCGTGGATTTCGCGCGAATCAGTTCCGGCTTCAACCTGCATCGCCTCCATCCGATCCTGAACATCATCCGCGCGCACAAGGGTGTCGATTACGCCGCCGCAACCGGTACGCCAGTCCATGCAACGGGCGACGGCCGAGTCGAGTTCGCCGGCCGCAAGAGCGGCTACGGCAATGTCCTGATGATCCGGCACGGCGCTCAGTACGAAACGGTATATGGCCATCTTTCGCGTTTCCAGTCTGGCCTGAACGTCGGCAGCAAAGTGCATCAGGGGCAGGTCGTGGCTTATGTCGGCATGACCGGTCTCGCGACGGCCCCGCATTTGCACTACGAATTCCGCGTCAACGGCATTCACCAGAACCCGGTCACCGTGCCGCTGCCGCGTGCGATTCCGCTGGGCCCGCAAGTGCTCGCGCACTTCCGCAGTCAGGCCGCGCCGCTGATTACGCAGATCGACGCGCTCGACAACCGCAAGTTTGCGAAGCTGACGCCGTAACGTTTCCGCCAGGAACGTGGCGAGCGAGCTTTATCTGGGACTGATGTCGGGCACCAGCGCCGACGGCGTCGACGCGGTCATCGCGGAATTCGACGGCGAAACGTTCAAGGGCTTGCGCGGCACGCATCATCTCGACTACGAGGCGGGTCAACGCCTCCGCCTGCTGGAGCTTTCGCTCGACCAGCCCGCCCTGTCGCTGCGTGATCTGAGCCAGATCGATGCCGGCGTCGCCGACACTTTTTCCGAAGCGGCGAACCAGCTCCTGCGCGCGCAGGCGATAGCGCCGAAGCGGATCAGAGCGCTTGGCAGCCACGGCCAGACCGTTTTCCACGATGGCCCGCAGAAACTGACCATGCAGCTCGGTGACCCGAGCCGGATCGCCGAACGCACCGGCATCACCGTCGTCGCCGACTTTCGCCGCCGGGATTTGGCGCTCGGCGGCCAGGGCGCGCCGCTGGTGCCGGCGTTCCACCATGCATTGTTCGCGACTGCAAACGAAGCGCGCTGCGTAGTCAATATCGGCGGTATCGCCAACGTCACGTTGTTGCCGAGCGCGGCTGAGACGGCAGTTCGCGGCTTCGATACCGGGCCGGGCAACGCGCTGATGGACGAGTGGATGCAAATCCAGCGCCGCCAGCCGTTCGATCGCGATGGCGCGTTCGCCGCAAGCGGCCGGGCGAATCAGCCACTGCTGGATGCGCTGCTTGCCGATCCCTATTTTGCGCTGGCGCCGCCCAAGAGCACGGGGCGCGATTATTTTCGTCTCGACTGGGCCCGCCAGCGTTTTCCCCGACTCGCCGCCCTGTCACCGAAAGACGTCCAGGCAACACTCTGCGAAACGACAGCCGCAAGCATCGCCAAAGCCATTCATGGGCACCTGCCCAACGCCGCGCGCGTCCTGGTCTGCGGCGGCGGTGCGCGCAGCGGATTCCTGATGCAGCGCATGCGGAGCCTGCTGTCTCCGGCGATCGCCGAGCCGACCGATATCCTGGGGCTGGACGCCGAATGGGTCGAGGCTGCTGCATTCGCCTGGCTGGCGATGCGCACGATCAAAGGGCTTTCAGGAAATCTGCCCGCAGTCACCGGCGCGCGCGCGGCGGCTGTGCTCGGCGGAATTTATCCCGCGCGAACCAGCTGAGCGTCGCGCTTCAGACCGCGAACGAGGAGCCGCAGCCGCAGGTTGTCGTCGCGTTCGGATTGCGGATCACGAACTGCGCACCGTCGACGTCGTCCTTGTAATCGATTTCCGCGCCCATCAGGTACTGGAGACTCATCGGGTCGACCAGCAGCGTCACGCCGCCATTCTCGACTGCGAGATCACCGTCTTCGCTGTTCTCGTCGAAAGTGAAGCCGTACTTGAAACCCGAGCAGCCACCGCCGGTCACGAACACGCGCAGCTTCAATGCCGGGTTGGTTTCCTCGTCCAGCAGTTCGCGCACCTTGCTGGCAGCGGCAGAAGTGAAAATCACATCGACCGGCACCGAACCGGGCGTATCGTTACCATCCATTTTCGTATCTCCGCGGGCTTTGTTCAGCCCGATTTGCTGCGACGCGCATCCTGGATATCCAGAACTGCGGATTCGATTTTGCCCTCGGCGGACTTCTGATGCGTGATCGCTGCGGGTTCGTTGCCTTCACAGATGAGTTGACCGTTGACCATCGCCCCCGGTTCCATCCGCAGGAGCTTGTAGTGAACGTTGCCATTGACGCGCGCCTTGGCATTCAGTGTCAACCGCTCGCTGGCGCGGACATCGCCGATCACGCTGCCGTTGAGCATCAGCGTGGGCACGCGGACATCACCTTCGATGACGCCGGACTCGCTGACCGACAGGGACGCGGCCTTGTCGGTCGTGGAGCTGACGCCACCCTTGATCTTGCCGTCGACGTGGAGGCCGCCGGCAAAGCGCACATCGCCGAGAATCTCCGTCTGTCGACCGATCAGCGTATCCACCGTCGTTCCCTTGCTGCTGGAACTTGAGCTTAGAAAACCCTTCATGGTTCACGTGCCTCCTGCAAAATCTTGGCCCATTCGTATTCGTCTTCGATCTTCGGTGCGCTGTCGCCATCGGGTTGCAGCGCCACACTCGCGCGAAGCGGACGGAAGCCTTCTGGCAGGCGCAGCTGGCCGCTGAATTCCTCGAAGTACTTGAATGAAAATAACAGATTTTTGTTGTTGTCGGCCGCCAGCTCACCGAGCCGCAGGGATTGCTTCTGCCCCGCCTTCAGTCCTTCGACGATGACATCGATCACGCCGCCGACGCGCTTTTCGTTGCGCACGGACTGAATCAACACCAGATCATAGCGATAAAGATTGGCGGCGTTCTTGAGCTTCGTAACCTTGAAATCGTAAACACGCACGCCGGCCTGCGATTCCTTCGGCGATACGATGCCGCGGTAGAACGCGAGCTGCTCGCGCAGATCGGACGCTTCCGCCTGTAACTGCGTCAACGACTGTTTGACCGTGCCGCAGGCGGCGCCATCGATCTCCTGCGAACGACCCAAGTAGGCGACCTGATCCCGCAGAGTCCCGTTTTCGGTGCGCGCGGCGCGCAGGTCGCGCGTCAGATTGCGGCGTTCTTCCTGGAGCCGGTCACGGTCGCTCTGCGTGCGCTCGAAATCGGAAACGGTCGTTGCGCGCGTGTAGCTGTAAAGGCCGAACGCGCCGAGCAGCAGTGCGGCGACGCTGCCGGCCACGATTGCCCAGCGCCGACGCGGCTGGTGCGTCGTGATGACGATCTTGTGATTGCGATTCACGGCAGCAGTGGCAGCGCATCGAGACCCGCGCGCTCATCGAAGCCGAACATCAGGTTGAAGCACTGGAGCGCCTGCCCGGCCGCACCTTTGAGCAGGTTGTCGATGACCGACAGCACGACCACCGTATCGCCACCGCCGGGACGATGAACCGCGATGCGACAGAGATTCGAGCCGCGCACCGAGCGCGTCGACGGCTGGTCGCCCGCCGGCATGACATCGACGAAAGGCTCATCACGAAAACGCCGCTCGAACAGGGCTTGCAGATCAACATCGCGGGACTTGAGCTTTGCGTAAAGAGTCGCGTGGATGCCGCGGATCATCGGCGCGAGATGCGGGACGAACGTCAGGTTCACCGGCGTCTTCGAAGCCGCGTTGAGCTCTTGGAGAATTTCCGGCAAATGGCGGTGCCCGGCCACACCATAGGCGTGCATCGAATCCGCAGCCTCGCAGAACAGCGACCCGACTTTCGCTTCGCGTCCCGCACCGCTGACGCCGGATTTGCAGTCGGCAATGAGGCTCCCGGCGTCGATCAGATCGTTTTCGAGCAGGGGCAGAAAGCCTAGCTGCGCCGCCGTCGGATAGCAGCCAGGTGCTGCGACAAGGCGCGCCTTCGTGATCTCTTCGCGGTTGACCTCAGGCAGGCCATACACCGCCTCGGCCAACAAGTCCGGACAGGCGTGATCGTGCTGATACCAACGCTTGAAAGCGGCGACATCGCGCAGGCGGAAGTCGGCCGAAAGATCAATGACCCGCACTCCCCGCGCCACCAGCTCAGGCGCCAGATTCATCGCCGTTGCATGCGGTGTGGCAAAGAATACGGCCTGACAGGCGCTCAGCCTTGCTTCGTCCGGCGTCGTGAACTGGAGGTCGCACCGTCCGCGCAGATGCGGGAACAAGCCGTCGGCCCGCTTTCCGGCTTCCTGGCGCGAGGTCAGGACACTAACTCGCGCCGCAGGGTGCCCCGCGAACAGGCGCAGGAGTTCGGCGCCGGTGTATCCGGTGCCACCGACGATTCCGACTTCGATCACCTCAGATACTCCGCGACTATGCCTACCGATCATTGGGCGACGATGATAGCGTGCGTCTCCCACCCCTGTTTATGGATGCGCGATGCTCTGGATCAAGGCTTTCCACGTCATCTTCGTGGTTTCGTGGTTCGCCGGGTTGTTCTATCTGCCGCGTCTATTTGTCTATCACTGCGAGGTGCAGGACGCTGTGGGCCTTGCCCGTTTCGGCGTCATGGAGCGCAAGCTCTACGCCATCATGACGGTCGGCATGATCGGCACCTGGTTGCTGGGGCTGACGATGATCGTACTGAACCCAGGGTACCTGCACAGCGGCGGCTGGTTGCACGTGAAGATCGCCCTGGTCGTGCTGCTATCGGGCTATCACGGCTGGCTGAAAACCTGCGTGCGTCGTTTTGCGGCAAACGTTAACCGGCGCAGCGCGCGCTTCTACCGCTGGATCAACGAAGTGCCGGCGCTGTTACTGATCGCGATCGTGATTCTGGTGATCGTCAAGCCGTTCTAGGGCTACGCCGAGCCGACGTCACCCATCGCCGACTGCATGTAGTTCTGGATTCCGATACGCCCGATGAGCCCGAGCTGCTCTTCAATCCAGTCGATGTGGTGCTCCTCGCTTTCCTGGATTTCGACGAGTAGTTCGCGCGTAACGTAGTCCTTCACGTCCTCGCAGTGTGCGATCGCCGCCTTGTACAGCGGATGCGCTTCGTATTCAAGCTTGAGATCGCATTCGAGAATTTCCTTCACGTCCTCGCCGATGTAGAGCCTGCCGAGGTCCTGGAGATTCGGCAAGCCTTCGAGGAAGAGAATGCGTTTGACCAGCGTATCGGCGTGCTTCATCTCGTCGATCGATTCGCTGTACTCGTATTTCTCGAGCTTTTTCAGCCCCCAGTTTCCGAAGATCCGCGCATGCAGAAAATACTGGTTGACTGCGGTCAACTCGTTCTTCAGAGCGATATTGAGAAACTCAAGGGCTTTGGCATCGCCGCGCATGGCTATTCTCGGAATCTTCGGATCATCCGAGTATAGGCATCCGGCACTCGTCTGGCAAAGCTAAAGCGCTGTTTCGTTTATTCTTTTGAACGCTTTTGAGTGTGATTCCCAGCTACCCGCAGGGGCGCCGGAACCGCGCCGCCCGAATCAGGCCAGGACGCCTGACCGCCCCGAGCCACCCGTGGCGAACTTATTCATTGTCGCCGGCATCAGCTCCGAAGCCCTGGCGCCGAGTGCCGCTGAAAGCGCTGCGCGCGCGGCGGGCACGCACTTGCCGCAGCAGGTGCCAACGCCGAGTTCGCGGGTCAGATCGCGCAGGGATACGACGTCGCCTTCGTCGACGGCGTTACGCAGACGTTTTTCCGAGACAGATTTGCAGACGCAGATGTACATGCCGATATTTAAATACTAATGAGAATGATTGTCAATAATCAAAAGCGGTCGCTGGAAAGGCGGCAAGCCGCTTCGCAATCTGGATGGCGAGAGACAGCGGCTGAACGCCACCAAGAATCAGACTCCAGTCGGATTTTCACTCAAGGGCGCGACGCCGAGCAGCGGCGCCAGTTCTTTCAGCGCGTCGCGGTAAACCTCGCGTTTGAACGAGACGACCTCGTTTAGCGGATGCCAGTAGTCGACCCAGCGCCAGCCGTCGAATTCCGGTTTGACGGTGTGATCGAACGAAACCATCGTCTCGCAACCGACCAGCCGCAGCAGAAACCATTTCTGCTTCTGGCCGATGCAGACCGGCCGCCGGCTGCGGCGGACCAGACGGCTCGGCAGGCGGTAGCTCAGCCAGCCGCCGGTGACCCCGAGATATTGCACATGCTCGGACTTCAGACCGAGTTCTTCTTCGAGTTCCCGATAGAGCGCCTGCTCCGGCGTTTCGCCGCGGTTGATGCCGCCCTGCGGAAACTGCCAGGCTTCCTGGCCGATGCGCTTGGCCCAGAGGACGCGGCCATCGGCATGCGCCAGAATGATTCCGACGTTCGGGCGAAAGCCATCGGCGTCAATCACTTGGGCAGGTACCGCAATTGAGGGTTGGCCGCGATTCTTTCATAGGCGAAACGCCTGCGGCAGACTCTGTCTGTATATCGTCTTGTCCACTGATCTGAAAATTCCCAATTCCCCGCATCGGCGGATCGACATGATCCTGGCTCGCTGCGGATTTTCGTGCGGAATACCGCACCCTTTCAAGGCTTCGCGACTTACCATGAATCTCGCGGTTTTCGACCTCGACCATACGCTTCTTGCC
Source organism: Nevskia sp. (assembly GCA_043781855.1). Classification (GTDB taxonomy): domain Bacteria; phylum Pseudomonadota; class Gammaproteobacteria; order Nevskiales; family Nevskiaceae; genus Nevskia. Next base: position 29,305 of record JAYWBB010000065.1, on the reverse strand, counting down.
AACGACAGCGACTACCTCTGGGGCCAGTTCATGGTCGAGAACGGTCATGTCGACCCAGAGTATTACGCGCGCGAAAACCAGCGTTTCTATGACGAATACCACGCCGGCACGCTCGATATCGAAGAGTTTGCGCGGTTCTCGCTGACGCCGCTGATGGCGCACGAAGCGCCGGCGCTGGAAGCGCTGCGCGAGCGCTTCGTCATCGAGAAGATCGCGCCCTGTGTTGCCGCACGCGCCCCGGCGCTGCTCGAAAGTCATCGCGTTCGCGGCGACACATTGCTGATCACGACCGCGACCAACCGTTTCATCGTCGAGCCGATCGCGCGCCTTCTGAACGTTCCGCATCTGCTTGCGACCGAGCCCGAGCTCATCGACGGCCGCTACACCGGCCGCATCGCGCGCTCGAATTTCCGTGAGAAGAAGGTAATCAATCTCCAGGCCTGGCTTACGGTGCAGGGCAGGCAGTTCGCGACCATGACCGGCTACAGCGACTCGCACAACGATCTGCCGCTGCTGGAGTTCGTCGATCACCCACACGCGGTCGATGCCGATCCCAAGCTGCTCGCCGAAGCGCTCCGCCGCGGCTGGCCGGTGATCAGTCTGCGCGGTGGCTGAAAGTCCGGGCCGGATCAGGGCTCGAGCCGCTCGACGCGCCAGCCATCCTGCGCGCGCCGGTAGACCAGCCGATCGTGCACCCGGTTGCGACGACCCTGCCAGAACTCGACCGCATCCGGCACCAGGCGATAGCCGCCCCAGTCCTCCGGACAGGGCACTACGCCACTACCAAAGCGCGCCTCGTTGACCGCAAGTCGCACGTCGAGCTCTTCGCGCGTCGCCACGACACGGCCCTGATGCGACGTCATCGCACCGATCTGCGAGCCCTGCGGCCGCGAGTGGAAATATTTTTCCGAGGCAGCGCACGACAATTTTTCGGTCCGACCCTCGATCCGCACGCTGCGCTCCAGCCGGTCCCACCAGAACGTCGCGGCGGCAAACGGCTGAGCTGTCAGCGCGCGCGCCTTGCGCGAATCGTAATGCGTGTAGAAGCTGAAGCCCCCTTGGTCGAAGCCCTTGAACAGCACGACGCGTGCGGACGGTCTGCCGTCAGCGTCGACCGTCGCCAGCGTCATCGCCGTCGGCTCGATCATATCGGCGGCTACAGCGTCGGACAGCCAGCGCTCGAACTGCGCCAGCGGGTCGGCAGCAAGCGTCGATTCGAGCAGCGGCGGGTTCAGGGTGTATTGCGGCATGAAGACTCGGGCAAAATGGCAGCCTGCGCACATTCTGCCGGAAAGCCGGCATGAGCCCCCAGATGGACCCTGACATGAGCCCTGACATGAGCCCTGAGACGACATCGTTCCGCGCGCTGCGCATCCATCAGGTCGAAAGGAAGACCGAAGCGCGCATCGAAAATATTTCGCTGGGCGACCTGAGCCCGGGTCAGGTGGTGATCCGTGTCGCCTACTCCAGCATCAACTACAAGGACGCGCTCGCGGTGAGTGGCAAGGGCCGCATCATGCGCGGCTACCCGAAAGTTGCGGGCATTGATCTCTCCGGCGTGGTGGTGAGCAGCGAAGTACCGGACTACAACACGGGCGACCATGTGCTGGTCACCGGCTGCAACATCGGCGAAGCGCTCGACGGCGGCTACGCCGAATACGCCCGCGTGCCGGCCGAGGCGGTCGTGCCACTGCCGCCGGGCTTGAGCCTGCACGAGGCGATGGCGCTCGGCACAGCCGGCTACACGGCGGCACTCGCGCTGCGCCGCATGCTCGAAAATCATCAGACGCCGGAGCTCGGGCCGATCGCCGTGACCGGCCCGACCGGCGGTGTCGGTTCCATCGCCATCAGCTTGTTCAAGCGCGCCGGCTTCCAGGTCGCCGCAATCACCGGCAAGCCGGGCGCGGAAGCCTATCTGCGCGAACTCGGCGCCGACGAAATCATCGACCGCAACACACTCGATGTCGGATCCAAGCCGCTCGAAACCGCCCGCTGGGGCGGCGCGGTCGACAACCTCGGCGGCGACACGCTGGCTTACCTGACACGCACCGTGAAGCCGTGGGGCTCGATCGGCGCGATCGGCCTCGCGCAGGCGCCGACTCTGAACACGACCGTGATTCCGTTCATCCTGCGCGGGGTCAGCCTGCTCGGCATCTGGTCGGTCGAATGCCCGCGCAACTGGCGGCTGGCGATCTGGGAGCGCCTGGCAAACGACTGGAAGCCACGGGGCCTGACGACGCTGATCGCGCCGCGCGTCGTGACGCTCGACGGGATCGCGAAAATCGCCGAAGAAATGGTCGCCGGCGGCGCGCAAGGCCGCACGGTCGTGCGCATCGCCGGTGATCTCTAGGAGCCTCGCGATGAGCGGCCACGATCACAGCGCGCATGCCCACGAGCACGAACATCACGGCCACGATCACAGTCGCGGACATGGTCATCACCACGGCAGCAGTAACGAGACGCGCCTGCGCTGGGCGCTGATCATCACGGCGGTGTTCATGCTGGTCGAAGCCGTCGGCGGCTTCATCGCCGGCTCCCTGGCCCTGATCGCCGACGCGGTCCACATGCTGACCGACGCCGCCTCGCTGCTGCTGGCGCTGGTCGCCATCCGCTTCGCGCGGCGCCCGGCCGATGCGCTTTTCTCTTACGGTCGCGCCCGTTACGAAGTGCTCGCCGCCTTCGTCAACGGCTTGGCGCTGTTGCTGCTCAGCGCCTGGATCATTGTCGAGTCGGTGCAGCGCCTGCTCGCGCCGCAGCCGGTGCAGGGCGGCGTGATGCTGCTGGTTGCCGCACTCGGCTTCGCGGCCAATCTCGTGTCCTTCCTCGTGCTGCGCGACGGCGCCGACAACATGAACGTGCGCGGCGCCATCCTGCACGTGCTGGGCGATCTGCTCGGCTCCGGCGCGGCGATGGTCGCTGCCGTCGTCATCCTCTACGCCGGCTGGACGCCGGTCGATCCGATCCTGTCGGCTTTTGTCGCAGCCCTGATCCTGAAGGGCGGCTGGCAGATCACGCGGCAGTCCGCGCACATCCTGCTCGAAGGCGCGCCGCGCGACTTCGATCACGGCCGACTGGCCGCCGATCTCGCCGCGAACGTACCGGGTGTTGTCGGCATCCATCACCTGCATTGCTGGTCGCTGACCGACCAGAGACCCATGCTGACCCTCCACGCCGTGCTCAGCGACGGCACCGATCACGAACACGCGCTCGACGCGATCCAGCATCGCCTGCGCGGGCAGTTCGGCGTCGCGCACGCAACGGTTCAGCTCGAACGTGAGGAGTGCGCGGGCGATGACTGCCACGAAGTTGCGCAGTCCGGCTGATCCGCCGGGATAGGCATTGGGCTATCCCGGCCTACGGTTGCATCAAACCGTCTTGATCAACAGGTCGATGATCTTGCGCATGCGGTCGGTGTACGGCGGGAAGAACATCCTGGCCAGCATGAAGCGCGTGCGGATCACGGCGCGCTCGTGGCTGAACGCCTTGAACCCGTAGTGCCCGTGCGCGTTTCCGATGCCGGAATTGTTGACGCCGCCGAACGGCAGGTTGCCGTGCAGGAAATGCACGACCGTGTGGTTGATGCAGGTGCCGCCGGCCGACGTCTGTTTCAGCATCTTGTCGATACTGGCGCTGTCGCGGCTCCAGATGTAAAGCGCCAGCGGCTTTGGATCGGCGTTGATGCGCGCGATCACGTCGTCGAGGCTGGTGAACGAAATCACCGGCAGCAGCGGCCCGAAGATTTCCTCGCTCATGATCCTGGCATCGGCCGGGATGTCGCCGAGCAGTGTCGGCGCGATGTAGCAGTCGCGCTCATCCACGACACCGCCGGCGAGGGTTGTCGCACCGCGCGAAACCGCATCGTCGAGTAGGCCCTTGACGCGCGCGGTATGCCGCTGGTTGACGACGCGAGCGAGAAACGGGCTCTGCTGCTGACTTGCCGCATCGTTGCCGTAGGTCGCAGCGAGCACCTGCTGGCACTCGCGCACGAACTGGTCTTTCACGGAAGCGTGAACGTAGACGTGATCGGGCGCGATGCAGGTCTGGCCGTTGTTGGTGAACTTGCCCCAGAGGATGTTGCGCGCGGCCATCGCGATGTCGGCACTCGCATCGACGATGGTCGGGCTCTTGCCACCGAGTTCGAGCGTCACGCTGGTCAAATGCTTCGCGGCGGCCGCCATGACGACCCTGCCGATGGCCGGCGAGCCAGTGAAGAAAATGTGGTCGAACGGCAGCTCCAACAGCGCCGTCGAGACTTTCGCATCGCCCTCGAAGATTGCGACCTCGTCGTCGGTGAACACTTCGCGCACGATCCGGCTCATCAGTGCAGCGCTGTGCGGCGTCATCTCGGAGGGCTTGAGAATCGCCGTGTTGCCCGCCGCGATCGCCGAAATCAGCGGGCAGAACGTCAGGTTCACCGGGTAGTTCCAGGGCGAGACGATCAGGCAGCGCCCCTTCGGCTCGTACTGCACCCAGGCCTTGAGACCGAAACTTGTCCGTGAAGGCCAGACACGGGTTGGTTTCGCCCAGCCGCGCAGCTTGCGGATCGCATCGTTGGCTTCGGCGACGATCGGCAGGATTTCGGTCAGCTCGACTTCCGCCGGCGGCTTGCGGAAATCGGCCTCGCCGGCCTTGATGAAATCCTCGCGGTGCGCGAGCACGGCGGCCTTGAGCTTTTTGATCTTCGCCAGCCGTTCCGCAACGGTCGAAGTCCGAAGCCGCAGCGCCGTCGCGCGCTGGGCTTCGAACGCGCGGCGGATGGCGGCATCCGCCGCCGGGTCTGAATTCGGATTCTGGGCGGACGGCAGATAGGAAACGACGGTGCTCATGGGAGGAACTCCGGAAAAACCGCCTGCACGGCGCAGACGCAACTGAACGAGCATTCGAGCTTAGGCAAAAAGCCCACGACGTGCCAGCCGGCGCTCGCCAGCGGGCGGGTTCAGCGTTTGCTGGCCGCGTAATCCGCCGGCGGCTGTTCCGGCAGCACGAAATGGAACGCCGCGCCGTGCTCCGGCGCCGCCTCGACCCAGATGCGTCCGCCGGCACGCTCGACGATTTTCTTGCAGATCGGCAGGCCGATGCCGGTGCCGGCATATTCGTCGGCGGTGTGCAAGCGCTGGAAGATCGTGAACACGCGATCGACGTGCTCGGGCGGGATGCCGATGCCGTTGTCTTCGACGACGACGTGTGTCTCCTGCCGCGTCTGCGTTGCGCGAATCGTGACAAGCGGCGCGACATCCTTGCGCCGGAACTTGATGCCGTTGTCGATCAGGTTCTGGAACAGCAGCGCCATCTGCGTCGGGTCGGCGATGATCTCCGGAAGATCACGCGCGATGACCTCCGCCGATGCCGCCAGCAAATTCAGTTGCAGGTGCTCGCAGACGTCTTCGACGACCTTCTGCAAACTCACCATCTTCGGCGCCAGCGCACTGCGGCTGACGCGCGAAAACGCCAGCAGGTCGACGATCAGTAGATGCAGGCGCTTGGTGCCGGCTTCGATGAAGCCGAGGAATTCGAGGCTCTCGGCGTCGAGCTTGCCGTCGTTGCGCCGCGTCAGCAGTTGCGAGAAGCCGGCGATGGTCCGCAATGGCGCCTGCAAATCGTGTGAAGCGACGTACGCGAACTGTTCGAGATCATTGTTCGAGCGTACGAGCGCTGCGGCCTGTTCGCGCAGCAGATCCTCGGTGGCCTGGCGTTGCGCGATCTGGCGCTCGAGTTCGAGATTCCGCGCGAACAGTTCCAGGCTCTTCTGCTCCAGCAAGTCCTCGGCGTGTTTGCGCGCGTTGCGCTGGCGCGCCAGTTCACGCTTCAGGACTTCCTCGTCGGTGCCGGTCATGCCGGTCGGCGGATCAGCGTGAAGCGGGCGGAGGTGCCGTGGCCTTCGGACAGATCCTCCATCGTCAGCGCGATCGGTTCGCCGTAATGCCGGATCGCCGCGCGCAGCAGGCCTTCCGCGAATCCCGACATGGGCCGTGGCGAGCGATATTCCATGACCAGTCGCGATTCGTCGTGTTCGGGATAGGTGAAGGCGGGCAACTCGGCGTCGGGATAGAGCTTGCTCACCTCAACGTGGATATAGCTTTCGATCTGCCCGAGGAAGTCGAAACAGGAACCGGCGCCCGCCATCAGATGACCATAGCGGCGCGCAAACAGCTTGAAAATCCGGTCGGCGAAAGTTTCCATCAGCTGCGGCAACGGCGTCCGGGTTTCCATCGAGAGCCGTCCGGCAAGCTTCAGCAGTTCCCGGTGATTGTAGTTTCCGACCGACGTATAGGCGCCGCCATTCGGCAGGTTCGCGCCTTCGATGACACGATCCATCATCGCGAGTCCGTAGGTGTCTTCCACCATTTCCAGGAACTCGGTGAACAGGATGCCTTTCATCCGGCCATTCTCGCACCGCGCGAGAAACGCGGCGCAATTTCTCAAAGCTCAGGCGCCCCAGATATTCGCGCCATATTTCCAGTAGCCGATCACATTGTTGAAGCGCGCGTCGGCTTCCGGGGGCATCGGCAGCACCTCGCCCTGCACCAGCGGCTGGAGGAACGGTGCGAGTGCCGCGCCGCCGCCGCCGGTGAGAACGATGCAGTCGATGTCCCAGTCGTCGGTCCAGAGCCGGTTCGCCTCGGCGGCGATCCGTATGGCGAGCTGCGAGAAGGCTTCCTTGACCAGGCCGGTGAGATCGAAGCGCTGGCCCTTGATCTTGATCGTGCCGCGCGTCGCGGCTTCATAAAGACGATAAAGCTCGATCTGCGTACCGCTCTTCTCGTGCAGCAGATTGGCGATGGCGTTGTAGGCCACCGAGATGCCGGAGTCGGTCGAGACCGAGCCGCGCTCGGAATATCTGGTTTTATCGGCGATGGTGAAATCGGTGGTGCGGAAGCCGACATCGATGACGCCGATCTTCTCGGTCACAAAGCGCTGCTGGACGGCCTTGCCCTGGTCGTTGAGCATCAGGTTGAACAGCGAACCGAACGGCTGTGGAATCACCCGCACCTTTTCGATGTAGATGGTTTTCTCCTCGCGCTCGCCGTTGGCTTGCACTACCGTGATGACGTGGCGGTTCTGGAGTGCGGTGGTCAGCGCGTCCTTGTACTTGCGGAAGAAGCTGATCGGCAGGCCCGTGACCAGCCGTACCGGATCGCCGTGCTCGGCATAGGGAGCCAAGGCGGCAAGGCCGAGCGTGCGCGCGTACTTGGCGATGAACTGCGCCGGATCGAGCGTGAAGCCGCGCGCGCGGCTCTGGCTTTCGGCCAGCTCGCCGACATAGATTTCCTCGCCGCCGATCACGAAATGTCGCGGCGCGGCGGCCGCAACCGGCAGCAGCACGTCGGAAAACTGCGACGGGTTGGCCTCCCCGACGAGACTCTTGAACACCTGGGTCTGACGACCATCGCTGGCCTTGGTGTAGCCGAAGCCGATATCTGTGGCGAGGATGCGCATACGAGTCCCTGAATCCCGTTGTTGTCGTGCTGCGGCTTGTAGCACGCGATTTGCGAGGCGGTCAAAGCCGCGCGGCGGCATTGCGCAGGCCGGGCACTTCGACGACATTCATCATGCCGAAACGCAGCCCTTCGATCCTTTGCGCAGCTTGTTCCCTCTCTACCGGTGCCGTCCTCATGCCTGCCATCCCGATCTGCCGCATTGCCGGCTGCCTGCTTCTGTTCTCCGCCAGCGTCGCGCAAGCCGCCGCGATCTACCCGATCGACCGAGCCCAGATGCTCGAAGGCGCGCGCTTCGATTTCCGCGTGGACTTCGACGGCATCGTGGCGCCGGACGCCTACGCGCTGACCGTCAACGGCCAGCCGTATGCCAGCGTGCTCGGCGCACGCGGCCGCTTCGTGGCGCAGGAGCCGGACAGCAAGGACGCGGCGCGCAACCGCCCGTTCTCGAATCTGCGCGTGCCGGGCCTCACGCTCAGGCGTGGCCATTACGAAGTAAAGCTGACCACGAAGGAAGGCGAAAAAGCCTCCGCAACCTGGACCGTCTACACGGCCGGCAAAGCGCGCGCGAAGAACGTGATCCTGTTCATCGGCGACGGCATGACCGTCGCGAACCGCACGGCCGCGCGCATCCTTTCTCAGGGTATCCGTGAGGGCAAATACCTCGGGCATTTGAGCTTCGACGATTTCCCGCACACCGCATTGATCGGCACTTCGAGCGTCGACTCGATCGCAACCGACTCGGCGAATTCGATGAGCGCCTACACCACCGGTCACAAGGGCAGCATCAATGCCCTCGGCGTCTATGCCTCGCGCTCGCTCGACCCGCTCGATCACCCGAAGGTCGAGACAATCGGGGAGCTGGTCAAGCGGCTCACGCGCAAGTCGGTTGGTGTCGTGACCGACGCCGAGATCGAGGACGCCACGCCTGCCGGCATGTTCGTGCACACGCGCCGACGCGGCGAATATCTCTCGATCGTCGACCAGTTCCTCGCCTCGAACGTCGACGTGCTCCTGGGCGGCGGTTCCGTCTGGTTCCTGCCGAAATCCGCATCGCTGGTGCTGCCGCTCGCCGACGCCGACAAACGCCGGCCCGACGAGCGCAACCTCATCGACGAATTCGAGGCGCGTGGCTACGCCTCGGCGCGCACCGCCGACGAACTCTCGGCCATCGCGGCGAAACCCGGCACACGCAAGCTGCTGGGCCTGTTCCATGAAGGCAATCTCGACGGCGCGCTGGATCGTCACGTGCTGAAGGCCGGTACGGTCGGGAAATTTCCGGAGCAGCCCGATCTCACGCAGATGACGCGCGACGCGATCGCCGTGCTGTCGCGCAATCCCGACGGCTTCGTGCTGATGGTCGAAGCCGGCTTGATCGACAAGTTCAGCCACCGCCTCGACGGCGAGCGCAGCGTCTACGACACCATCCTCCTCTCGAACGCGGTCAGAGTCGCCACCGACTGGGCTGCAAGACGGAACGATACGCTGATCATCGTCACGCCCGATCACACGCATCCGATGTCGCTGATCGGCGACATCGACGAGAGCATCGGCGGCGACGAAGGCCGCGATCGTGTCGGCGTCTACGACGACGCGAAATTCCCGACCTATCCCGCGCCAGGCCCCGACGGTTATCCCGACAAGGTGCTCGCCTCACGCCACCTCGACATCGTCTACGGCGCGCATCCGGACTACTACGAAACCTATGCGCCGAAACTCGACGGCCCGAACGAACCCACCGCCTGCGGCCAGCACGACCCGCAGGACAGGCGTCGCTGCCTCGCCTATAACGCCAACCCGAAATACGCCAACACACCGGGCGCGCAACTACGGGTCGGCAACCTGCCGCGCGGGAATTCGAGCGGTGTCCACGCCGTCGACGATGGCGTGCTCTCCGCCACCGGCCCCGGCGCCGAACAGTTCCACGGCTTCATGGAGAACACGGAAGTGTTCAAGGCGATGGTGATGGCGCTGGGGATTGGAAGCGCAGGGCGCCGATAGCGCAAGCGGCAACGTAACAGCGGCGGGCTACACTCACCGAGCCCCTCGTCTCGAAATCAGCATGAACGCGCTGCGCACACCCGAAGCCCGTTTCACCAACCTGCCCGGCTATCCGTTCGCGCCGCATTACGCGGAGATCGGCGGCCTGCGCATGCACTACGTCGACGAAGGCCCGCGCGAAGCCGCGCCGATATTGATGCTGCACGGCGAGCCCTCGTGGTCGTACCTGTATCGCAAGATGATTCCACTGTTCGCGGCGGCCGGGCAGCGTGCGCTTGCGCCCGACCTGATCGGCTTCGGCAAATCGGACAAGCTACCGCGCATGAGCGACTACAGCTATCAGCGGCATGTCGACTGGCTGGTCGCGTTCATCGAGAAGCTGGACCTGCGCAACATCACGCTGGTCTGCCAGGACTGGGGCTCGCTGCTGGGTCTGCGCATTGCGGCCGAACATGAACAGCGCTTCGCACGCATCGTCGTCGCGAACGGTTTTCTGCCGACGGCGAACGCGGCGGTGCCGCGCGCGTTCAAGCTTTGGCGAGCGTTTGCTATGTACTCACCGTGGTTTCCGATTGGCAGGATCGTGGCATCGGGCTGTCGCGAAAAGCTGCCACCCGAGGTGATTGTGGCCTACGACGCGCCGTTCCCGTCGTCGAAGTACAAAGCCGGCGCGCGGGCCTTTCCTCGGCTGGTGCCGACCGAGATCGACGATCCGGCGGTGCCGGCGAACCGCGCGGCCTGGACGAAGCTCGGGCAATGGCAGAAACCGTTCCTGTGCGTATTCGGGACCGGCGATCCGATTCTCGGCCGCGCCGATGCGCCGCTGATCGCGCAAGTGCCGGGCGCGGCGGGCCAGCCGCACGCGCGCATTCGCGGCGGCCATTTCATCCAGGAAGATCAGGGCGAAGAACTGGCGCGGCGCACGATGGCATTGATCGCAGCGGGCTAGCCGCGCACGCATCCCGCCGCGCGCACGGCGATAATCGACACATGGATCAGAACCTCGAGCCCCGCTGGCGTGCGCTGTGGCAACAGCTCGGCGCCGCCGCTCCGCCCGATGGAGTCTTTGATCGGCTGATGACGAGCTGGTGCGAGCCGCACCGGCATCACCACACGCCGGAACATCTGCGCGAATGCTCGGCTGCCATCGACGTGGTGCAGACGCTGGCCGCGGCGGGCCGCTCGCGCGAAGCCATTGGCACCGTCCGCCGGATGATTCTCGCCACGCGCCACCGTGGCCGGCTGGAGACGCCGGACGAGGCGCTGCTGCTCGATATCGACCTCGGCATTCTCGGCGCGCCCAGCGCACGCTTCGACCGCTACGAGGACGACATTCGCGCCGAATTCCACAGCGTGCCCTGGCCGCTTTATGTCGTCGGACGGCGTCGCGTGCTGCGCGGTTTCCAGGATCGCCATCGCCTTTTCAACACCGGCCATTTCCACGACACCTGCGGGACGCAGGCGCGGGTGAATCTCTCGCGTTCGCTGAAACGCCTGCGGCCGTTGTGCGGCCCGGCCGGCTGAGATCGACGCCCGCACGGCCCCTCGCCTGTCCCGCGTCCGTCGGTTCGCACTCTGGCTGGCGTTGAGCGGCGTGCTGCTGCGCGGCATGATCCCGGCCGGCTTCATGCCCGGCTGGACCGACGGCGGTACCGACAGTGGTCGCAGCTGGCTGATGATCTGCCCGGCGGGCGAGTTGCAGGCCCTGATGCCGGCCGGCCCGCATGCGCATCACCATCACGCCGGCATGACGATGGACGCTGGCGCACACAACGGCCATCGCATCGGCGAAGCTCATCTCTCCTGCCCGTTTGCAGGTGCCGCAGCACCGGTGCTGCCGACGCCTGAAGTCAGTGCCGCGCCTCCGGCCTGCACGGCCTTCTTCTTTTCGGGCGCAAGGCCCGAAGCCTTCGTCGCGGACTTCCTCGGCCGGCTGCCGTCTGCGCACGGCCCTCCCCGGAGCCGCAGCGTCGGCTGAGTCGTTCGTCGGTGGCCGCAAGGCGTCCTCCGGCAAGACATTTTTGTTTTAGTCGACCGCGCGCGGTTTCTACGCGCGCCGTCCTCGCGAAAGCTCCAGGAGATTTCAATGAATCCATTTTTCAGGGCCGGCCTCGCCGGCGCCTTTTTTTTGATTGCCGTCGCTTTACCCTTGGCTGCGACGGCCTGTTCAAGCTGCGGCTGCTCGCTGTCGACCGAATGGACCGGCGACGGCTACCGCACCAGCACCGGCCTGCGCATCGATGCGCGTTTTGATTTCGTCGATCAGAACCAGTTGCGGCTCGGCTCGCATGCCTTCGGCAAGACGCCGGCCTTGCTGCCGACGGAACATGAGTATCAGCAGGGCACGCTGACGCGTTTCTATAACATCACCGCCGATTACAGCATCGACCGCGACTGGGGCCTGAACATCCAGGTTCCCTATCTCGTGCGAGAGCACCAGACCATCGCCGGGGGACAGGACACGGCCAACATTTCAACCTCTGAAACTCAAGGCGTTGGCGACATCCGCCTCGTCGGCCGCTACCAGGGCTTTTTCGAGGATCGCAGCTGGGGCGTGCAGTTTGGCCTGAAGCTGCCGACCGGCTCGCACCACCACCGCTTCGCGACCGGCCCGCTCGCGGACACCGGCGAGATCATCGACCGCGGCTTGCAGAACGGTAGCGGCACAACCGATCTCATTCTCGGCGTCTACCACGCTGCCGCGATCAGCCGGAACTGGGATCGCTTCGAGCAGTTGCAGGTGAGGCAGGCGATCAACCGGCGCGACGACTTCCGGCCGAGCACTCAGCTCACCGGCAACGCCGGCCTGCGCTATGTCGGGCTGCGCCGCGTGGTGCCGCAGTTGCAGATCAATGTCCGCGTTGAAGGCCGGGAAGTGGGCGCGGAAGCCGACTACGAAAACAGCGGCAGCCAGGTAATCTACCTCTCGCCCGGTCTGTCCGGCATCGTTGCCGGCAAACTCTCGGCCTACGGCTTCGTGCAGCTGCCGATCTACCAGTACTACACCGGCTACCAGCTCGCGCCGCGCTATTTCACCTCGTTTGGATTGAGCTATGGCTTCTAGGCGGCGCCCGTCAGCGCGGCAGGATTTCCTTCAGCAGCGGGCCGACTTCGCGTTCGAGTGCCGGCAGGTCGTAGGGGCGGCCTTCGCCGACGCCGCCATCGACACGCAGCACGCCGCGGCGATCGATCACGAAAGTGATCGGCAGCCGCCAGATGCGGCCGTAGCCGGCGGCCTGCACGTCGCCGACCATCGCGGCCGGAAAGCGGTAGTCGCGGCTCAGCTGCGTGACCCGCGCGCGCAGTTCGGGATCGTCCATGCTGATGGCGATCACGGTGAGGCCGTCTTCGCGATGCGCAGCATAGAAGGCGTCGAAGGCCGGCAGCTCGACACGGCAGGGTACGCACCAGGTCGCCCAGAAATTGAGGATGACGACCTCGCCGCGATGTGCGGCGAGGTCGAAGTCGGCGCCATCGAGCCGCTTCGCGGTGAAGGCGGGGGCCGGTTCGCCGGCGCGAATCGCCGATGCGCCCAGGGGCAGCAGCAGAAAGGCGAAACAAAGCACACGCAAACGGCGGTTCATCGCAGGCGTCGGACGATTCGAAGGCGCTCATCGTACCCGCGACCGCTGCCCGCCGACACCCGCGGCACAATCACTTCCGCCCGCTTTCCGGAGACCGCCTCATGAGACTCATTGATATCCGAGTGCTGACACTGTGCGGCCTGCTCGCCGTTTCCGCCTGTGGTCGCAATGCGCCGCCGGCCGGCGCGGAAGTTCACGCCGGTGCGTTGCGTATCAGCGCTGCGACCAGCCACGCAACGCCGATCGCCGGCGTCACCGGCGCGGGCTATTTGAAAATCGAGAACGCCGGCGTGAGCGATGAGGTGCTGCTCGGCGCCAGCGCCGAAGTCGCGAGCGGCGTCGAGCTGCACGAGATGTCCACGGTCGACGGCGTCATGCGCATGCGCGCGCTGCCCGAGGGTCTGAAGATTCCGGCCGGCGGCCACGTCGAACTCGCAGCCGGCGGCACGCACCTGATGCTGCTCGGCGTGAAGCGGCCGCTGATCGCGGGCGAGAAGCTGCCGGTGACGCTGCGTTTCGCCAGGGCCGGCGAGGTCCGGGTCGATCTGCTGGTGCAGGCATTGACGGCGGATGAAGGCGACCACAGCGGGCACTGACCGCGTCGCGCGAATTGTATTTTTCCCGCGGGCGCGGCGTAATGAGCGCATCGTGCTCATCGCCAAACGCCAGGAGCGAATCCCATGTCAACCCGTCGGGTCACGCTGTTCCATTCCCCGAACACGCGCTCGTCCGGCGCGCTGATCCTGCTCGAAGAACTGCACGCCGATTACCAGTTGCACGTGCTCAACATGAAAACCGAAGAGCAGCGCGGCGCGGCGTATCTGGCGATCAACCCGATGGGCAAGGTCCCGGCGGTGAAACACGGCGATGCGCTGATCACCGAGCAGGGCGCGGTGTTTCTGTATCTGGCCGATCTCTATCCGGAAGCCGGAATCACGCCGTCGATTAATGATCCGCTGCGCGGCCCGTTCCTGCGCTGGTTGTTCTTCTACGGCTCCTGTTTCGAGCCGGCGGTCATTGACCGTTCGCAGAAACGCGAGCCGGCGCCGCGCGGCATGTCGCCGTACGGCGACTACGACACGATGCTGCAGACGCTGACCGATCAGCTCGCGAAAGGCCCGTACCTCCTCGGCGAGAAATTCACCGCCGCCGATGTGCTCTGGGGCACCGCGCTGACCTGGATCACGATGTTCAAGCTGGTTCCGGAACTGCCGGTGATCAAGGCTTACATCGATCGCGTCAACGCACGGCCTGCGGTGAAGCGCGCGCAGGCGAAGGATGCGGAGCTGGCGGCGGCGCAGGCGTGAACTAGCGGCTCAGGTGCGCCAGTGCCGTCGCGTTCTGCTCCCAGTTCTGGCCGTCGAATGCCTCGATCTCGACCTCCTCGACGGTGCCCGCATCAAGGCAGCGGAAGTTGACCGAGAAACCATCGGGATTCGAGCGCGGCACGTAGTAGGACTTGACGCCGCAGACGCAGCAGAACAGGTGCTGCGCAACGCCGGTGTTGAAGGTATAGCGGGTCAGCGCGGCGGCACCTTGCAGCAGCCGGAAATCGGAGGCCGGCACGATCAGATGCAGGAAGCCGGTCTTTGCGCAGATCGAGCAATTGCAGGACTGCACATGCAAGCGTGCGGGTGCGAACACTTCAAAACGCACGGCGCCGCAATGGCAGCCGCCGCGGTGCAGGATTTTTTCCATCTCGGCTCTCGTACGGTGGGACGACGCGCAGATTAGAGCTCAGCGCGGATGAAGATGGTGCCGGCGCCGCGACGCGCGCCAGAACATCCAGACGCCGCTGCTTGCGAGCAGGATTGCGGCCAGCCCGGCGAGGTCGATCAACAGCGGGCCAAGCTTGCCGAACAGCCGGCCGCTGTGGGCATCGGCGAGCACGCGCGACAGCGCCAGGCTCGGTCGTGCGAACGGCAGGATGCGGGCGCGCTCGGATTCCGGAAGCGCCTGCGCTTGCGACCAGATCACCGTGTCGGCGGCGATGCCGGTCCAGGTTTCGCCGTCGCGGCTAGCGTAGGCATCGAGGTCCTGGATCGCGACCTCGCCGCTCGCCGTGCGGCCGATGCGGCGGATCGACTTGAGCGGCAGGGTCGGCGCCCTCACTTCCTCGATGCGCTGGCCATCCGGTGTCAGCAGCACCAGGCCGTTCGCAGTCGCGACGAACAGCAGCGCGTGCACGGCGGCAAGCCCGAGCGGACTTTGAATGGACGGCGTCAGCGGCTTCGCGTCGAGCAATGTCGCATCAGTCGTCTCGACCAGCCAGTGCCCGCCTGCCGAGTAGCCGCGTTCCGGTGGCGTCGCCGCAAGACCGTACCAGTGCATGAGCCAGGGCGCGGCGACGCGTGCATGGTCGAGCCCGAAGTGCGCGCCCTCGTTGAGGATCACGCCGCTGATCGCGAGCCAGATCAGGAACAGGCTCGCGGCCACGCCGAGCCTGCGATGCCAGTGCCGCAGGAGCGCGCCGTAACGGCTCATGATTTCAGTGAGGGCGTCATGGCGGCGTCAGCGCATCGAGCGTGAGCGCGGCGCGCGCCATGCGCTGCATCGCCCAGACCGAAAGGGTCGCGCCCGAAATCGCATCGACTTCCGGTTGCAGGTGCTCACCTGCCAACTTCACACCGTCAAACTGCTTCAGAAAGGAGGGATAGCGGATTTCGTCGCCGCGGCTTTCGCGGTAGATCAGCACGCGCGCGGCAGCCACTTCGCCCTTGCCGATGACGAACCCGGCGGTGATCGGAAATTCCTTGCCGATGTCTTCGAGTATCCACGCGGTCCTGCCGGCGCTACGCCAGTAGCGCAGACGCGCTTGCGGGTAGCTGTGGCCAAAGATCGGCTTGAGCTTGGCCTGCGTCGCGTCGTCGAGCCAGAGCACCTGCGCCGGCGGCGGCGTGCCGAAGGTCTGGCGCAGGAAATCCTCGGGCGGCAGCAGAACCTCGTCGGCATGGGCAACGGCCGTGCCGAGCATCAGTACCGTTCCGGCCAGATGGCGAATCATGGCGATCAGAATTGCAGGCCGAGTCCGAGGTTGAAGCGATTGCTCGCCTTGTCGACGCCGAACTGCTGATAGTCCGCCTTCAGCACGACATTCGGATTGAGGAAGAAGCTGGCGCCGTAAGTGCGCACGGTTTCGGTCGCGCGGCCAGCCACGCCGATACCTGGCGCCGCGACCGCGTAGCCATCCGCCGTATTGAAGCGCTCATAGCGGGCGAATGGGTGCAGCGAGTAACTGCCGCGCTGCCATACGCGGTAAGCGCCTTGCAGATACCAGCCGTGGAAATCGCTCGGAATCAGCGTCGGCTGTCCGAGGTTGGCGAGATTCACCGCGGCGGTGTCGCTAAAACTGCCGTGGGCGTAAAGCGCCTGCAATTGCAGCGGACCGCGCACGTAGCGCGCATGGGTCTCCCACAAGGTGAAACGCGGACTGGCGTCGAAGTTTGGCTGGTTGTTCCCGGCCTCGCCGGTGAACACGCTGCCACCGAAGTTGAACCCGCGCACGCCGTCGTAGTTGAGCGCGACATACTGCGCAAGATCGGCAGCGCGGGCGTTGGCCAGCTGCTGGTGCGTGGCGCCGAGCGGGGATCTCCGACCATCCTCCGAAGCGAAATTCCACTTCGCGAGATTGAAGCTCGTGGTCACGCCGACATCGTAGGAAAGCCCGAACGGCAGCTTGCCGTAAACGGCGATACCGCCCTCGCGCTCGGTCGACGGGATGATCGCGGTCTCGACGAAGTTTCGTTCCACGCCGAAATAGGCCGGCGGCTCGTGCGTGGTGTTGATATAGCCGCTGGGAATCAGGATCAGGCCGACCTTGGCGCTGGCCCAATCGGTCAGGCGGTGATCGATATAGAACTGCTCGACTTCGAATTCTCCGCCATCCTCGGCGGAAACCACGGAATTCTCGATCTCGAACTCGGACACGAAGCGGGTGCGGTCGTCGAAGCGGTAGCCGATACCGAAGACGGCGCGGCGCACGGTGGCCTGCGTCGCCGCGGAATCATGATCGTAGTGGTTGTAGTTGATTTCGCCGTAGCCAAACAGCGTCGCGCGGCCAAGGACGGAGTTGGCCGCCTGCTGGGTGCTGACGCCGGCAGGCGCCGCGGCGACTGCCGTCGATCCCGCGCCTGCCGACGGCGCCTCCTGCTGCGCAGCAAGCGCTTCGTTCTGTGCCTTGAGCTGCCTGACCTCGGCCTTCAGCGTTTCGAGCTGCTGACTCAAGCTATCGAGCTTCTGCTCCAGCGCATCCTGCGAACTCGCGGCATGGACCGGCATGGCAACAGCGACCATGGCGGCGAGGGCAAGGGCAAGCGGCGTCTTGGTCATCTTCTGCGTTCTCTGGAGTTGTAGGTTAAAGATGGGAGTCGAGCAAAATCTGAAACGCAGACCCATGCTTGCGCGCCGGCGACGGCTGCACGGAATCACCAAAACTGCGGCGAAGTCCCCGGTGCGGCTGCCTGTTTGCGCATGTTAGTGAGATGCATTCGCATTTGCAAGAAGATTAAAGTGCCGATCCTCGGCGACCTAAAAAAGCGGCCGCGCCATGACTTGCCCCGGCGCAGCCGTTAATCTGTCGCGATGCAACGGCACTTCACCAAGATGCATGGGCTCGGCAACGACTTCGTCGTGATCGATGCGATCCATGAACCGTTCCAGCCCACTCCGGAATTGCTGCGGCGTCTCACCGACCGGCGCTTCGGCGTCGGCTGCGACCAAGTGCTCGTGGTCGATCCGGCGCCAGCCCCGGATGTCGACTTCGGCTATCGCATCTACAACGCCGATGGCGGCCAGGTCGGTCAGTGCGGCAATGGTGCGCGCTGCCTCGCGCGCTTCGTCGCCGAACGCGGCCTGAGCCGGCAACACCGGCTGCGGATTCGCACCTCGACCAGCACGCTGGAACTGCATCAACTCGCCAACGGTCTGGTGCGTGTCGACATGGGCGCGCCACGCTTCGAGCCGGCCGACGTGCCGCTGAAGATTGCCGTCCGCTCGCCGCGCTACGAACTGACGCTCGACGATGGCACGCGTTTGCGGTTCGGCGCGGCCAGCATCGGCAACCCGCATGCGCTGATCGAGGTCGACGATGTCGATACCGCGCCGGTCGAGCGCATCGGCGCGGCTTTGCAGCATCACTCCGCATTTCCGGAACGGGTCAACGTCGGCTTCATCCAGTTCGTCGATCTCTCTCATGCTCGGCTGCGTGTTTTCGAGCGCGGCGTCGGGGAAACGCTGGCCTGCGGCAGCGGTGCCTGCGCGGCAATGGCGATCGGCCGGCTCTGGAACCGGCTCGCGCCGCGCAGCGAGATTGCCGTGCGCGGCGGCACGCTGGCGCTGGAATGGGCCGGCGACGGCTCGCCCATCTACATGACCGGGCCGGCAACCACTGTTTTCGAGGGGACCATAGAGTGGCCGAATTGAGCGAGAAGCCGAGTCCTGAAGTATCGCTGGACGAGGCGCAGGTGATGGCTTTTCTGAAGGCCGACCCGCAGTGGCTGACGCGGCACCCGGTGCTCCTCGAATCGCTCGAGCTGTCACATGCAGCCGGCTCCGCCGTATCGCTGATCGAGCGCCAGGTCGAACTGCTGCGCGGCAAGAATGCGCGGCTGGAATCGCGGCTCGAGCGCCTGGTCGAAACCGCGCGCGAGAACGAGGTCCGGGCCGAGAAGGTACTGCGGCTCGCGCATACGCTGATCCGCTCGCCTTCGCTGGCCGCGATCGCCGCCGGCCTGAAGGCCTCGATGCGCGAGGACTTCGATGTCGACGAAGTATTCGTCGGCGTCAATGGCGCGATGTTCAAGCGCCACGACATCGACGGTGTGATACCGATCGACCTCGGCGCGCCGATCGCCCGAGCCTTCGACAACTTCATCCGCACGCGGCTCATCGAGTGCGGCCCGATCACGCCGGAGCGTGCAGCCCTCCTGTTCCCGAAGGCCGAGCAGCCGATCGCCTCGGCCGCCGTGGTGCCACTGGAGAAGGAGAAGAATCTCGGCATGATCGCGCTCGGCTCGCGCGATCCGGAACGCTTCCAGCCGCGGCAGGGCAAGCTGTTCCTGGAGATGACTGCGGAACTGGTTGCCGCCGCCGTACGTGCGCGGATGACGTGAACGACGCAGCGCCAACCCCGGTCGATGACGCGCTTTCCGCGCTGCTTGCCGCTTACCTGGAACACCTGCGCATCCTGCGGAATTCGCCGAAGACCACGACTTCGGCGATTGCGCGCGAGTGTGGTTTCTTTCTCGCGTACTGCCGCGAGTGCGGCATTGCGGTACCGGACAAGGTTGATGTCCACACGGTGCGCGGTTTCCTCGCGCGTCATCATCGCAAGGGCCTGCAGCCGACCACCTTGCGGCGCTACCTGTCCTGCATTCGCGGCCTGTTCCGGCATGCTCTGAAGGTGGGCATGGCGTCGCACAATCCAGCGGCGGCGGTGCGCGGACCGAAGGGTCGCCGCAGCTTGCCGAAAGTCATCGGCGCCGAAGACCTCGGCAACGCGCTCGACCGCGCGCCGCAGGGGCCGATCGACATTCGCGATCAGGCGCTGGTCGAGCTGTTCTATTCGGCTGGCCTGCGTCTCGCCGAACTGCACGGTCTCGATGTGCCGCGCGGCTATCCCGATACCCCCTTTCCCGACGAGCTGACCGTCACCGGCAAAGGCCGCAAGGAACGCCTCGTTCCGGTCGGTGGCAAGGCACGCGCGGCGCTCGATCGCTGGCTGCGCGAGCGCGCACGGATCGCCGCGCCCGCTGAGACCGCGCTGTTCGTGGGGCCGCGCGGCAAGCGGCTGGGCCGCACGCAGATCGGCACCGCGCTGCACGCCTGGGCGCTGCGCAGCGGCCTGCCCGCGCATCTGCATCCGCACAAGCTGCGACATTCGTTCGCGACCCACCTGCTCGAAAGCAGCGGCGATCTACGCGCCGTGCAGGAACTGCTGGGCCACGCAAACCTTGCGACGACACAGATCTACACGCAGCTCGACTGGAAACGACTGGCGACGGTCTACGACGCCGCGCACCCACGCGCGAAACGCCACGCTGCCACAAGCTTCGACGCGGAAACGCCCGCTGCCCCTCAACCTCACCGTCAGCGCATCCAGAACCCGCCATGACCACACGCATCCCCGCCACGCTGATTCCCGGCGACGGCATCGGCAACGAGATCGTCGATGCCACGCTTGCCGTACTCGAAGCGCTCGAAGCCCCGTTCGACTGGGATACCCAGATCGCCGGGCTGGCAGGTGTGAAGGCCGCCAACGACCCGCTGCCGCAAGCCACGCTCGACAGCATCCGCAGGACCCGCCTGGCGCTGAAGGGCCCGCTGGAAACACCAAGCGGCGGCGGTTATCGATCCTCCAACGTGCGGCTGCGCGAGGAGTTCAAGCTCTACGCGAACCTGCGCCCGGCGCGCACCATCGTGCCGGGTGGCCGCTACGACAAGATCGACCTCGTGATCGTGCGCGAGAATCTCGAAGGCCTGTACATGGGCTACGAGCATTTCATCCCGATCGACGGCGATCCGCATGCGGTCGGCATGTCGACCGGCATCAACACGCGGCAGGGTTGCCGGCGCATCGTCGAATATGCCTTCGAATATGCGATCGCGACCGGCCGCAAGAAGGTCACCGTGGTGCACAAGGCCAACATCATGAAGGCGCTGACCGGCATCTTTCTGGAGACCGCGCGCGACCTCTACATCGAGAAATACCACGGCAAGGTGCAGATGAGCGAGATGATCGTCGACGCCTGCGCGATGAAGCTGGTGCTCGACCCCTGGCAGTTCGACGTGGTCGTGACCACCAACATGTTCGGCGACATCTTGTCCGACCTCGTCGCGGGTCTCGTTGGCGGTCTCGGTATGGCGCCCGGCGCGAACATCGGACTCGATGCCGCGATCTTCGAAGCGGTGCACGGCTCGGCTCCTGACATCGCCGGCAAAGGCATTGCCAATCCAACGGCGCTGCTGCTGGCGGCGGCGATGATGCTCGATCACTGCGCGATGACCGACAAGGCGACGCGTCTGCGCCGCGCGATCGACGAGACACTGAACCTCGACAAGATCCGCACCGGCGATCTCGGCGGCGCGGCGAATACCGCAGGCTACACAAAGGCGCTGCTGACGCGCATCCGCAACGGCTGAGGGTCGCCTGTATTTACTTGCCGATTTTCCAGCGCAATGGCAAAAATTGCCGGTTTCCGTCGACTTCTGCCGGAAAAACGTTGCGCGCTTAACGTCTTGTGTCACTGTGATCCGCAAAAAGTCCAGCTATAATTGTGGCTGTGGGGTCTCGATCACTGCTCGAATCGTGATGTCGGCATCGGAGTTTGCATATCGGCTCTGAGCATCCTTGGATTCTTTTCTACAGACCCAGGCACGCCACGCCTTAGTGACCCACGCGCTGGCACACAAATCGCTTCGCGATATCGGCAAGTAAGTGCGAAGGGGCGGATTCCTTTGATTTCAGAATCGCAGCCTCGTCGCCATAAACGTTGCCAACCTTTACTTACAACAAGAATCCTGGGGCGTCTGGATGCAAATAAGCATTTTCGGTATGGGCTATGTCGGCGCGGTCTGTACCGCCTGCCTCGCGGACTACGGGCATTCGGTGATCGGGGTCGACGTTTCGGAGCGCAAGGTCCTCAGCATCAACGAAGGCAGGACTCCGATCGTCGAGCCCGGCCTCGGCGAGCTGCTGGCGAAAGGCGTTGCCGCCGGACTGATCCGCGCGACCAGCGATATCCGCGACGCCGTCCTCAACTCCGAGTTGACGATGATCTGCGTCGGCACACCCAGCAAGAAGAACGGCGATCTCGATCTGCACTTCGTCGAGGGGGTGTGCGCCCAGATCGGCGCCGTGCTCAAGGACAAGCCCACCCGACACACGGTGGTTGTGCGCAGCACGGTGCTTCCGGGCACCTTGAGAAAGATCGTGATCCCGGCGCTCGAGAACGCGTCGGGCAAGCGCGCCGGCGCCGATTTCGGCGTCGCCGTGAATCCGGAATTCCTGCGCGAAAGCACCGCAATCGGCGATTACCGCGCGCCGCCGATGACGGTCATCGGCGAATTCGACGCGGTCTCGGGGCAGGGTCTTGCCGAGATCTACTCGGTACTGCCGGCCAAGGTCTTCCGCAAGTCGATCGAAGTCGCCGAAATGGTCAAGTACACCTGCAACGTCTGGCACGCGACCAAGGTCACGTTCGCCAACGAGATCGGCAACATTGCCAAGGCCTGCGGCATTGACGGCCGCGAAGTCATGGAGCTGATCTGCGAAGACGAGAAGCTGAACATCTCCAAGTACTACATGAAGCCGGGCTTCGCCTTCGGTGGCTCCTGCCTGCCCAAGGACCTGCGCGCGATGAACTTCCGCTCGCAACAGCTGCACTCCAACAATCCGATGCTTGCTTCGATCATGTACAGCAACAACGAGCAGGTTAAGCGCGCGTTCGAGCTGATCGCCTCATTCGGCAAGCGCCGCGTCGGCATGCTCGGGCTGGCGTTCAAGGCCGGCACCGACGATCTGCGCGAAAGTCCGCTGGTCGAGCTGGCGGAAATGCTGATCGGCAAGGGCTACATGCTGAATATCTACGACAAGAGTGTCGACCACGCGCGCGTGTACGGAACCAACAAGGAATATATCGACTCGAAGATTCCGCACGTCTCCGGGCTGATGAACTCCGATATGGAAGCGCTGGTCGCATCGTCCGAAATCCTTGTGCTCGGCAACAGGGACCCCGCGTTCGAGAAGGCGCTCGCGGACCGCAAGCCGGGGACCAAGGTGGTCGATCTTGTCGGATTCATGAAGCAGATTTCCAACGACGATATGCAGGGTATCTGCTGGTAAGGCCGCCGATGCGCATCGACCAAAAAACAACATGCCGATGAAACCTGCCACGCTGGCGCCTGCCGACGATCTGCACCGGGAAGGTTTCCTCGCGTTCCTGCGCGAGGTTGCCGAATGGCTGCTGCTGATCGCGTGCATCGGCGCGCTGGCGCTGCTGTTGCCGCACTACTCGCTGACCCCCGGCGAGGCGCATTTCATCATCGGCGTCGGTCTCGTCGGCATCTGGCGGTATGCGCTGCGCGCGCTGCATTTCGCCCGCGCGATGTGGTTCCTGCACGTTTCGTATCCACGCCTCAGCGAGCGCGCCGACAAGGCCGGCGATGCCGCGTCCCCGTCGCATGTGTATTTCCTGGCGACCAGTTTCCGCATCGATGCGCTGACCACAGGGCGCGTCTACCGCGCGATCATCGAGGAAGCCATCGAGTGTGGCTATCCGACGACCATCGTCGCGTCGATCGTCGAATACGGCGATCAGGCGCTGATCAAGGCCCTCTGGGAGCGCCTCGACCCGCCGCAGCGCGTGACGCTGAAGTTCGTGCGCATCGCCGGGACCGGCAAGCGCGATGGCCTGGCCCATGGCTTTCGCGCGATCTCGCGCGATCTGCCGGACGCGAGCGCACTGGTCGCGGTCGTCGACGGCGATTCGATTCTGCTGCCCGGCGTGATCCGCAAGTGCGCGCGCATGTTCCATGTGCTGCCCAACGTCGGCGCGCTGACCACCAACGAATTCTGCACCGTGCACGGCGGCCGCCTGGTCCGCGACTGGCACAAGCTGCGCTTCGCCGAGCGCCACCTCAACATGTGCTCGATGGCGCTGCGTCATCGCGTGCTGACGCTGACCGGCCGCATGTCGCTGTTCCGCGCGGCGGTCGTTGCCAACCCGGAATTCATCGCCGACGTCGAGTACGACTCGGCGCTGCACTGGCGACTGGGCCGCGTGAAGTTCCTGACCGGCGACGACAAGTCGTCGTGGTTCAGCGTCGTGCGCCTCGGCTGGGACACCTTCTACCTGCCGGACGCGGCGATCCAGACCGTCGAGCATCCGCCCGATCCATCGTTCTACAAGACCAGCAAACAGTTGATGTTCCGCTGGTATGGCAATTCGCTGCGCCAGAACGGGCGCGCGCGCAAGCTCGGCCCGCATCGCCTCGGCTGGTTCACTTATTACATTTTGCAGGATCAGAGAATCCAGATGTGGACCGGCCTGCTCGGCCTGAGCGCGGTGCTCCTGGCGAGCATCCGCTACAGCTACTTCTACCTGATCACCTTCATCGTCTGGATCGGCATCACGCGCCTGCTGATGTGCGTGATGCTGAGCGTCGCCGGGCATCGTGTCGGGCCTTTGTATCCGCCGCTGATGTACTACAACCAGGTGGTCGGTTCCGTCATCAAGGTTTTTGTGTCGTTCTTCCCGGATCGCCAGTCGTGGACGCGCCAGAAGACCGTGCTCAAGCGCATCACCGAAGGATTTCACGGCCGGTTCAACGACTGGTCCTCACGCATCATGTTGTTCGCGGCGGTCAGCGTGTTCTTCGCGATCATCGTCACCATCGTCTCGTTCAAGCCGAAGTTCGGGTGATGTACCGCGCCCGCACTACCGCCGTCCGCATCACCCGCTAAGGAGTCCCTGGGCATGGTTACCGCCACCAATATCAACATCGTCCACGAGTCCGAGGCGCAGCGGCAGTTCGTCCGCGTGCGGGTTCCGGGCAGCATCATCTTTTCCGTGGGGGCCGCGAAGCGACAATGCGAGCTCAACGACCTCTCCGCCGGCGGCTTCAGCTTCGACAGCGGCGACCACGTCTATCGCTCGGGTGAAGCCTTCGACGGCGAGCTCGCGATGCGCGTCGACGGCCTCGGCATGCGCATTCCGGTGAGCTTCGAAGTGCGCGCGATGGATGCGGACACGCAGCGCGTGGTCTGCATATTCCAGGACCTCGGCGGCAAAGAGATTGCGGCGATCCGGACGATCATCACCGCGTTCCTCGGCGGCGAGCTGATCACCGCCGGCGACATGCTGGCGACGCTGTCGCGCGAGAATTTCGTCAAGAACCGCAGCGGACGCGGCAGTGGCGGCCTCAGTATCGCGGGCAAGTTGCGCGCGGTGATCGGCACCTTGGTGGCCCTCGTGCTCGGTGTCACGGCGTTCGGTTACACCGCAGCCAAGCTCTACGACATCGTTTTCGTTGCGCACGCCGCCGCAGCGAAGGTTGCCGCCCAGCTCTACACGGTCACGATGCCGCGCGACGGCACCTTCTTCAGCCTCGTGAAAGCCAACGGCACGGTCAAAAAGGGCCAGCCGCTCGGCTCGTTCCAGACCGCGCTGCTCGATGTCGTCGAAGGCGTGCCGGGTTCGTTCAAGATGACGCCCGAGCAGATGGCCGATCTGGTCGGCCAGCAGCTCAAGGGCTCGCTTGCCAGCCCCTGCGATTGCACCGTGCAGAAGCTGTTTGTAACCGACGCCCAGTATGTGCTGCGCAACCAGTCGATCCTCGAACTGGTTCCGCAAGGCGCCAGGCCCTACGTGCTGGCGCGCTTCCACTACGACCAGATCAAGCGCCTGCCTGTCGGCCAGAAAATCTATTTCCGGGTCAACGGCGGCCTGGCCAATATCGAGGGCGAGATCAAGTCGCTGCGCGTGCTGCCGGCGCAGACGATCGATTCGAACGGCCTCAACGATCTCAACGGCCTCAACACCAACGCCGCGATCACCGATGTGATCGCCGTGATCGAACCGAAGCGGCCGATTGAGCTCGCGCACATCGACGAGCCGGTGGAAGTCAGCATCGACCCGCTGTTCGACCGCTTCCGGTAAGTTCTCCATGCGGTCTGGTTTCGCGCTTCTGATTTCGGCTGTGGTGCTGGCCGGCTGCGGTGGCGTCGAATACCGTCGCGGCCTGCCGATCCTCGCCAAGCCGCAGGATGGCGCGCTGGTCGCGGGTACGGCCGGCTCGGCCGACATTGCCCGCGGCAATCAGGCACGCCTGTCCGGGCGCACCGACGACGCGCTCCGCGATCTCGAACCGATGGCGCAGCTCGGGTATCCGGATGCGATGCTCTATCTCGCTGCGGTCTACGGCGCACAGCCGACCATCGAAGCGCAGGAGATCGCGATCCGCTGGTACCGGCGTGTGTTGCCGCAGCGCCCGGAAGCGGTCGTGCCGCTGGCGCGCGCGTTGACGCAAAGCGGCCGGCAAAAACTCGTCGCCGAAGCCGAAAAGCTGCTGCTCGGCGCGCTCAAGCAGGACGACGATCTGCGTGCTGCGGCGGCACTGCTCAATCTTTATGGTCTCTTTCCGGCGTTCGACAAAACCGGCCGGGCGCCCGGGCTTGCCGAGAAGGCGGCCGTGTCACCCGTACCGGAAGTGCGCGCGGCGGCGATCAACTGGTATCGCGATGCGATCACCGATCGGGCCAGCGCCCAGCGTCTGCTCGACCTGTGCCGGAAGAGTCTCGATACCGCACCCGATTGCCATATCGATCTGGCGTCCTACTACCGCTACAGCGGCGATCACGCCGGTCTCGTGAAGCAGGTCGACCAGGCGATCGCGGCCTTCGATCGACAGTCGCCGCTGGCGCATGTCGACAGTCTCGACTATGTGCCGATCGACACCGCAGTCATCGCGGGTCGTCTCGCAGTGGCGCTGGTCGACCAGCCCGGCGTCGAGGATCTGGTCGAACAGACCGAGGAACTCCGCACCACGCGGGACGCCGATGAGATCGTGCCGCTCGAAGGCGCCGAAGACAATCTCGAAGGCAAGGAAAAGCTCGACACGGCGCCGCAGATCGCCGCGACGCTGTCAGCAGCACCCCCCGCTCCGCAGGCATCGACCGCAGCGAATGCCGAGCCCGAACTGGCGAACCGCGTACTGCGCTGGATGCTGAAGCGGCCCGGCACGATGAAGATCGAAGCGGCGGCGGTCGCGGTCGGTTTTCCTTACCTGCTGCCGGATGTCGATCTCGAAGCGCTGTTGAAGGCCGGCGTCGCCAGCGGCATACCGCGAGCCTCGCTGATGCTCGGCGAGCTTTATTTCTTCAACCAGCGTGCGCCGCGCGAAGCCGATGTTGCGGAAGCAAACTTCATGCAGGCCCTGAAATTTCGCGAGACCGACATTCCCGCGCACTACCGCCTCGGTCGCCTCTATCAGCAGGGTTACCTGGGACGGCCGAACCCGGCGAAATCGCTCGAATACTTCCTTTATGCCGCGCGCCACCGCGTCACGGCAGCCGACACTCATCTCGCTCGACTGTTCTACGATAGCCCGGGGACGCGGGTGAATCGCGTCAATTCCTACGTGTTTGCGCAGCTGTCCGCGGACGGCGGCTTTCCGGTGGTGGTGCGCTCGTTGCGCGGCGGAACGCTGAGCGCCTATAACTTGCTCGATCGTCTGAAGACCGATCTGACGCCGCAGGAGCTCGAAACCGCGAATGCCATGTACCAGAAAGAGCGTCCGGTTCATCTGGTCACGCGCCGCCCGATCGGTCCACAAATCTGGGCGCAAGGAGTCACGAAGTGAAAATGAAATCCACGGCGGTGATGCTGGCACTGGTCGCCGCAGTCGCGCAGCCGCGCCCGGCGGCGGCGGCCATCACGGTCAACTATGCGTTGCGCGGCACGCTCGGCTTCCAGGCGGATGGGGATCCGACGCTCGGCAACGGCGGTGACGCCCAGACCGTTTTCCTCAACCTCGCGCCGCGCGCGCTGATCGAGTTCAATCCCGACTGGGCCGGCTACATTCGAGGGCGCGCGTTCGTGCCGAGCGGCAGCATCCAGCCGTTCGACTCCGGCACGCCGAACAACGCCACGGGTCGGACCCGATCCTTCGTCGGCCTGAGCGAGCTCTGGCTTCAGTACAACGGGTTGACCAGCTATCCGGGCGAGGCCGTCAGCTTCGGCCGGCAGCATGTCCGGCAGATCGGCAACGAGTGGTTCGACGAGGATCTCGACTCGGCTCGCTGGCTTTTCGATACGACACTCAGGAACATTGACGTCGGCGTCGCCCACCAGTTCTCGACCTATCGCAGCGACGACGCTCCGATCATCGCCGAGCAACGCCGGCGCACTTATTTGTTCGGCAACCTCGCGCTGCAGTGGCTGCCGGGCCAGCGCGTCGGTACGCGCGTCGTGCATGCGATCGATAACGGCCATGCGCCTGACGTCGGCAGCGCCGTAACCGGCAACAGCAAGCTGCGGAATTCGCAGCTGAGCTGGATCGGTGTCTACGCCGACAACGGTTTCTACGACGCGCTGGGCCGCGAAAAGCTGAACTACTGGATCGAATTCAATTCGGTCATCGGCGATCAGACCGTCGCCAACCCCGGCGCCGGAAATATCGTGGCGACTCGTGCGCACGAGAATGTCACGGCCTACTCGGGCACCGGCGGCGGCCGCTGGCGGCCGTTCACGCAAGTGCCGATCTCCCTGGGTGCGCTTTACACCTACAGCTCCGGCGGCGGCGGCGCCGGACACTCGCACCAGTATCAGCAGACCGGCGTGCAGAGCAACGCCTCCACCTTCGCCGGCACGCAGACGCTGATCAATCGCTATAACGAAACCCTGCGCGCTGAACTCGGCAACCTGCGCATCGCAACCGGCTTTGTCGCGCTGAACTTCGATAACGACGACGTGGCTGCCGTCTTCTCGAACTTCAGCCGTAACGACGGCGGCGCGCCGATCGTGACCGATAATGTCACGGCGGCGACGGTCAACAACGGGGCTGACATCGGCAACGGCTTCGACGTCGTGGCGACTCACTACTTCGGTCGCGTGTTGCGCCGCCAGCGCCTGCTCAGCAGCGGCGATGCTTTCGTCTCGCAAGAGCGCCGTTCGTTGATCTCGATACGCGCCTCGGCGTTCGCGCCCGGCAGCGCCTATGGGCCGAACGCGAAAACCGATTACCGCGTGCTGCTCGAGGCAACACTGTGGCTCAATTGAGCCAGCCGGCGCTACGCGCAGGGCGTGGCCAGCGCGGAGCTTGCGCCGCGCTGGCGCTGCTGCTGGCGCTCGCCTGCCTGGCGACCCGGGCGGACCTTAAAGCGGCGGACGTCGGAATTGATGGCAGCCCGTCATCAGTGACCGATAGCGCCGACGAAGGCGACGATGGCGCCGACGAATTGCCGGACGAGCCGAATCGGCGCGAGCCGACGCTGGTCGAGTTGCAGCGGACCTACCGTATCGATACGGCCGATGGCGCTACCCTCGAATTCAAGCCGCCGAAACTGCCGGACCTCGCGCAGTACACTCCGGCCCGCATGCAAGCGAAGATCGATCGCTCGCAGCCCGGTTCGGTCAGCATCGGCTCACTGCTCAACGAGCCCGGGTTCAAGTCGCTGACCACCGCAGTCGGCCAGGGCCTCGCCGAACTCGCGGCGCGTCAGCACGGCGGGCTGCGGGCGATCTTCGTCGAGAATGGTTATGTCAGCCTGCCGCTGCTCGCGGCCAC
>JAYWBB010000064.1:0-16518 GCA_043781855.1 Nevskia sp. | reverse complement strand
GCGATCAAATTCGTGTCCGGCACTATAGCCTGAGGACTGAAGAAGCCTATGTGAACTGGATCAAGCGGTTCATCCTGTTCCATGGCAAGCGGCACCCCTGACAGATGGGTGGGCCTGAAGTCGCGATGTTCCTGAGCAACCTCGCGGTCGATCGGAACGTCTCGGCCAATACGCAGAATCAGGCGCTCGCCGCCATTCTGTTCCTGTACCGGGTGGTTTTGGAAGTGGACCTGCCTTGGCTGACTGATGTCACGCGTGCCAAGAGACCGCAGCGGCTCCCGACGGTCCTGACCAGGGATGAAGTGGCGCAGCTGCTCGCAGCCCTGGATGGCGATCCGGTCGTGGCGATGCTGGTTCGTCTGCTTTATGGCACCGGGATGAGGTTGATGGAGTCCGTTCGCCTGCGGGTGAAGGATGTTGATCTTGATCGTCGCGAAGTGCTCGTCCGGGACGGCAAGGGCGGGAAAGATCGCGTCACGATGTTGCCGGAATCGCTGGTCAAACCGTTGCGCATCCGGCTGCTCGATCGACGCCAGTTGTTTGAGTCGGACCAGGTTGCCGGGCGCGTGGATGTCTGGTTGCCGGATGCCTTGGGCGTGAAGTTTCCGAATGCCGGCTGCGAATGGGGCTGGCAGTACATCTTCGTGGCGCGGAAGCTATCGTCGGATCCGCGAAGTGCGGCGGTGCGGCGGCATCACCTGGACGAGCGGTTGCTGCAGCGCGCGGTCAAGCTCGCTTCGATGAAAGCCGGGATCGCCAAGCCGGTGTCGCCGCACACGCTGCGACATTCATTCGCCACGCACTTGCTGGAAATGGGGTACGACATCCGCACGGTGCAGGAGTTGCTGGGGCATGCCGATGTCAGCACGACGATGATCTATACCCATGTCCTCAACCGAGGGGGACGAGGGGTGCGGAGCCCACTGGATCGGCTGGGTCAGTAGAGCGCGCCGGAGGCGCATAACGAATCCGGCAACGCGGCAAAAAAATAGCCCTTGATCGCTCAAGGGCTCTATACATATTGGCTGGGAGACTAGGGCTCGAACCTAGATAAACAGTGTCAGAGACTGTTGTCCTACCATTAGACGATCTCCCAATGCTGCTGCATCGTAGCGAAACTCTGACCGGGAAAACAGGCGGCGGGTCAGCACCCGCCGCCTGACGGCCCGCTGTTCCGAAAGCCCGCTGTTCCGAAATAACTAGCGCTTCGAGAACTGCGGCGCGCGGCGCGCCTTGTGCAGACCGACCTTCTTGCGCTCGACTTCGCGGGCGTCACGAGTGACGAGACCGGCGGCGCGCAGCGGCGGACGCAGGGCCTCGTCGTACTTGATCAGCGCGCGGGTGATGCCGTGACGGATCGCGCCGGCCTGGCCGTTCGGGCCGCCGCCGGAGACGGTGATCTTGATGTCGAAACGGGTCAGCGCATCGGAGATTTCGAGCGGCTGGCGAACCAGCATGCGCGAGGTCTCGCGGCCGAAATAATCCTCGACGGTCTTGCCGTTGATGACGATGCCACCCTTGCCCGGGCGGATGAAAACACGGGCGGCGGCGGTCTTGCGACGGCCGGTGCCGTAATGCTGGTCAGCGGGCTGCTTGAGCGTAGCCATGGTTATCAACCTTTGAGCGTGAAGGTGGTGGGCTGCTGCGCGGTATGCGGATGTTCCGCACCGGCGTAGACCTTGAGCTTGCGGAACTGCGCATAGCCCAGCGGCCCCTTGGGCAGCATGCCCTTGATCGCCTTCTCGATGACGCGCTCGGGATGCTCGGCCATCATCTTGCCCAGCGTGGTCGACTTGATGCCGCCCGGGTATTCGGTATGGCGCCAGTAGATCTTGCCTTCCAGCTTGTTGCCGGTGGCCTTGATCTTCTCGGCATTGATGACGACGACGTAATCGCCGACGTCGATATGCGGAGTGAACTCGGGCTTGTGCTTGCCGCGGAGGCGACGTGCGACTTCTGAAGCGAGACGACCCAGGATGACGCCATCGGCGTCGATCACGGTCCAGTCCCGCTTCGCATTCTCGTTGGTTGCGAAATAGGTGCTCATGGTCCTGCTCTGTGGCCCCGCAGAAAACAATCCGGGGGTAGTTATTGTTCGGTCGGCCAACCACACGCCCACGGACGACTTCGGGAAAAACGAGGGCGGATTGTAGTGTGCCGCCTGCCTCGACGCAACCGGGATCACACGCCGAAATTGATCTTCGCCTCGAGGTTTGTCCGCGAATCGGCGTTGATCAGCGCCTCTTCGAGTTCGATGTGACCGTCCTTGTACAGACGGAACAGGGACTGATCGAAGGTCTGCATGTTGCGGTCCGAGGATTGGCTCATCGCCTCGCGGATCTCTTCGATGCGCTGATTGATGATGAGGTCCTGCACGTAAGGCGTATTGATCATCACTTCCACCGCTGCCACGCGGCGGCCGTCGCGCTTGCGCACAAGACGCTGCGAGATGATCGCGCGCAACGTCAGACCGAGATCGAGATAGAGCTGCCCGCGCTGCTCGTCCGGATACAGGTTGACGATGCGCTGCAGGGCCTGGTAGGTATTGTTCGCGTGCAGCGTGGAGATCGCGAGGTGGCCGGTGTTCGCGAGCTGGATGCAGGCGTCCATGGTTTCGCGCTTGCGCACTTCGCCGATCTGGATCACGTCCGGCGCCTCGCGCAGGCTCGACAGCAGCGCGCGCTCGTAACTGGCCGTGTCCTCGCCGACTTCGCGCTGGTTGATGATCGAGCGCTTGTTGGTATGCACGAACTCGATCGGATCCTCAATCGTCAGCAGGTGTCCTGCGGCGTTTGCGTTGCGGTGGTCGAGCATCGCCGCAAGTGTCGTGCTCTTGCCCGAGCCGGCCGCGCCGACCATCAGGATCAGGCCGCGCTTGAGCATGGCGAGGTCCTTCATCGCGTCGGGCATCGCGAGATCGGCAAGACTCGGGATGTCCGCGCGGACGTAGCGCATCACCATCGCCAGCGTGTTGCGCTGGTGGAAGGCGTTGACACGGAAGCGGCCGAGGCCACCGGCTTCGGTCGCAAAGTCGATTTCCCGCTCCTTGTGCA
Organism: Nevskia sp.; assembly: GCA_043781855.1. GTDB lineage: Bacteria > Pseudomonadota > Gammaproteobacteria > Nevskiales > Nevskiaceae > Nevskia. The sequence continues at coordinate 13,465 of JAYWBB010000064.1, read as the reverse complement.
GCAGTTCCTGCTGTTCCGGCGTCAGGATGGAAAGAACCAGTTCGCGGATGAATTCGCCGGTCAGCTGGGTCTTGCCAACCGCGTGCATCTCGCCCTCGATGCGCAGCATCGCCGGCGCACCGGCCGTGTAGTAGATGTCGGACGCGCTTCGTTCGACGCACAGCTTGAGGTACGGGAGGATCTTGAGCATGGGATGGGTCGGTCGGCCGGATCAGCGGCGGAGAACGTGTTCGCTTTCATCTTCCTTCTTCATCTGCATCTTCTTGACCAGCGCGTCGTCGAGCAGATTCTCGCGCGCACGCACCGATTCCAGCTTGACCTTGAGACGCAGCTCGTTCTGCGAATCGGCGTTGCGGATGGCTTCGTCGTAGCCAATCACGCCGCGCTCGAACAGCTCGAACAGGTACTGGTCGAAGGTAATCATGCCCTGCTCGCCCGAGCGGCCCATGACCTCCTTGATGCTGACGACCTCGCCCTTGCCGATCAGGTCCGCGATCAGCGGCGAGTTCAGCATGATCTCCATCGCCGGCACGCGGCCACCGCTTTCGCGGCGGATGAGACGCTGCGAAATGATCGCGCGCAGGTTCAGCGAGAGATCGAGCAGCAGCTGTTCGCGCTTCTCCTCGGGGAAGAAATTGATGATGCGGTCGAGCGCCTGGTTCGAGCTGTTGGCATGTAGCGTCGACAACACCAGGTGCCCGGTCTCGGCGAAGTTGATCGCGTATTCCATGGTCTCGCGGGTCCGGATTTCACCGATCTGGATCACGTCCGGCGCCTGGCGCAGGGTATTTTTCAGCGCGTTTTCCCAGCTCTGCGTATCAACACCCACTTCGCGCTGCGTGACCATGCAGCCGAGATGCGGATGCACGTACTCGACCGGATCCTCGATCGTGATGATGTGGCCCTTCGAGTTGGCATTCCGGTGGCCGAGCATCGCCGCGAGCGAGGTCGACTTGCCCGAGCCGGTCGCGCCGACCATCAGGATCAGGCCGCGTTTGGCCATGACAATGTCCTTCAGGCGCACCGGCAGATCAAGCTGCTCCAGGGTCGGAATTTCGGTCGTGATCGTGCGCAGCACGCCGCCGACGCAACCCATCTGCACGAACGCACTGACCCGGAAGCGCCCGATGCCCGGCGGCGCGATCGCGAAATTGCACTCGTTGCTGGAGTCGAATTCCTTGACCTGCCGATCGCTCATCAGCGAGCGGATCAGAAGGGCTGAATCCTGCGAAGTCAGCGGTTTTTCGGTCACTGTCTGCAAGTGGCCATCGAGCTTGATCGCCGGCGGGAAGCCGGCGGTGATGAACAGATCGGAACCGCCTTTCTGTTTCATCTGCAAGAGCAGGTGCTGGATGAATTTGACTGCCTCGTCGCGTTCCATGGTCGACTCCGGAAACTAGTGTGTGGCGCTGACGGTTACGCTGAAAAATCGATCTTGCTTTCGGCCTTGGAGCGCGCCTCGGCAGTATCGACCAGCCCTTTCTTCACCAGCTCCTTGAGATTCTGGTCCAGCGTCTGCATACCGTCCTTGGCGCCGGTCTGGATCGCCGAATACATCTGCGCGATCTTGTTCTCCTTGATCAGCGCGCGCACCGCCGGCGTGCCGATCAGAATCTCGTGCGCCGCGATGCGGCCCCCGCCGCGCCGCTTCAGGAGCGTCTGCGCGATGACCGCGCGCAGGCCGGTCGAGAGCATCGCGCGAACCATGTCCTTCTCGGCGGCGGGAAACACGTCGACGACGCGGTCGATGGTCTTCGCAGCACTCGTCGTATGCAGCGTGCCGAACACGAGATGCCCGGTTTCGGCGGCGGTCAGCGCCAGCCGGATGGTTTCCAGATCGCGCATCTCGCCGACCAGGATCACGTCCGGGTCCTCGCGCAGCGCCGAGCGGAGCGCCTCGTTGAAGCCGAGCGTGTCGCGGTGCACTTCGCGCTGGTTGATCAGGCACTTCTTCGACTGGTGCACGAACTCGATCGGATCCTCGACCGTGAGGATGTGTCCGTACTCGGCTTCGTTGATGTGATTGATGATCGCCGCGAGCGTGGTCGACTTGCCGGAGCCGGTCGGCCCGGTCACGAGCACGAGGCCGCGTGGCGTTTCGGCGATGTCCTTGAAGATCGGCGGGCACTTGAGATCTTCGAGCGAGAGAATTTTCGAGGGAATCGTGCGGAACACGCCGCCCGCGCCGCGCGCATGGGTGAAGGCGTTGACGCGGAAGCGTGCGAGGCCGGGAATCTCGAAGGAGAAATCGGTTTCGAGAAATTCGTCGTAGGCCTTGCGCTGCTTGTCGTTCATGATGTCGTACAACATCGCATGAACCTGCTTGTGTTCCAGCGGCGGCAGGTTGATGCGCTTGACGTCGCCATCGACGCGAATCATGGGCTCCACACCGGCTGACAGGTGCAGGTCGGAGGCGCCCTGCTTCACGCTGAAGGTCAGCAGCTGTGCGATATCCACGTCGTTCCCCAGTTAAAGCAAAGTTAAAGCAAATGCAGCAGATAGTTATGCTTTCTTGTTCAGGCAAATTATCGGCATTCCGGAGCCACGGCAAGCGGATATGGATGACGTAAAGGACCAGCTGGCCGATATTCGGCAGCGGATGGCTGCGGCTTGCGCGCGCGCCGGCCGTCCGATCGAGGCCGTCCGCCTGCTTGCGGTCAGCAAGAACTTCCCTCCCGAAGTGCTTGCCGCAGCGGCCGCGCAGGGGCAGACCGATTACGCCGAAAGCTACGTGCAGGAGGCAATCGGCAAAATCGCCGCAACGGAAACGCTGGCCGGCCGGCGCCTGTGCTGGCATTTCATCGGACCGATCCAGAGCAACAAGACCGGGACCATCGCCGAACGGTTCGACTGGGTGCACGGTGTCGAACGTCTGAAGATCGCCGAGCGGCTCTCGGCACAGCGGCGCGCCGATCAGCCCGTGCTGAACCTCTGTGTACAGGTCAATGTTTCCGGCGAGGCGAGCAAATCAGGCTGCGCGCCGCCCGTAGCGGCGGCGCTTTGTGCGGCGGTCGCGGCGTTGCCAAAAGTGCGTCTGCGCGGGCTGATGACGATTCCGGCCGCCGCCGAGACGGCCGAGGCCGCGCGGCCGGCTTTCCGCGCGCTTCGGGCGCTGCACACGGCGATCCGCGAACGCGGCGTGGTCGACGGCGCGCAGTTCGATACGTTATCGATGGGCATGTCCGGCGATTTCGAAGTCGCGATCGAGGAAGGCGCAACGCTGGTCCGGATTGGCTCCGCACTATTCGGTCGGCGCGACTGAGGCGGCGCACCCGCCATGTCACGAAAAGCGGCTTGCCCTATCGGCTTTCCTGCCCTGCGGCGCTACCATGTCGATACCAAGCCCGCCATTCCGAGGTCGGCCTCGAGACCCGGCGCAGGCTGTCTCCAGAACGGAAAGGATCGATGACTCAGGACGAAGCAAAGCGCGCCGTGGCCCAAGCCGCGCTCAAGTACGTGCAGCCGGGGGAGCTGCTCGGCGTCGGCACCGGGTCGACGGTGAATTTCTTCATCGAAGCCCTGGCGTCGATCAAGCACGACATCCCCGGCGCCGTGTCCTCGTCCCACGCCAGCACCGAGCGGCTGAAAAAAATCGGCATCCCGGTGATCGAACTGAATACCGCAGGCACGCTATCGATCTACGTCGACGGCGCTGACGAAGCCGACGCCCATCTGCGCCTGATCAAGGGCGGCGGCGGCGCGCTGACGCGCGAGAAGATCATCGCCGCCGCGAGCCGAACGTTTGTCTGTATCGCCGACGAATCGAAGCTGGTGCCGGTGCTCGGCAAGTTTCCGCTACCAGTGGAAGTGATCCCGATGGCGCGCTCGTACGTCGCCCGTGAACTGGTGAAGCTGGGCGGCAGCCCGCAATTGCGGGAAGGCTTCGTGACCGACAACGGCGGCGTCATTCTCGATGTCTTCGGCTGGTCGATCGTCGATCCACTGAAACTGGAAGTGGACATCGGCTTGCTGATCGGCGTGATCAGCGTCGGCCTGTTCGCGCGACGCCCAGCGAATGTGCTGCTGCTCGCCGGTCCGGCCGGCGTGCGCGAATTGACCGCCGCCTGAACCCGGCCATGTCTCAGGACTTTATCGGTAGCGGTGGACTCGAAACCGTGGCGCAGTTCAACGATCCCGTTGACGCCCAGTTGTTGCAGGGGCGCTTGCAGGCCGAAGGCATCCCGGCTTTTCTCGCCGACGAGCATCTGATCCAGGCGAACCGGCTGCTGTCGATCGCACTCGGCGGCGTGCGGGTGCAGGTCCCGCGCGAGCATCTGGCCGGTGCCCGACGGGTGATCGCGGCGCTCGAAGCCGGCGAATACGCGCTCGACGAAGACAGCGATCCCGAAGCGCAATAAGCCGGATCGAATGGCCGACGCTGCGCGCGAATCCGTGCCTTCGCTGCACCGCCTGAAGCGCGTGCTCGAAGCCCGGAGAAACGCTGAAAAAGCCCTCTCCCCCCGGGAGAGGGTTGGGTGAGGGAGTCTCAAATTAAAGTACGTCTTTGAATGAAAGTCCCTCACCCCTGCCCTTCTCCCGGAGGGAGAAGGGTTTAACTGCTTTTTCAGAGCATTCCTGGACGACCGCTGGGGCGCGGTCGGTAGCTCGGGGCTGAAACGAAAAAAGCCGGGCCGGCGCTGAGCGCCGACCCGGCCCTTTTCAGCACCGATCAGTAACGGCGCGGACCGCCGCCTTTCTTGTCGTCCTTCGGTCGCTCTTCGTTGACCCGGAGCAGGTTACCGCGCAGCTCCTTGCCGTTCAGGCCGGCGATCGCAGCGCGCGCCTCGTGGCCTTCCATCTCGATGAAACCGAACCCGCGGCACTTGCCGGAAAACACATCGTGCGCGAGCTTGATCGAGCGCACGCGGCCATGCGTCGAAAACAGCTCCGTCAGCTCTTTTTCGGTGGTGTCGGTCGGCAGATTGCCGGCGTAGATTCGCTTCATCGAGAACTCCTTCTGCTTTGTGTGTGGCTATTCGTATGACGTTGTTGATGGGGACGAACTGCGCGGCTGCAATGCTGCGCAGGTCCTGGGTCGACTAGCGGGCCCGGTTCGAGCGCCCTGCCGGTGGACGGGCGCCATCGCGCCCGGTATGCGCGGCCGGACGGGCCTGACGATTGCCGTTCGGATTGCCGGCGCCATTGCCGCGCGAAGGCGCGGTGGCGCGACGATTACCTGCGCCCGGCGCATGACCACGGCCATTGCGCGAACGCTCGTGTTCCGGTCGGGCCGGCGGTGCGGCAGCGCGCGTTGCAAGTTCGGCGGCGCTCGGCGCCGAGCCCGGCTCGAAGCCCGGCACGGCGGACGAAGGAATCGCCTTTTTCAGCAAGCGCTCGATGTCCTTCAGGAACGCGCGCTCATCGCCGCTGACGAGGCTGATCGCCTCGCCCTCGGAACCCGCGCGGCCGGTGCGACCGATGCGGTGAACATAGTCTTCCGGCACGTTCGGCAGCTCGTGGTTGATGACGTGCGGGAGTTGGTCGATGTCGATGCCGCGCGCGGCGATATCGGTCGCGACCAGCACGCGGACCTTGCCGGTCTTGAAGTCGGCCAGCGCGCGCGTCCGGGCGTTCTGGGACTTGTTGCCGTGGATCGCATCGGCCTGGATGTCCTCGCGCACAAGCTGTTCGGCAAGCCGGTTGGCGCCATGCTTGGTGCGCGTGAAGATCAGCACCTGCTGCCAGTTGCCTTCCTTGACGAGATGGGCGATCAGCGCGGTCTTGCGCGCCTTGTCGACCGGGTGCACGCGCTGCGCGATCAATTCCACCGTCGAGTTGCGCGGCGCGACATCGACGCTCGCCGGATTGTGCAACAAGCCCTCGGCGAGGCTGCGGATATCGCTGTTGAAGGTCGCCGAAAACAACAGGTTCTGGCGCTGCTTCGGCAGTACCGCAATGACGCGGCGGATATCGCGGATGAAGCCCATGTCGAGCATGCGGTCGGCTTCGTCGAGCACCAGCATCTGGATACCGGACAGATTCACCGTGCGCTGCTGCAAGTGGTCGAGCAGGCGGCCCGGTGTCGCGACGATGATGTCGACACCGCGACGCAGCTGGTCGATCTGCGGATTGATGCCGACGCCGCCGAAGATGATCGCGGTCTTCACCAGTGGCAGATGGCGGCCATAAGTGCGCACCGACTCGCCGATCTGCGCAGCAAGTTCACGGGTTGGCGCGAGCACCAGGACACGCGGCTGGCGCGGGCCGTTGTTCGCGGGAGCAAGCATCAGCTTCTGCAGAATCGGCAGCGTGAACGCGGCGGTCTTGCCGGTGCCGGTCTGCGCAGCGCCGAGCAGGTCACGGCCGGCCAGGACGAACGGAATCGCCTGGGCCTGGATGGGGGTGGGTTGCGTGTAGCCTTCGTCGGCAATGGCACGCAGCAATTCGGGCGCAAGGCCCAGTTCAACAAACGACATTCAGCTGACTCCTGATGCAGCCACACCGTGCAGAGTTACGCACGGAGCCGGTTCAGGCAGAGGTGTTGGGGTTTCGAGCGCCCAAATGGCGCGGCGAGGGTTTGCTGCTGAAGACCGATCGGAAGCCGGATCTCGGGGCAGAAGACGCAACCGGAGCGCCTCGTCAAACTGCGCGAAGTATACGCGATGCGACCAGCCCGCGTGAGACGCGGCGATCGGCGGTATGCTTAAGGCACTGCTACATCCCTCCCCCCGAACAAGGATGGAAACCATGCGCACACTGCCTGCCCTGCCGTTGCTCCTGATCGCGACACTGGCCTTCACTGCCTGCTCGAAAAAACCGGAAACGGCGGCCTCCCCTCCGCCCGCAACTGCGCCCAGCATTGCGCCGCCAGCGCCCGCCGCACCGCCGGCCAGCCTGACCTCGACCCCGGCCCCGATCGGCGCCAAAGTGTTCTTTGTCGGCCTCAAGGACGGCGATCAGGTTACCAGCCCGCTGACACTGAAGTTCGGCGCCGAAGGCATCGAGGTCGCGCCGGCCGGCGAGGACAAGCCGAACAGCGGTCATCACCACCTGGTCATCGACGGCGAACTGCCGCCGCCGGATAGTCCCGCCCCGGCCACCGCCAACCTGATCCATTACGGCAAGGGCCAGACCGAGGCGACGATCAACCTCACGCCGGGCAAGCACACGTTGCAGCTTTCGTTCGCGAACTACCTGCACGTGGCCTTCAATCCGCCGCTGGCCTCGGACAAGATCACGGTCAACGTCAAGTAGGCGCCATGACGGCAGCCCGGACTTCTACACCGGGCTGCCGTCAGTCCCACGGAGCCGTTCATCGAACCACGGAATGGGCGGCGGTGTGCGCCGATCCATAATCGACGGAAAGGGCTTCCACGCCCGCGATCGGTGATCGGACGTGATCTGTTCCCATGTCACCTTCCGGACCGCGCAGCGGTTCTCGTGCGTGATGACCCTGGCAAGTCGATTCGCGGCGGCCCGTTTTCCGGCTGATTCACGCGACAACTGCCCCGCATGAACGTGCCGCTTTACTTTGGTCCTGCCGCACAGTTCCTGTTCGGCATGCTGCACCGCCCGGCCGGCGCGCAACGGCGCACCGGTATCCTGATATGCCCAAGCTGGGGCATGGAATACCAGCGCGGGTATCGCGGACTGCGGCAACTGGCGCAAACGCTCGCGCACAGCGGCTTCCCGGTCCTGCGTTTCGATTATTCCGGCACCGGCGACTCCGGCGGCGACAGCCGCCTGATCCGCCTCGATTCCTGGATCGAAGACCTGCAATTGGCAGCGCGCGAACTGCGCACCATCGCCGGAACCGAAAATCTCTGCCTGCTCGGCCTGCGTTTCGGTGCGCTGCTGGCGCAGGAAGCGTTCGCGGTCGGCGGCATTCCGGCGCAGACCGTCGCGCTCTGGGACTCACCGCCGAATGGCGAGGTGTTTGTGAACAATCTTCAGCATCTCGACCAGACGCTCAACGAAAAACGCCGCCATCAGCGGCGACGCGGCTGGCAGCTGACGGCACCGGGGCGCGACGAGCTGCTCGGCCACGACCTGCCGCAGGCGCTTGCCGATGACATTGCCCGACTGCCCGGCCTGCGCAGCAACCTGCCCGGGCGCGTGATTTTCGTCAGCCGCGATCGCACGCCGCCCGACCGCGTCGAATCGATCCGCCTGCCCGACGCCGGACACTGGGGCGATATCGAGCGGCTCGGCTCGCCCTGGCTGCCGGTCGCGTCATTCCGCATGGTCGCCGAACGCCTCGCGAACGAACTGCCATGAGCGAGCAGGCGCTGTCGTTCGGGGAGAGCGGCGCCCTGTTCGGCATTCTTTCGCTGCCCGATAACGTCGACCCCGCACGACCCGCCGTACTCATTCCCAACTCCGGCCTCGATCACCGCACCGGCCCCGGGCGCTTGCACGTGCACCTGGCGCGCGCGCTCGCGGCAGCCGGAATCGTGTGCTTGCGTTTCGACAATGCCGGTCTCGGCGACAGCGACCGGGTGCCGGGTCGCGCGCCGGGCGCGTTCGCCCCGGACCTGCGCGCGGCGCTGGCTGCATTGGACGCCCGCAGTCTTGGCCAAGGCTCTATCGTCATCGGTTTCGGCTCCGGCGCGCACGATGCGCATCAGGCCGCGCGCGTCGATCCGCGCATCGTCGGCGCGGTATTCCTCGACGGCTACACGCACCCCACGCCGCGCTACTGGCTCAATTACCCGATCGACCGGCTCGGCATCGCCGGCCGTCACGTGAACACGCTGGTTCGCACGCAGCGCAAGCTCACGTCGCAAGCGGGCGACGCTTTGCACGACGTGCTCAGCGACGAAGTGCATTACTTCAGCCCGCCAACGCCAAGGCAGATGCGCGCCGATCTTGTCGAATTCATGCGCCGCAGCCTGTCGCTGCTCTTCATCTATACCGGACAGGTCGAGAACGACTACAACTACGCCGGACAATTGCTCGACGCCTTCCCGATCCTGCGCGACTATCGCAAGCTGACGTTGCATCACCTGCCGGACGCCGATCACCGCTTCGGTCGCCGCGCGACGCGCGACGCGCTGATCGCCCTGCTGGTGCCCTGGGTTCTCGGCGTGCCAGCCCGCAGCGCCTGATCAGGCGACCGCGAGCAGCACGAACACACATCCGTCGTGGCGCCGCCAGCGGCCCTCGAAGTGGAGACCGGTCAACGCCGACCGGGCGGCAGCCGTCATTGCTCTAGGTGCGAAGCGCGCGGCGCCGGTATCGAGGTCGATTTCGACATCCTCGAATTCAAGGAACGCGCCGCGCAAGGGGTGCACGCATTTGTGCACGCACTCCTTGGCGCAGAACGCGAGTAGGCCCCAGGCGTCCATTCCGCCGGGCAGTCGCGCCAGCCGCGCGCGCTCGTCGCTGCCGAACGCATAACCGGCAACATCGTCGGGCAAGGACTGGTCGGGTTCGACATCGATGCCGAGGGCGAGCCAGTGCTCGTCGCTCGCGGCCAGCGCCACTGCCGCGCGATCACAGTGCGAGATGCTGCCGACGCAACCCGCCGGCCAGCGCGGCGCACCCGACTCGGTGCGCAGCAATTCCACTGCCGGCATGCCGAGACGGCGCAGCGCCTCGTGCGCGCAGGCGCGGCCGGCAGCGAAGTGCGCCCGGCGTCGCGGCACGGCCTGCATCACCAGCGCGGCCTCTGCCTGAGTCAGCGCCGCCTCGCTGTCGTCCGCCGCTGCGACCACACAGATCGCGCCGGGCAGCCAGTCGGATTCGGGGAAGTCCGCAAACATTCGCTAGTATCTGCGCAAACCCGCCACGACATCTTACAGAAATGAACATCGAAGGCAGTGTTTTCCTCATCACCGGCGGCGCCTCGGGGCTGGGCGCGGCGACGGCACGGCATCTGGTCCACGCCGGCGGTCGCGCCGTGATCGCCGATCTCAACGAAATCGCCGGGCAGGCGCTGATCAAAGAACTCGGGACCAATGTGCGTTTTGCGCGCGCCGACGTGACCAGCGAAGAGGATGCGCAAGCTGCGGTCGCGATGGCGAAGGACGCCTTCGGCTCGTTGCAGGGACTGGTCAACTGCGCCGGCATCGCCACCGGCGAGAAGGTGCTCGGCAAGGACGGCCCGCACCGGCTCGCGTCGTTTCTGAAGAGCCTGACCATCAACGTCGGCGGTACCTTCAATTTCATCCGCATCGCCGCAGCGCAGATGAGCACGCAGGCGCCGAATGCCGAGGGCGAGCGTGGCGTCATCGTCAACACTGCGTCGATCGCGGCGTTCGATGGACAGATCGGTCAGGCCGCGTATTCGGCGTCGAAAGGCGCCGTGGTTGGCATGACCTTGCCGATCGCCCGCGAACTGGCGCGGCACGGCATCCGTATCATCACCATCGCGCCCGGCATTTTCGAGACGCCGATGATGGACGGCCTGCCGGCGGACGTGCAGGAAAGCCTCGGCCGCGGCGTACCCTTCCCACCGCGCCTCGGCCGGCCGGCGGAGTACGCGCAGCTGGTGCAGCAGATCGTCGAGAACGTCATGCTCAATGGCGAAACGATCCGGCTCGACGGGGCCTTGCGGATGGCCCCGAAGTAAGGGGCCTCACACGCGGCGGTCAGTGCCGCTTGAGAAACTCCAGCACCAGCGCCGCGAACGCTTCCGGCGCTTCGAGATTCATGAAATGGCCGACGCCGGGCATCTGGACCAGTTCGTAGTCGGCGCCGAACAGATGCTCGGATTCGGTAAACGACGCCGGCAGGATGCAGCCATCGTTCGCGCCACGGATGATGCGCGTCGGCGTCTGGATCGGCTGCAACAGAAATTGCCAGGCGACGCGCGTTAACAGGAGGCCGGGGATGGCACGGTAATAACCGAGTGCGGCTTTCAGCCGTGCCGGATCGGAAAGCGCGGCCTTCAGCGGCACAAGATAGGCATCCGGCGGCAGCCAGCCCGGCGACCAGCTGCGTGCGAGATCGACCAGCCAGGAAAAATCATGCTCGGGAATTTTACGTTCCGCCCATAGCGGCGCCTGGAATTTGAACAGGTAATGCGAGGCGCGAAGCTGTGCCCGCGAGGGCCGCAGCAGGAAGCGCCGCAGATGCGGCACGGCCGCCGTGACGATGCCGCGGACGCGATCGGGACGGAGGGCCGCCACCGAATACGCTGCCACGGCACCCCAGTCGTGCCCTACGACGAACGCGCGGTCGACGCCGAAGTGTTCGATCAGCGCAATGACATCACGGCCGAGCGCGGTCACCGAATAATCGCCGTCCTCGGGAATTTCGCTCGGCGGATAGCCGCGCATGAACAGCGCAACGGCACGGTAGCCGGAAGCCGTCAGCCGCTGGATAAGATCGACGAAGCTCCACGCGGTATCCGGAAAGCCGTGCAGGATAATGACCAGCGGCGCGCCGCCGCCGACCGGCACGGCCGCTTCGAGATAGGCGAACTCCATGCCGTTCGCCTGGATGTAATGCGGTTGCAGCGGCTGGGGCGCGGTGTCGGTCACAATCATTTTTTTGAACCCGTCGTATGCCCGACTAAACTAACTGATCCCTTCACTCACGGACACCCGATGCAATTTTCGCTGGAGCAGCTGAGCACGCCTGAACACTGGCTCGAACTGGTATTGCCGGCCGTGTTCAAGGTCATCGTCGGCATCCTGATTTTCTACGTTGGCCGCTTCGTGGTGCGCGCCGCAGTGAAGGTTCCGCGCCTGGGCATGCGGCGCAGCCGCGCGGACGAAACGCTGACCGGCTTTCTCTGCAACGTCGTCTACGGCCTCGGTTACGCGCTGGTCATCGTCACCGCGCTTGGCCAGATCGGCATCAATACCAACTCGTTGGCGGCGGTGGTCGGCGGCGCCGCACTCGCGGTCGGCCTGTCTCTGCAGAACCAGCTATCGGCCTTCGCGGCCGGCGTGCTCTTGATCCTGTTCCGGCCGTTCAAGGTCGGCGATTTCGTCGACGCCGGCAACATCAAGGGCACCGTCGAGGAGATCAAGATCATCCACACCATCCTGCGCACGCAGGACAACCAGGAAGTGATCGTGCCGAACAACCTGATCACCGCAACCACGATCACCAATTACTCGGCGCGCGCCACGCGGCGGCTCGATATCACCCTGGGCATCGACTACGACGCCGATCTTCTGAAAGCCAAGACCCTGCTCGAAGAAATTCTCACCGCGCATCCGAAAGTGCTGAAAGACCCGGCGCCGCTGGTGCAGGTGCGCGCGCTCAGCGCGAGTTCCGTCGACTTCGCCGTCTGGCCCTGGGTCGCCACGGCCGAGTGGTTCACCGTGCAATGCGAACTGCTGGAACAGATCAAGCTGCGCCTCGACGAAGCCGGCATCGTGATTCCGTATCCACAGATGGATCTGCATTTGCGCGGGGAGAATCTGCTGGAGCGGACGATTCGGGTTGAGCGCTAGTCCCCGGTCCTGGATCGCATCCGGGCCTCGCTGTGACATGGCCCAAGCCCTGATGCTCTACTACAACCAGCCATGCCGGTTTACGGGAGCGTGATCGCGGCATCAGGCAAAGTCACAAGCAAGAAAGTCTAGAACGACTCGGCACGCCGGTTGAAATCGTCGGCCTCTTCGGCGGCAAGCAAGCCTATCTCGCCGCGATCTATGACCTCGAAGCATAACTCTACGCACAGGCCGCCTGATGAAGCCTGCGCGTGAGCATAACTCCAGCGTCCGCGTAAACTTGCGGCAACGAAACGGTGCCGGAGCGGCCATGATTTTCACACTTGAGTTTGAACAGGAGCAGGATGGCCGCTGGCTCGCGGAGATTCCCGAGCTCCCCGGCGTTCTGGCCTACGGGGCTACCTCCGATGAAGCCCTCGCCAAAGCCGAGGTTCTGGCACTGCGCGTGCTCGCCGACCAGCTGGAGCACGGCGAAGCGCGTCCCCGGCCTATTCACATCACGCTCGCGGCGGCGTGAGCAACTGGCCTTCGGTCAAGGCCAGGCGTGTCCTCGCCGCGCTGCACCGCATTGGCTGGACGCTCAAGCGGCAGACCGGCTCGCACAAGACCTTGGAGCGACAAGGCTGGCCCGACTTCGTGTTCGCCTTTCACGACAGTGAAGAAACCGGCCCGCGCATGCTCGCCCGCATTGCAAAAAATACGGGCTTGTCGCCGGAAGATTTGTAATGGACCCGGACGAGTAGTTGAAGGTCTGCCGCGTTTGCAGCGTCTGTCGCCGCACCAGCATTCCGCAGTACGTCGTGACTCTCGTTTGAGACAGGATCAGCCGCGCGGCTTCGAAAAAATTGAGCACGGCCCCTTTTTCCTTCATTTGTTGATTGATGGAAAAAAGCCCAGCGACAGGGAAATTAGCCTTGCGGGCCGGGGCTTCAGTGTTACGCCAAGATGTAAACTAATCGCGTCAGAACTCGGGAGAACGAAATGTTGAAGATGATCGCAGTTGCGGCGCTGCTTGCGTTAAGGAACCTCTGAACAACCCCATCGCAAAAGAGCCGATTCACAAATAACGACGATGAGCACCCCGTTACCCACTGAAACGGTCCCGAATGACTCCA
>JAYWBB010000063.1:0-42658 GCA_043781855.1 Nevskia sp. | reverse complement strand
CCGATGCGGTACCGTTGTCCCTCTGCTCATCTCGTTCTCCGTACATCAGAAATTATCAACGTTCTGATGTACGTCAAACCAAGGCAGGATCAGGGGCTGTATTGGCGTTCGCTGAGCGGGATCGATACCCAAACCGCACCAGTGTCCGGCATGACGCCGCAATAGCCTCCGTGGTCTTGTGCTACTTCACGTACGATGCAAAGCCCTAGGCCGGCGCCTCCTGATGCGGGGTTGAGCTTGACGAAGCGCTCAAAAACGCGGGCACTCGCTTCCGATGAGATGCCAGGGCCGTCATCGCTGACTCTAATTCGGGCTTTACCGTCGCAAGTTTCGAGCTGCGCGACGATACGACCTCGCCCATGGCTTAACGAGTTGTCCAGCAGATTCCGGATCATGTCTGCGAGGTCGTGCGATCGTCCAAGGACGTGAACGCCGTCTTCAGCTTCCACCTCGATCCGCCTGCCGGCCAGCTGTACCAGCGGATGTAGCGACGCTGCTGCTTCTCTCACGACGCGCGTCAGATGGACCACGGTCTTTTGACGAGATTTGGCGTCGGCGCTTTCCTTTCGCGAAAGGTCGAGAAGCTGAGCGACGAGGCGGTCAAGTTGCGCTAGATCACGCTGGACAGCGGGCCAATCGAGCGGCTGCGCGCGACCGCTTTCCAAGCGTAGCCGCAACACCGTCAGGGGTGTGCGTAGCTCGTGGGCGCAGTCGGCGGTGAAGCGGCGCTCGGCGGCGTAGGCTGATGCCACACGGTCGAGGCTGGCATTGACAGCGTCCACCATCGGGTGCAGTTCCAAGGGCAGCTCCTCGTGCGTCAAATGCTGACCCGATTGGCCCGGCCGCACGCCGGCGGCCTCCTTCGATGCGCGAGACACTCCGCGCAAACTCCAGCGAAGCACCAGCCAGATGATGACGGCGCCGAGCAGGGATACGGGGGCGAAGACCAGACCCAGAAACTCAACGTCTTCGTCGCGCAGGCGGCTCAGCAGGCTTTCAATGTCTTCTGCGCTTTTGGGCGGCCGGTCGTCGAACTCCGCATGGATTGCCCGGACTTCATGGTGCAGTTCTAGGTGGTAGAAAGTGGATGTCGCCAGAACGCCCATTAGAAACACGACAACTAATGCGGCCATCACCCGGCGATGTAAGCTGAAAGTCTTCATGCGCCGTCGTCGGACACCAGTGCGTAACCGATACCCCGATGAGTTTCCAGGCGGCAGGCAGAGCCTGCGGCCGTGAGTTTCTTGCGCAATCGAGACACGCAGGCTTCCAACGCGTTAGCCGTGACCGCCTCGTCCGCTGAATACAGCATTTCATCAAGCATCTCTTTGACGACCACGCGCTGCCGTGCGCGGAGCAGGGTTTCCAGCAACGCTGCCTCGCGTCTTGCAAGCTCAATAGGAACGCTCGCCACCTTTACGCTGCGGCTGGCCGGTTCAAAAAACAGATCGCCGAGTACGAGCTGTACGCTCGTTCGTGCGCCGGGGCGCCGCAGGATAGCGCGCAGCCGCGCGTCCAGTTCGGCGAACTCGAACGGCTTGACGAGGTAATCGTCGGCGCCGGCGTCGAGTCCAGCGATTCGGCTCTCGACGGCATCGCGTGCGGTTACGACAAGGATCGGCGGTGCCGTATCCGGGCTGCGCCGCAGCGCGCGCAACAAGTCCATGCCGTCTCCGTCCGGCAGGCCCAGATCAAGCACCACGGCATGGTAAGCAGCACCATGCTCCAAGGCGGCAAGCCCGTCACGCATTCCGGAAACGGTATCCACCGCGTAGCCGCCGCGCGAAAGGTGATTTGCAATCAGCGCGCGCAACTCAGGGTGATCTTCGATCAGAAGGATTCGCATAGGAGAAATGTAGCTCAATCGCGAGTTCTTCCAACCAGTTCGTCAGCTTGCGATCAGGTTCCGGGTAGATCGTATACGAGAGCTTCCTGAGTAGAATTGCCATGTATCGAAAGTCCGATCAGAGCAGGCGTGCGCGCCGGACGTTTGCAAGGTGAGCATGCGGGTCAATCTGTTGTTGATCGCAGTGCTGGCGACCGCCCTGAGTGCCTGCGCGAGCTATCGGACTCGGCCCATCGCTCCCGCTGAAACGCTCGCCTCGCTGGAGGCCCGTTCCCTGGATGATCCGGGCCTGCTGCGATTTCTCCGCCGGAATCTTTCCGCTGCTACGGTGGATGTTCCGCGAGCATCTTGGGACTTGGAATCACTGAGCTGGGTCGCACTCTATTTCCAAGGAGAGCTTGATGTCAGTCGCGCGCAGTGGCGAGTGGCGGAAGCAGGCATCCTCACTGCGAAAGCGCGTCCGAATCCGAGTTTGGACTTTCTTACGCAGTACGCCACCAACGGTGCTGCGGGTGGTGACACCTTCCCCTGGACGGTTGGGCCGACCCTCAATATTCCGATCGAAACCGCCGGCAAGCGGGGTCATCGTATCGAGCAGGCAAAATATTCGGCGGAGGCAGCGCGCCTGAATCTTGCGGACACGGCATGGCACGTCCGCAGCCACGTCCGCAGCGCCTTGCTCGGCGTCTATCCGGTCGCTCCGATCCTGCAAGAGCAGGAAGCGGCGCAAGCTGAGATCGCGCAATTGCTGGAGCAGCGCTTTGCCGTTGGCACTATCTCACGGCCTGAGCTGACGCAGGCACGCATCACGCTGAATCAAGCCATGCTGACGCAGGATGAGGCAGGAAAGCAGCTAGCGCAGAAGCGTGTCCAATTCGCTTCCGCGCTGGGGCTCCCCGTCAGCGCTCTGAATGGCATCCATCTGTCTATGACGGAGTTTGAACTGATGCCGTCCCTGGCTTCGCTGCCCGCTCGCGAAGTTCAGCATCAGGCGCTGCTGAATCGGCCCGATGTTCTGGCTGCTTTGGCGGAATACGACGCCAGTCAGTCTGCGCTGCAACTCGAAATCGCCAAGCAGTACCCGGACCTCAACATCGGTCCTGGGTATCTCTGGGATGCCGGGCAGAGCAAGTGGTCACTGGGTTTGTCATTGCTGCTACCGGTACTGAACCGCAACGAAGGCCCGATCGCTGAAGCCGAGGCACGTCGCAAATTGAAGGCCGATCAGTTCGTCGCCCTCCAAGCACGCGCGGTTGGCGAAGTGGATCAGGCGCGCGCGGGTTATGACTTTTCTGTGAAGAAGCTTGAGGATGCCGACGCCCTGCTTGCCGCCCAGCGAAAAAACGAAAGGTCCGCGGCCGCCCTGGTAACGGCCGGCGAGACAGATCGACTGGCGCTGTTGAGCGCTCAGGCCGAGCGCATCGCCGCCGAGCTTGCCCGGATCGATGCTCTCATCCAGGCGCAACAAACGCTCGGCGCCTTGGAGGATGCGGTGCGTCGGCCATTGACGACAGCCCTTGCCCCGGCTGTGGCAATCGACACGGATCCGCGACAGGAAATTCCGGAACGATGAAAACAAAAACACTGGTCGCGCTGCTGGTCTTCGTCATCGTGTTGACGCTCGCGGTCTGGGGCTTCGTCGCCGGTCACAAAGAGCGCGCCGCCGAAGCAAAGCATGAGAAACCGGTGCGAGGGACGGCGAAGGTCTCAAACGACCATAACGAAATCGCGATCTCGCTCGATGCGATCAGCCAGCAGCAAAGCGGCCTGGCTGTCAGTGAGCAAGCAGCCATTGCGCATCGCCAGGAACTGAAAGCTTTCGGAACCGTGCTGGCAGTGGACGACCTGATTGCCCTGCGGACGAGCTATATCGCGGCGAAATCGAAGGTAGAACAGGCAGACGCGGCGGTCGCTGCCACGCGTGCCGAGTTCGAGCGACTGCGAGCTTTGCACGCGGACGATCAGAACGTCTCGCTGAAAGCATTACAGGCAGCCGAAGCCGCATGGCGTATCGACGCGGCTGCGCAGCGGGTGGCGCAGTCGTCATTGGTCGCAGCCGGGCAGACCGCGCGGCAACAATTTGGCGATGCGTTGAGTAAAGCCGCTGCAAAAGAAGCCCCTTTGTTCGCCCAGCTCCTCAGCCGTCAGAAGGTACTTGTTCAAACGACATTGCCGGCCGGCACGGCACTCGCGAGGCCACCGCAGGAAGCACGGATTCAAATTTCCGGTGACGCGAAATTGCGGCCGGCCCAATTGATCGGGACGGCACCGCGAACTGACCCGCGACTGCAAGGCCCGAGCTTCTTCTATTCAGCGCCGTCGGAAGGTTTTCTGCCGGGTCAAACCGTGACCCTGTTTCTACCGATTGGCGAACCCGCTCCGGGTGTGATAATCCCCGGCTCCGCCGTGGTGTGGTGGCAGGGTCGCCCGTGGGTCTACACGCGCAATAGCCCGGAGCGCTTCGTGCGCCGCGAGTTGCCTGCGGATAATCCGATCGACGAGGGATGGTTCGTCCACCAGGGATTCGCCAACGGCGAACCCGTCGTTACAGCGGGCGCGCAGTTGCTGCTGTCCGAGGAATTGCGCGCGCAGATCAGCGTCGGCGAAGATGGCGGAAGCAAGCCTTGAACGTTGACGCCACCGGCTTGTTAGCCGGCATCGTTCGCTTTTCCCTGCGCTTCCGCGGTGTCGTGATGGCGCTGGCTGGCCTGCTGGCCCTCTACGGCGTGTTGACCTTATCGCACAGCCAATACGACGTATTCCCCGAATTCGCGCCGCCCCAGGTTGCCATCCAGACCGAGGCACCGGGCCTGGCGCCCGAGCAGGTTGAGGTGCTCGTTACCCAGCCCATCGAAAACGCCATCAATGGCCTGCCCGGCCTGGACGCGCTGCGCTCGCAGTCGATCCAGGGTCTTTCGGTGATTACCGCCACGTTTGCGCCGCACAGCGACATCTATCGGGACCGCCAAAACCTCGCCGAACGGCTCGGAGCGCTCGCCGCACAATTGCCGCAAGGTGTGCAGGTGCCCGTGCTGTCGCCGCTGACATCCTCCACCAGCATCGTACTGGCCATTGGCTTGACCTCCGATCAGCGTTCGCTGATGGAACTGCGCACGCTTGCCGACTGGACGCTGAAACCCGCGCTGCTGGCGGTGCCCGGGGTCGCGAAGGTCGCGGTTTTCGGCGGCGATGTGCGCTCCTTCCAGGTGCAGGTCAGGCCCGAACAGCTGATCCGGTACGACTTGGGAATCCCCGACGTGCTGAGTGCTGCGCGCAACGCGACCGGCGTGCGCGGTGCCGGCTTCATTGACGGCCCCAACCAGCGCATCGTTCTGCACAGCGAAGGCCAGGCGCTGACGGCGGAACAGATCGCCGGCACGGTGTTGCGCCATCAAGCAGGCGGCAATGTCACGCTGGGCGATGTGGCGCGCGTGATCGAGGCCCCTGAACAGCCGATCGGTGCTGCGTCGATCATGGGCAAGCTGGGCGTTCAACTACTGATCTCCGAGCAATACGGCGCCAATACGCTGAAGGTGACGCAGCGCGTCGAGGAAGCGTTGGCCAAGCTGCGGCCGGCGTTGACGACGCAGAAAATCACCCTGCATGACGATCTGTTCCGACCGGCAAACTTCATCCTCACGGCCACCGCCAACGTCAAATCATCGCTGATGATTGGCGCGATCCTGGTCGTCATCGTGCTGGCACTGTTTCTGTTCAATCTACGTACCGCGGCCATTTCGCTCGTTGCGATTCCGCTGTCGCTGCTGGCCGCACTGACCGTGATGGATTACGTGGGCTTAAGTCTCAACACGATGACGCTCGGGGGACTGGCGATCGCGGTGGGCCTGCTGGTTGACGACGCGGTGATCGTCGTCGAGAACGTCTATCGGCGTCTGCGCGAGAATCGCGGTCAGACACCGCCGCAGCGGTCATTCAAAGTGGTTCTGGACGCGGTGCTAGAGGTGCGCAGCGCCGTGGTCTACGCGACGCTGGCCATCGCGCTAGTATTCGTACCGGTTCTGAGCATCTCCGGCGTCTCCGGGCGGCTGTTTGCGCCGCTGGGAGTTGCTTATATCCTGGCAACACTGGCTTCGCTGGTGGTTGCGCTCACCGTGACCCCGGCCTTGTGCATCCTGTTGCTCAGCGGTCGTGCCCTGCCGGAGCAGGAGCCGCCACTGGTGCGGTGGAGCAAGGTCAAGTACCGCGACTGGCTTATGCGAGTCGAGAACCATCATCGCGCCGTCATCGGCGCCGTTGTCGCCTTGTCGCTCGCAGCGCTGGCGGCGCTGCCTTTCGTCGGCGGCGGGTTCCTGCCCGAGCTGCGTGAAGGTCACTTCATCGTCCATATGTCGGCAGTGCCGGGTACGTCGCTGGACGAGTCCATGCGCCTGGGCTTGAAGGTCAGCGCCGCACTGCTCAAGCTGCCGTTTGTGCGCTCCGTGGCGCAGCGTGCCGGGCGCGCGGAAACCGCGGACGACACCTGGGGGACTCACTACAGCGAGTTCGAACTCGACCTGAAGCCTCTCACCGGCAACGCAGCAGAATTCGCCGCGGCGGACATTCGCAAGGTGCTGGCGCAGTTCCCCGGCGTCAGCGCTTCGGTGAAAACCTTTCTGACCGAACGCGTCGAGGAGACTCTGTCGGGATTTACGGCAGCGGTCGCCGTCAATATTTATGGTGACGACCTGGATACGCTCGATCGCACGGCCGGCGAAGTCGCTGCGATTTTGGCGCGCGTACCGAATGCCACCGACGTGCAGTTGCAGTCGCCCCCCGGTGCGCCGCAGTTGGTGATCCGGCTTAGGCCGGCGGCACTATCGCGTTGGGGGCTGGATGCGGTCAGCGTGCTCGATACGATTCGCACGGCCTACCAGGGCGATCAGGTTGGCCAGATTTTCGAGGGAAACCGCATATTCAATGTCACGGTGATTCTCGATCCGAAATTGCGGAGCAATATTGCGGAGGTTGGTGCATTGCCAGTGCGCAGCGCATCGGGGACATCCGTGCCGCTCAAAGAACTGTCTGATATCTACGAGGATGCTGGACGCTATGTGGTGCTGCATAACGGTGCCCGCCGAGTGCAGACCGTGACCTGCAATGTCGCCAACGGCAACGTGAGCATCTTCGTTGCCGACGCGAAGCGGCAGATCGCGCAGATCTCTTTGCCGGCCGGCAGCTATGTCGAATTCGGCGGCGCGGCGCAGGCCCAGGCACAGTCCACGCGAGACCTGTTGCTGAATTCACTGTTCGCAGCAGTGGCCATCGTGCTGCTGCTGTCGATGGTGCTGCCGGATACCCGCAGTCTGCTGCTGATTCTCGCCAACCTTCCGTTTGCCCTGGTCGGCGGTGTGCTCGCCGTGTTCGCGACCGGTGGCGGACTGTCGATAGGTTCGCTGGTTGGCTTTGTGGCCTTGTTCGGCATCTCACTACGCAACTCGATCATGATGCTGTCGCATTACGACACGCTGGTCAATGTCGAAGGGATGACATGGGGGCCGGACGCTGCCTTGCGCGGAGCGCAAGAGCGCTTAGCGCCGATCCTGATGACGGCCCTGGTCACCGCCTTGGGATTACTCCCGTTGGCGATTGGCAGCGGCGCGCCCGGCCGTGAAATCGAAGGGCCAATGGCGCTGGTGATCCTCGGCGGATTGCTGACCAGTACCGCTCTCAACCTTCTGGTGTTGCCGACCTTGGCGCTGCGATACGCGCGCTTCAAGCCTACGACCGACGAGAATGTAGTCGCGCAAATAATTCCGCGCCGCAACCACCCATGATCGTCGCGTGGATTCTTGCGTCCCTTGCGGGTATCGCCTTGATCGTCTGGGGCGCCGAAACTTTTGCCGAGCATTTAGGGGTTGCATCCATTGCCGGACCCGGTGGCGTATTTCGGCACCGAAGGTTTCGAGTGCGGGCACGCCGTCGGCGCGCAGGAAGCACTCGTCGATCGAATACACCTCGATCGCCGGCGCGAGCTCCCGCAGGATGCGCATGACCCGGTTGCTCATGTCGGCATACAGGGTGTAGTTGGAGGACAGGGCGAGGACGTCCTTCCCTCTGCCTGCGGGGCCAGATGCCAAGGCTCTCCCATGCGGATGCCGAGTGCTTTGGCCTCGTTGCTGCGGGCGATGGCGCAGCCGTCGTTGTTGGAGAGCACCACCACGGCACGGCCTTCGAGCTTCGGCTGGAAGATCCGCTCGCAGGAGACGTAGAAGTTGTTGACGTCGACCAGGCCGAAGCAGGCACGCTCAGAACTTGCGCACGGCACCGGTCACCACCCCCCAGATCTCGCAGCTGTGCTCGGCGTTGATCTCCATCGGCGGGTAGTCGGCGACCCTGGCAGCGTTTTCGGATCACAGCTCGCCGCGCTCGCGGCCCTTGAACAGGCGCTTCACGTACAGCTCGCCGTCGTAGACGGCAACCACAGAGACGAGGTGCACACCACGGCAATGTATGCAAAGGTTCGGCGGTTGCGGTATAGGGACAGCTTGGCGATCAGCGAGATCGCACGCCGGACCAGTCTGTCCAGAAACACGGTCAAGACTTGGCTGCGAGAGTTGCTTGGCGTTAGTTGCGGTTTGTGGCCAGGAGGGTCCTGCGCAAGGGCGGCCAAGCACTGAGCGTCTTCGCGCGGCGCACTGTCATCGTTCGTCAAGATCGTCGGGCCTCAACTGGCAAGGCGCGGCCACCAAAAGAAATAGGCATTCATCAAGTAGAGACCGGCGGCGATCAGGGTCAGCGCGCCGACGATCTCGAAGCTCCGTCGGTACGCCGAAAAAGCGCGCAGGTTTTCGAGGTATCCGATCGACCACGCGCCGATGGCCACCGGGACAGCCCGGCCCAGCGCAAACGCGAGCAGCAAAAGTGCGCCGGTCCACGGCGAGCCGAAGCTGGTCGCTACGCCCAGCAGGATGATCAGCGCCGGCGTACAGACCGGACAGATGGCAACGGAAAAAGGAATTCCGAGCGCGAAGGCTCCCCAGGAAGTATCTGGCCGCTTTGCGGTGAACGCGAACCTCGGCAAGGGCAGACGGATCCATCCTGGCCACATCAGTCCGAGCACCATCAGCACCGGCCCGATCACTACACCCCACTTTCGATCCAGCAAGCGCTGGACGCCGCTGCCGCCGAATCCGGCAGCCATCCCAAGCAGAACCTGCGTCACGATCATGCCGACGATGAACATCGTCCCGAACATGAAGGCGTCGCGCGGCGTCCGCGCCTTCGTGACATAGGCCAGCGATACCGGGATCGCGGCCATCGCGACCGGATTGACGCTGAATACAAGCCCCGCGGCGAAGCTCGCGGCCATCGCCGCGGCACCGAAATGTTCCACGGCCAGATGGAGCGTGTCAGTGTCCATGCGCTTCGCCGCGCTTCGCATATTCGCTGAGCGCCGCTGCGAGCTGCCGTTCGGTCGGCAACGCCGCGAAGACCAGCTCGCCATCGATCGCCAGCGCGGGCAAGGTCAGAACACCGAGCTCGACCGCGTAATCAAGTTCTTCGAGCACGTTGACATCGCGCCACTCAAGATCAGGCGCCAGTCGAAGCGCGGCGGCCTTGAGCGCGTCACGGGAGTCCGCACAGCGCCCACAGCCGGGCGAGTGAAAGAGCTCGATCTTCACGTCGGGTCGCGCCACTTGGTTCCCGGCTCGGCTTCGGCCAATGCCGCGAGAATCGGGCATTCGGCAATCGGGTGCGCCTCGGCCTTGCAGTCACTGATGAGCGCATCGAGCGTCTTGGACATCGCCTTCATCGCCCGGATTTTGCTTTCGATCTGCAACTTCTTTTCGAGGGCGAGCCGGCGCACGTCCCCGCAGCAGGCGTTCGTTCCCGATTGCAAAGTCAGCAACTCGCGAATTTCCGCCAGCGTGAACCCGCATTGCTGCGCCTGCCGGATGAAGTGGATGCGGGTGATCGAATCCGCTTGGTAGAGGCGGTAGCCGGCCATGCTTTTCGCATCCGGCACGATCAGCCCTTCCTGCTCGTAATAGCGCAGCGCCTCGGTCGTGATGTCTGCGCGGGCCGCGAGTTTGCCAATGGTCAGCATGTGCGTTCTCGAAAGTGCGTCGTGATCCACTGAGGTCGCAACGGCCGGCGCGACGAATTTGCAAGCCGTCGCCGAGCCGGTCGTCCGGCATTCACGCAGCGCGTCCAAGGCCGGCGACACGCAGGACGGCTTCATCGATGCCGCGGCCTTCGCAGCACGATGCCAGCGCGCCGTCGATCGCGACGGCCGGCACTGAGCGCACGCCCAATGCCTTGGCACGCTTGACCGAGCCGATGTCCTTCATGTCATGGACGGTGACCTCGCAGGAGGGACAGGCCACCTGCTTGACCAAGGCCACCGCCTCGTCACATACGACACATCCGGCACTGAACACTTCCACCTTTCGTTTCGTCGTCATCTTCTGCTCCTGATTCTCTTGCTGGCCCTCTGGATTTCTGTGCCGCCGTTGAGGGATTCACGGCGACACCTTATCGCGACGAGGACAGCCTAAACCTTGAAGGTAAGCCTCAAGTCAAGCGGTTTTTCCCTTCGCCGAACGCAGCAGCGCGCGGCGGTGGATCAACAGGTAGGCCGCTGGAAGAACCAGCATCGACAGCATCGGCGCGGTAATCATGCCGCCGACCATGGGGGCGGCGATCCGTCGCATGACTTCCGAGCCGGTGCCGCCACCGAACATGATCGGCAGCAAGCCAGCGACGATGACGGCGACGGTCATGGCCTTGGGCCTCACTCGCAGCACGGCACCTTCTTCGATGGCTGCAATCAGATCGCTCTCCGTGTGGAACTGATCTTTCTTGCGCCGCTTCTCGATGGCCTGGTCAAGGTAGATCAGCATGATGACCCCGAACTCTGCGGCGACTCCGGCCAGCGCTATGAAGCCGATGGCCGAGGCAATCGAGAGGTTGTAGCCCAGCAGGTAGAGCAGCCACAGCCCACCGACGAGCGCGAACGGCAATGTTGCCATGATGAGTGTTGCCGATACGAAGCTGCGGAAAGTCAGGTACAGCAGCACGAAGATGATGACCAGCGTGAACGGTACGACCAGTTGCAGCTTCCTGGTCGCGCGCTCCAGATACTCGAACTGACCCGACCAGGTGATCGAATAGCCGGGTGGGAGTGTGACGCGCTGGCTGACCAGCTTCTGCGCCTGTGCGACGTAACTACCCAGATCGCGTCCGCTGATGTCGACATAGACCCAGCCATTGAGCCTTGCATTTTCACTTCTCAATTGCGGCGGCCCGTCGGTGACGACGAGATCGGCAACGGCACCCAGAGTCGTCGTCGCACCGGCAGCCGTGACGATTGGCAGTACGCGCAGCTTGTCCACCGAGTCGCGCAGTTCGCGTGGATAACGAATGTTGATCGGAAAGCGCTGCAAACCCTCGACCGTCTCGCCGACGTTCTCGCCGCCAATCGCAAGTGCCACGACCTGCTGCACATCGGCGAGCGACAAGCCGAAGCGCGCAGCGCGGACACGATCGATGTGAATCTCGACGTAGCGTCCGCCACGGACCCGCTCTGCATAGGCTGACCGTGTACCAGGTACCGCCTTGACGGTTGCCTCGACCTGCTCGCCGATCTTTTCAATGACTTTCAAATCCGGCCCGGCGATCTTGATGCCGACGGGACTCTTGATGCCGGTGGAGAGCATGTCGATACGATTGCGGATCGGCTGTACCCAGAGGTTGGCGAGGCCGGGGATGGTCAGCGCCGCATTCATCTCGTCGATCAGTTGATCCTGTGTTTTGCCGCTCGGCCACTGCGAACGCGGCTTGAAACGGATCGTCGTCTCGAACATTTCCAGGCCCGCCGGATCGGTCGCGGTTTCGGCGCGGCCGACCTTGCCGAAAACCCGCTCGACCTCCGGAAACTGCATCAGGATCTTGTCGGTCTGCTGGAGCAATTGCGACGCCTTGTCGGCCGAGAGTCCGGGCAAGGCTGAGGGCATGTACAGCAGATCGCCTTCGACCAGTGGCGGCATGAACTCGCTGCCCAGATTCCTGACCGGCACGATGGTCAGCAGCAGCAGTAGAGCCGCGAATGTCAGCGTCGCCTTCGGGAATCGCAGAACAAAGGCAAGCAAAGGTCTATAGAGCGCGATCAGGATTCGGTTGACCGGATTACTGCGCTCATCCGGGATACGGCCCCGGATGAAATAGAACATCAGCACCGGAATCAGCGTCACCGAAAGCCCGGCGGCAGCGGCCATCGAATAGGTCTTGGTGAAGGCCAGTGGCCCGAACAGCTTGCCTTCCTGCGCTTCCAGCGTGAACACCGGCACGAAGCTGAGCGTGATGATCATCAGGCTGAAGAACAGGGCCGGGCCAACCTCGGCTGCGGCTTCGCCGATCAAACTCGTCTGCTCGGCGAGGGTCGGCTTTCGTCCAGGGTTGGCGTGGTGCCAGACCTCCAGATGCTTGTGCGCGTTTTCGATCATCACCACCGCCGCATCGACCATGGCGCCGATAGCAATCGCGATGCCGCCGAGCGACATGATGTTGGCGTTGACGCCCTGCCAGTTCATGACCGTGAACGCAGCGAGGATGCCGAGTGGAAGGCTGACGATAGCGACCAGTGCCGAGCGCAGGTGAAACAGAAATAGCGCACAAACGATCGTGACGACAATGAACTCTTCGATCAGGCGGTCGCGCAGGGTCGCCACCGACTTGTGAATCAGTTCGGAGCGGTCGTAGGTTGCGATAATCTCCACACCCTTCGGCAAGCCCTGTTGCAGCCTCGCGATCTTCGTCTTCACTGCATCGATCGTTTCCAGGGCGTTCTTGCCAGCACGCATGACGATGACACCGCCGACGGCTTCGCCCTTGCCGTCGAGTTCGGAGATGCCGCGACGGATTTCGGGGCCGATCTGGATGCGGGCGACGTCGCCGAGCAGTATCGGTGTTCCTCCCGCACCGAGCCCGACCGGCACGCTACGGAAGTCGTCGAGACTCTTCAGATAGCCAGTCGCGCGCACCGCGTATTCCGCTTCGCCGAGTTCCAGTACCGAGCCGCCGGTTTCGTTGTTGGAATCCCGCAGCGCCGACTTCACCTTGTCGATGGTGACGCTCAGCGCGCGCATGCGATCCGGATCGAGTACGACCTGGTATTGCTTGACCAGCCCGCCAACGCTCGCGACTTCGGCAACATTCGGCACGCTCTTCAGCTCGTACTTCAGAAACCAGTCCTGCAAGGCACGAAGCTGCGACGTGTCGTACTGGCCACTGTGATCGACGAGGGCGTATTCGTAAATCCAGCCAACGCCGGTGCCGTCGGGGCCTAGTGTCGGTTTCGCGGATGGCGGCAGGCGTCCAGTGACTTGATTGAGATATTCCAATACCCGCGAGCGCGCCCAGTAGAGATCGGTCTTGTCATCGAAGATGATGTAGACGTAGGAATCGCCGAAGAACGAGTAGCCACGCACGGTGCGTGCGCCGGGCACCGACAGCATCGTCGTGGTCAGCGGATAGGTGACCTGATCTTCAACCACCTGCGGTGCCTGACCCGGAAACTCGGTGCGGATGATGACCTGCGTGTCGGACAAATCCGGCAATGCATCGAGTGGTGTGGAGAGTGTGGCATGCACGCCCCAGGCGGTCAGCAGCAGCGTGGCCATGAGCACCAGAAAGCGGTTCTGGATCGACCAGCGGATAACGGATGCGAGCATGTCAGTGGCCCCCAATCGACGGTACGTCGGACGGCGCGCGCGGTGGCGCGGCCGATGGGGCCGGCATGAGCCGCGGATCGGCGTCGTTCGCTTTGCCGTCGCCCGATCCAGCCCCGGATCCAGTCCCGGATCCAGTGAGGTTGTCGAAGGCACCGCGCAGGCTGGCTTCGGAGTCGATCAGGAACTGACCTGATGCGACCACCTTCTGGCCCAGCGTCACGCCCTCAAGAATTTCAGATCGGCCGCCGTGTTCGGCGCCGACTCGAACGAGGGCCGGGCGGAAATGCGTCTCGTCGTCGGCGACGATGATGACGCTGCGCTCGCCGGTCTTGATGACGGCCTCGGTGGGCACGGTAAGCACCTGTTCGCGCGGCACGCCCGTCAGATGCACCGTCGCGAACATGCCGGGCCGCAGCTTCTCGCCGGGGTTCGCCACGACCACGCGAATCTTCAGTGTGCGTGTGGCCGGCATCAACTCCGGGTAGAGATAGGCAACACGTCCGCTGAAGCCTTCACCCGGCAAGGCCGGCACCTCGGCTTTTACCGGATCGCCCGCCTTGATCCACGCGGCCTGCGTTTCAGGTATTTCCGCGTTCACCCAGACACTGGAGAGGTCGGCGAGCTGGAACAGCATCGTGTCCGGCTGCACCGCAGCGCCCTGACGGACGCCCAGCTCCATCACATAGCCGTTGAAAGGCGCGTAATAGTTGACCCGCCGCTCCGACTCGCCCGTCTTCTCTATGTGGGCGATCTGGCCTTCGGACAATCCGAATAGAGAAAGCCTGCGGCGCGCGGCCTGGATCAGCGAGGGATCGCCCGAGCCACGCGCGATCAGCAGTTCCTGTTGCGTCGCAAGCAAGTCAGGTGAGTAGACGGCTGCAAGGCGTTGCCCACGACGCACTGCATCGCCGGCGGCACGAACATCAAGCTGCTCGACCCAGCCGGGCTGACGCACCTGGATCACCTGGATGCGGTGCTCGTCGACGGCTACCGTACCGACCGTATCGACGACGCGCGCGAAGCGGCCTTGCTCGACGGTTGCCAATCGCACGCCAAGGTTTTGGACCACGCGGGCGTCGATGGCAATGCTCCCTGGCGGTGAATTGCCGCCGCCGGCTCCGGCGTCGTCGGCATACTTCGGGACCAACTGCATGTCCATGAACGGCGACTTGCCGGGTTTGTCGAAATGCTCGGCGGGGCGCATCGGGTCATACCAGTATTGCGCCTTGCGGTCGCCGGTCGCTGCATCCGCGCCGGCAGCCGATGGCGTCCCTTGCGACTCCCCGCATTTCGGCACGAGCTGCATGTCCATGAAGGGCGACTTGCCTGACTTGTCGAAGTGCTCACTCGGACGCATCGGGTCGTACCAATAGCTCGGGGCGGCGTTGCCGCAGGCATCGGTCTTCGGCTTGCCGCCATGCCCCTTGCCGAACAGCGCAAAGCCGATCCCGCCTATCAGGATCACCATGGAACCGATCAGCAGAATGTTGTAGTCGCGTTTCATGGCGCTTCTCCGGAAGTCGTTTTCGCAGCAGTCAAATAATTGAGGCGAATCTGCGCCCGTGCCGATTCGACGGCGAGCGCAAGACGTTGCAGTTGCGCGTCGAGCTGGCTGCGGCGCGCGAGCAGCACGGCATCGAAGCTGCCTCGGCCGGCCTCATAGGCACTACGCGCGGCTTCCACACGGCGTTGCGCGTCCGGAATGATCGAGCTATCGAAGTCAGCCACCCGCTGGTCGAAGTGCTGGTGGTCGAGATAATCCTGGTTTACCTGCGCGTGCATCTGGCGCAAAAGATCGCGCTTGCGCGCTTCGCTGGCGTTCGACTGCTCGAGCGCTGCCGCTAGTCCGCGGTCCTGACGGTTCTTCGTGAAGTACGGCAGATCGATGCTGACCTGCACGCCGACGAAATCGGCAAAATCCTGCCGATAGGCGAAATACCCCTCGACCGAAAAGTCCGGCTTGTAGGCTTGCCGGGCAAGCGCGACATCGGTGGTCGCGGCTTCGATCTGCTTGTCCAATCCGCCGATGACCGGATGATGGTCGACGCGAGCGATCAAGTCCGGCAGCACGTTCGGCACGGCCGGCAGCGCCGGCGACTCGGACAGGGGACGCTGCGCCGAATCACCGATCCAGCGCGCAAGTCCGGCGCGCATGCGTAAGCTCCGATGCAGCCAGTCGTGCGCTCTGTCTTCGACCAGACCGGCATCGACTCGCGCTGCAAACCAGTCGGCCTGCGATGCCTTGCCGTTGCCGTAGTCTTTCTCCAGAGATCGGACTTGCAGCGAGGCTTCGTCGGCCAGTCGCTGCGTGAGCTTGAGCCCCTGCTCGGACTCATAAACGTCGAGCCAGGACAGCGACGTATCGCGACGCACCGCACGCTCGTCGTTGTCGAGCGCGGCTCGATCGACCTCGGCTTCGAGCTGCTTGCGTTCGCCCTTGAGCCGGCGTTTGTCGGCGCGCGGAAAGTCCTGGCTCAAGCCGACCGTGAACTCGGTGAAGCTGTCGCGGCGCACGCTGAACGCCTCGCCGGTGTCGATCGGCAGTTCCTTGAGCCCCCCTGAAAGCTTTGGGTCCGGCAATTGCCGCAGAGCGATCGCCTGCTGCTCTTCGGCACCGATCTGCGCCTCGCGTCCGGTCAGTACCGGCTGGTCGACGAGCGACAAGCGGACGGCCTCGTCGAGCGACAACGGCGCTCCCGCCGCGAGGGGAGGCGGGTCGGAAGCGTTAGGATCGAGGACTGCCGCCGGTTCATCCCCCGCGCTTGCAGCGCGCACAAGGAACAGGAGCGGCAGCAACCACAATGATGGGTGCGACAGGGATGATCGAAGAAATATCACGTCGGTCTCCACGCGATTACAGGATACGAACGAGGCAGCCGGCTCCGACAAAACGGAACCAGCTGCCCCGACAGACTTCACTAATGGTTCTCGGTGTTTCGGCACCCGCAAGGCCCGTAATGCGCAGGGTCTTTGACGGACATGATGGCTTCCCAAGACCCCGGCCGCAGGGTGCAGGGCCGCTGTGAGGGCCGATCCGCTGCCGGCAGATGGCGTCCGAAATGCGCCGGGTCCTTGATCGCCATGATGGCGGCGAAGGAGCCGGGAGCCGACGCCGATTCATCCACTTGTGGCGGACGATCGGCCGCCGGTAGATGCCGCCCGAAATGGGAGAGATCCTTGATTGCCATGATGGCGGCGAAAGACCCCGGCGTAGGCGCACCGTCACCGGCATGTGCCGGGAGGGAACCGATGGACGATGCAAGGACGACGGCGGCGAGCAGCGCTCGCCACATAGAGTGCGTAGACATTGTAGGTACCTCTCAAAGTAATTCGATGGTCTGTGTCGCGGCCCGAATCGGGCCAGCGAAAGCGCAGTGCGGCTCGAAAAACGAGCCGCCGAGACCATCAAACTTATAGGCGCAGGCGCGCCGTCTGGAGGTACAGCGGCCGGACTCGATACCAGCCGGCATCGAGATCGCGAGCAACGTGGAAGCGGCCGGCGGTGTCGATCGCCGAGGGGATCAGAGCAGTAATCGCGGGGAGGAACGTCGGTGGTAGATCGCCGGTCTGAAGACCACCGTGATGCGACGTGTCTACCGTGACCGCAGCGTGACCCAGCGGCGCATCGTTGTACGCTACCTCGTCGCAGCAGGCTTTTTCACCAATGCCCGCAGCACAGGGAGCCTTCTTGTCCGGTGGGCAACAGACATGCGCTGTCATCGCGGCTGGACTCATTCCGCACGCAAACTCCGTCCTCGCCTGAGCCGTGAGGCTTACGAGAATCATGAAGATTGCGGTGATTTGCCGGAATGACATGGATGTTTTCAGCAGATGTTTATGCGTTCAATTGAAGACCAGATTTGCTTCTTTATCACTAATTCACTTTACGCCAATCTTCACAGCTTGGTATGCGCACAACGTCCCGAAAACAGGTACAAAACCCCGTGCTTCGGCGACCTCCGAGTTAGCCTTGTTAGCCTTCACGATCGCGCTCCGCGCAGCCGCAGCACATTGCCGATGACGGACACCGACGACAGACTCATCGCCAGACTCGCCAGCATCGGTGACAGCAGCACGCCGAACAGCGGGTAGAGCGCACCGGCCGCAATAGGAATTTCGACGACGTTGTAGGCAAACGCGAAGACTAGGTTCTGGCGGATGTTGCGCATCACTTCTCGTGAAAGTATTGCGGCTCTGGCGATGCCGCGAAGGTCGCCGCCGAGCAGCGTGATGCCGGCCGACTGGATGGCGACATCGGTGCCGGTGCCCATCGCGATGCCGACATCGGCGCGTGCCAGGGCCGGTGCGTCGTTGACGCCATCACCGGCCATCGCAACCACACGGCCCTACTTTTTTAGCCGTTCGATAGCTGCTGCCTTGTCGGCTGGCATGACGTTGGCGAGTACCTCGTCGATGCCGAGTCGGGCCGCAACGGCCTGAGCCGTGCGCGTCTCATCGCCCGTCAGCATGACCAGCTTGATCCCGCGCGCCTGAATCGCGGCGACCGCCTCGGCCGTCGTCGGCTTCACCGCATCGGCAATGCCAAGCAGCCCAAGTGCCTTGCCGTCAGCGGCAACGAACACTACTGTATGACCCTGTGTTCGGTACTCATCGGCGCGCGCAATCAGAGCGTTCGCGTCGATACCTTCGCGCTGCATCAGCGCGGCGTTGCCAACCAGCACACGCTGTCCCTCGACCTGTGCCCACACGCCCAGCCCAGAATCAGAAGAAAACTGCTCCGCATGGGGGATCGTCAGCTTGCGCGTGGTCGCACCATCGACGATGGCTCGCGCCAGGGGATGCTCGCTCGCGGATTCGGTCGCTGCGGCCAGACGCAACAGAGTGTCTTCACTAGACCCGTCGGCCGGAATGACCGCCTGCAAAGTCGGCTTGCCCTCAGTCAGCGTGCCAGTCTTGTCCACGACAATCGTATCGACTTTCTCCATGCGTTCGAGCGCCGCAGCGTCCTTGATCAGCACGCCTTCATGCGCACCGCGACCGACGCCGACCATGATCGACATTGGCGTCGCCAGGCCCAGCGCGCAGGGGCAGGCAATGATCAGCACCGACACCGCGACGACCAGCGCATGGGCCAGAGCCGGCGCTGGGCCCCACACGGCCCAGCCCACCGCGGCAAGCACCGCGATGGCGACCACCACCGGCACGAACCAGCCAGCCACCTGGTCGGCGAGCCGCTGCACCGGCGCACGCGAACGTTGTGCTGCCGAAACCATGCTGACGATCTGCGCCAGCACGGTATCGGCACCCACATGCTTCGCCTTGATCACCAGCGTGCCGGTGCCGTTGAGCGTGCCGCCGGTCACGGCATCGCCAGTCCCTTTCCGCACTGGATTCGGCTCGCCCGTCAACATGGATTCGTCGACATGGCTGCTGCCTTCGATCACGTCCGCATCCACCGGAATTTTTTCGCCGGGGCGTACCCACAGCCGTTCACCGACAACGACCGTCGCAAGGTCGGCGTCGCTCTCGATCCCGGCAGCATCGACGCGATGCGCCGTCTTCGGCGCCAGTTGCAACAGTGCGCGAATGGCCCCCGAGGTCTGTGAGCGTGCACGCAGCTCCAGCACCTGTCCAAGCAAGACCAGAGCAGTGATGACCGCCGCCGCTTCGAAATACAGCGGCGGCATCCCGTTCGCCATCCGGAACGAAGCGGGCAGCAGTTCTGGAAACAGCAAGGCAAAGATGCTGAAACCGTAGGCTGTGCCGACACCCAGCGCGATCAGTGTGAACATGTTGAGACTGCGGTTGACCAGCGATTGCCAGCCGCGTTTGAGGAACGGCCAGCCGCCCCAGAGGACGACGGGCGTGGCCAGTGCGAGTTGCACCGCGTCGGCAACGCCATGACCGACGCGCGCCGCGATGTCGAGCGCCGGCAGCAATCCACTCATCGTCAGCGCACGCACGATCAGCGCGAGCGGCGCGGACACCCAGAACCGGCGTTGCATCGAGACCCGTTCGGGATCGTGGCTGTCGTCCGCCAGACTCAGCGTCTTCGGCTCCAAAGCCATGCCGCATTTTGGACAGCTACCGGGGCCGATCTGCTCGACTTCCGGGTGCATCGGGCACGTGTAGATCGCTCCAGTTGCTGCCGGCGTCCCCGGCTTCACGAAAGGTTTCAGATACTGCTGCGGATCGCTCGTGAACTTCTTCCGGCAGCTTTCTCCGCAGAAGAAGTAGTCGGTGCCCTGATACTGATGCGAGAGTGCGGTGGCAGGGTTCACCGTCATGCCGCAGACCGGATCGGCCACACCTGGCGCAGCCACATCGTGAGTACCGTGATCGTGCGTGCCCATATCTTCATCGTCGTGTCCGCCCGCCTGCGTTTTCGAGGCGCAGCAGCTTTCCGGTGCGGTGACAGCCTTCTCGGCAGCAACCGGACGCGGCGTGCAGCAAGAGTGAGATTGAGAATTCATGATCGGCTTCGGTAAGGGGACGAAGCCAATGGCTTCGAGATGACCGAAAGCTTGCGCCCTGGACCGTAGTCAAGAGTCAAGCGCAGTCACCGAGTCACGGGGATGCTGGACGTTTACGGTGCGACATGAGCGACCAGTGGAGGTGTGAAATAAGCCAGCCCGCTTCGGTAAAAGTCAGGATGAGTGTATCGGGCGAGTCCAGATCGACAAACTTGGCTTTGTATTGACCCTGAATCCGGGGCTTCGTTGCTACGCAGATCGCTAAAGCATCAGCAGCCATCGCTTCACGGCCTCCTCATAGCCAGCCGCCCGAAAATCCGGCACGACGCAGTCCCGTGGCGAGGTAGGGGCAGCGCCGCGTCAGTTTCCAGATCAAGTCTGAGCGGTGGTTTTCGCACATCAATATGACCGGCCCCAAGTTGATGCCGTAATGGTAATGAGAAGTCCAACCGCGCTTGCTCTGCGGCTCGTTTTGAAAGCTCAGATTGAAGCTGCATTTGAAGCAATATTTGCCGGTGACTTCTGGATAAACTTCTTTGAAGTGCTGAACCGTCGGCAGCACGATCTCTGGCGCGAAGGGCAACGAGGCGACTACGGCCCACGGCGCGACAGTCCCGTCATCCGGGCCGTATGGAACGCTGCGCGCCACATAGTCGAAGAAGGTGCGTTCGACGCCGCCGATCCGCCGCACCATCCGACCAGGACCATCACTTGCCGTCAGCCCCCAGAAGTATTGGCCGTAGCCCGCGAATGCCAGAGGGTTGTGAATGGCGTATTGCTGCTGGACGAGGGTCGCGCGTCGGCTGTTCTCGAAGTAGTCGATACCCTTGTCGCGCATGAAGACATCCTGGATCCCGCTGAAGTCGATCCACAGATGCGAGTATTGATGAATGAAAAGTGAGCCGCCATAAAGGAACTCGTGACCATAGATCTCCTTCCATTCATAGGTAGAGGTCCACGCCAAATAGCTTTCCTTTGGCAGCGGATACGTCGGCGAACCGAGGCCCAGTACGTACACGAGCAGAGCCTCGTCGTAACCCTCCCATCGGTATTTCAAAAAGCCACTTTCGGGATTCCAACCGTGCGTGACTGTCGCTCCGCCGTTTCGCGCCCACTGCCAATCGGCACGTCGGTAAAGTGCATCGGCCAGCGTGCGTATCTCATTCTCGTCGTCACAATCTTGATCGAAATAGCTTGCGGCGGTGAGCATCCCAGCCAGCAGGAAAGCGCTGTCGATAGTGGACAGCTCACACGTGCCATCACGCCGTCCAGTCTCCATGTCGAGAAAGTGGTAGTAAAACCCTTTGTAACCGGTCGTATCCGGCGCCGTTCCCTGCGGACTGGTCCGGAAGAACCGCAACACCGCCAGCGTTCGTGCTGTTGCTTCGGCGCGCGTCATCCATGAGCGTTCGACGCCAACCATATAGGCTCCCAGCGCGAATCCAACGGCAGCAATGCTCGAAGGCGCACCGGGTTGCGTCTTGTCGCGCACCAGGCCGTTCGCAGGATTGGTCTCGTGAACAAAATATCTGAACGCATCCTGTGTAAGCGCGTCCAGCATCGCTTCGCCAGCGGCTGGTTCATTCGGGTAGTTCGCGAGATGGTTCGTCATGTGCTCCGCTAGTGATGCCTAATGATGCTTGTAGAAGCCGACGCCCACGATGTCGTTCCAGCTCGTCGTGTTGTGGCACTCGAAACACTCATCCACACGCGCGCTTTCCTTGCCTGCGTATTTTTGCGAGACCATCGAGAAGTGCTCCATGAAATGGCTCGGAGGCGGCTGGTGGCATTGCACGCACTGGGTGGATAAAGATGACGGGTGCTGGTAGCCGGGCACGATCCACGACGCAAGCGTGTGGCATTGCCCGCAGTCGCTGCCGAATCGCTTGAAGTGCGGATCGCGGCGATCATGGCATCCGGCGCAATTAAGGGACTCGCGCGCGGTACTCGCGTCAAACTGTCCGGGACTTTTGATGCGAAGCCAGATTTCCAGCGACTTGAGCGTAGCGGCGCTGTCGGCATCCGTTGGCGAAGCGCGTGCCAGTGTCCGGGCACCGACCTTGGCGAGTTCTACGTGATCCATCACCAGCGGTCGAACGTTCGTGGACTGATGCTCGACGTGACATGCCGAGCACTCGTCGATGCTCGCGTGAAACAGGGTCGGCTGACGACCCAGCAAGCGCTCCGCATTCGCATGGCAGGCCGTGCATTTCGCGACCGTAACGCCGACGGTTGACTCGTGGCATGAAGCGCATCGGTCGCTCAAGTAAGCGTGCCGAGGCGATAACGGACCGGGACTCACCAACTGCCTCGCAGCCGCAGATGCAGCTGCAGATGCAGATTGGAAATGAGTTACCGCCAGCCAACCCGCCACGCCGAGAATGCCGATCAGCAGGAGCCAAAGCACGAAACGCTTCATCGCAGCCACCGCAGGCCGAAATAGATGCCAGACCCGATGTGCAGCGCAAGCAGTAGGTAGAAAACCACAGAGACAACGATATGCAGGTTCAGGGATCGGGCAAACCACTGCTTGAAGAACTCGTCCATGCGGATCGCATATTCGAGATCCGCCACGGATTCAGCGATGCGCGTGACCTTGATGGCGGAGCTGTCTGGTGGAAGCGCAAATCCCAACGATGCGAAACCAGCGAGGAGGACGCGCCCCTTCGGAAGCACTTTCATTTCTGCCGTAGCGTTCTCCAGCCTGCCCCAGGCATTGTCGAGGTCGCCACGGGCGGTTTGCAGCAGGACCAGCTTGTCCTTGATGTCGTGACTCACGTAAGTGAGCAGATAGCGAACCGCGTAGCCACTGACGACGACGAGCAGCATGGTCGCCGTCAACGCAACACCCAGCGGGCTGTCGAACTTGTGGCCGGTGTGAATGATCGCGAATAGAGGGCCGAAGATGCCGGCGTAAACGTGCAGGATCATCAAGGACTGCATCGAAATGTGCGGCGTGATTCGAGCGTGAAAGAAGGGGACGCGCTTGATGATCGGATACGCGAGCGGGATCAGCATGAGCACCGCGCCGGCAATTCCGAATACCGCCCCAATCCCGCTGCCCGGAAAGCGCGGGGAGGTATGGACGAGGAAGCCCAGCCAGGCCAGCAGAAAGACGCTCAGGACACCCGTGACGACGACGCGCTCACGTTCCTTCATGACTACGCCTCAACCGCGATATCGGCCTTCGGCTTGGCCTGGCAGGCGAGGATGATTCCGTTGGTTTTGTCGTCGGAATCGAGGGCGTCGTCAACGGCCATTTCGACCTCGCCGGAGGTCATCTTCACCTTGCAGATACCGCACGTGCCGACGCGGCAGGAAAATTCAATGCCGATGCCGAGCTCCTCCGAGAGCTCCAGAACGCTCTGCTTCGGCGGGCTATCTCCGGCCTCGAGATCGACATGGATTCTGGCCGACTTGTTGTTCTTCGAGAACGTCACCAGCGGGCCGGTCGCCGGGGCAGTCACTTTGGCGGACATCCCCGCGATGGCCGGGATGGGCGCGGCCGACCCAAAATTCTCGGTCTTCACCTGGTTGAGAGGAACCTTCAGCTCAGCGAGGATCGCCTTGATCGCGTCCATCATCACGGGCGGCCCGCAGAGATGGATTCTGCGCGAGGCAAGGTCAGGCACCGTCGCCGTGAACAATTCTTTCGTGAGGCGTCCTCGCGGCCCCTGCCAGTCGGTCCCTTCTGCGTGTTCCATCGCGACGACGACATGCAGCTTCGGATTGATCCGCTGAAGCTCGGCGACATCTTTCGCGAAAATGAAGTCGGCAGGCGCGCGGCAGGCATAGAAAAAAAATATGTCTCCGGCCCATGACCGCGCGGTGAGATAGCGCGTGATGCTCATCATCGGTGTGATTCCGACGCCACCGGCGATGAGCACGATGCTGTCGGCCTCGGCGCCGGTAAACGTGGAACGCCCGACCGGGCCACCCGCATCGATGGGGTCACCCACCTTGAGCAGATCGTCAACGTGGCGGGAGACCGCGCCCCGTGGCTCGCGGCGCACGGTGAGATCGACGTATTCGCGCTCCGTTGGGGAGGATGAGATGGAGTAGGAGCGATTCATCTTCGCGCCGCCAATCCAGAATGCGAGATTAAGGAACTGGCCGGGCACGAAGGTGAAGGGCATCAGCTCGCCGCCGGGCGACGGCAGAAGCCGGAATGTTTTGACGCTCGGTGTTTCCGTGACGATGCTGCCCACGCGCAACTTCCCTCGCCAGTTCGCCGTGAGTGGCGGCGCAGAGGTCGGCTCTGAAGCGGGGATTGCCGCGCGTCCTTCGGACGGACGGCCCGGCATCGGCGGCTTTCCCGCTGCGGGCAGTGGTGCCGAGCTTGGTGTGGGTGTTGCTGAAGACGGCGGCGCGCCGTCCGCCGGTGGCGTTCCCGGCGCGCCCGGACCGGGTTTGCCGGCGAGTGGTGCCGAAGAACCTGGCGGTGGCCCTCCAGTGCCGCCTTCGAGACGTCCAAACAACG
Source organism: Nevskia sp. (assembly GCA_043781855.1). GTDB lineage: Bacteria > Pseudomonadota > Gammaproteobacteria > Nevskiales > Nevskiaceae > Nevskia. Next base: position 18,226 of record JAYWBB010000063.1, on the reverse strand, counting down.
CGGCCGCGCGGCGCATCTTGAACAAGTAGATAACGACCATCGCCAGCGCAAAGACGATCAGCAACACCATAGTAAGGAGATGAAACGCTGTGACGCCGCCAGTAGCGTGCAGCCCTTCAGTCGCTATGGGAGATGCGAGGTTCATCTCGCGTTTGAACCAGTCGAGTGCGAGGTTGCGTGGTGATTTTCCTTCCGAGAGAACCCGCCGAGCTGCGATGCCGGCTCCGACCTCGTCGAGGCCCTCACGCATCAGACCGACGGATTGCTGCATAGCCAAGTGATCGCCGGCCTGCGATGCGCGATTGAGCGACTCATAACTGCTTGCGAGACGAGCCATGCCTTCGCCGAGTTGCTGGCTGGCCAGCGCCTCGATTTCGGCGCGTTTCTCCGGAGTCAGCGCAGGCAGTGTCATCAGTGAGGGGTAGATCGGCGTCTTAGCGGCACCAGACCCGCAACCTCCTCCCATGCATCCGCCCGGTGCCGCCGGCGCCGGCATGCCGGCCATACCGCCCGCCACACTGGATCCCGCAGTAGCAGGTGCCAGTGCCGGGGCTGCGACGGCCGAGCTGGCCGGCGCCATCATTTTGCCCATCATGTCCATCATCCCGCCGCCGGCCATTGGCGGTGCGCCGGGCGCACTGGAGGGCGCGGCGGGTGCAGCCATTGGCGCGGCTGGAACCATTCCCGGCGCAGCGGGCGCAGCCATTGCCGGAGCGGGAGCTGCCATCGGTGCCGCTGGGGCAACTACCGTGGCTGTGGGAGCCGCCAGCGGTGGGGGGGGCGAACCGCCGGGATGATGGCTCGCGTGCTCGTCAGCCGTCTGGGCACCTACGGGAAATGCAATAAGCGCCAGAGCTGCCGTGAAACCAGCGATCAGCGCTCGGCGGATCATGTGACTTCAGAATCCGAAGCGGGTACGAGCGGCTGCGAATGGGGCGTGGCCTGCTCGTCCGTTCCAACTTGGTCGGCGGCGACTGCGCGCGGCACCGGAAATGCCTCCTCCGTCAGGCTGCAAAAGTTCCTTCGAGAATATTTCACCGCGTCATACGGCTGCTAATTCATTTACTGATGACCATGACCCGACCCTGGACCCATGCTTCCGTCGGGATGCTTTCCAGCCGGACCCGACATAGCCCTCGTACCATCTTGAAGCGGGCACTTTCCCGTCTTCGCCATGACAGGGCACACCTTCGTCACACTTCGCTGACATTCATCCAGAGACTTATCCGTCTTCAAGCAGTCCGCCATCTTCTGGTACATATCCACCATGTCTTTCCGCAATTCGGGCGAAAGCGGGTTCGTGGATTGCGCCCGGTTATCTCCAAGGCTCATCGACGATACGCCCAGCGTAAAGCACACCAGGATGAAGGGAATTATTTGTTTCTTGGTTCGCATGGCAATTTCTCCTTGTCTACTAGGTAGACATCTCGGGCTTCTCAATACCGTGCATGCTGACCGTGCCGCAGCAACCACCTTGCTTGTCTACAACAGGCAAACTCGTCGCACGATGTTCGTGAAGTTTCCGTCGCGCTTCTTCAATCGGCTCATCCATGCCACACCAGGCAGACGAAGGCCTCATGATTTTTTCAACGAGAACATCGGAAGCGCGATGGTCGTCAGCCGCCACTCCGCAACACACATCGCGCTCGGTAACGACACCGACCAATTTGTGATTGTCGGCACCCTGAACTACGGGCGCGCAACCGCAGCCTGAGTCGCGAATAGCCCGCGCAGCGTCGCCCACGGTGTCTTCTGGCGTACAGCACAAAGACGTTTCGATTGGCTTCATCACATCGCGGCAACAGCTCATGACTTTATCCTCAGCCAAGCAGCTTTGTTGACTAAATCGAAGCAGAAAAGTGCACAGCTCAAAATGTGCTGGATGTCAATACTGACCTTCCGTTGACGCGCCTTAGCGATTCTGGCGCTGATCGTTCGGTGACGGAGGACTCTCTTCAACGGGTTTGCCATCGCCACCACTCTCGTGGATTGGAACCTTCTTGTCTTTCATCATCCGCATCTCCTTACCGGCCGGCGAGTGACCCATCATGTTGTGCTTCTCCGACTTGCCGGTATTCGACGACTTTGAAGGCGGGTCACAAGGATTGTGTGTTGGAACCGCATTCTTGTCTTTCATCTGTTGCATCTCTTTGCCAGCAGGCGAGTGGCCCATCATGTTGTGATTTACGCAGTCAACTGAATCCGAAGATTTCGAAGGTGGATCACCGGCATGGTGTATCGGCACCTTCTTGTCTTTCATCAGCTGCATTTCTTTGCCGGCAGGCGAGTGGCCCATCATATTGTGGCTCTCGCCAAGCTTGCCTGCGGTTGTCGAATCCGTTTCCGCTGCCGGCGGATCGGGTGTCGGCGCTGGTTCGCCGGCCGCAGGGGCCGCGGCGAATGCCGCCAGCGACAGCAGGGCAGCTGTAGAGACTCCGGCTAAATACTTGCTTGCGTTCTTCATGAATTGATTCCTCGCCGAAGAGTGCCCCTTAGCGTCTTGGTACAAGACACCTCAGTAGAGCGCTCTGTCAGCCCTTGACACGCTCCTCTCCTGGAAAGGCGGTGTCTGTGCGCTGACAGACAGACACCAGGTTGCCCAGCGCGTGTATGTTGCCGCACGGCGAATTGGCGAGCGCGCACGAATCTGGCTCGGCCAGACATTCAACATCCCTTTCCGCTTCTTCCTCCTATCCAACCAGTCCTTGGAGATCGTTCCATGAAAACCCCAATGCCACGCAGCTTGATCAACAATTCCACCCTTGCGGCAATTACCAGTGCCGTACTGGCTTTGGGTCTCGTCACAACTGCGGCTAACGCCCAGAAGACCCCCGCCGCCGCCGCAACGCCCACCAACGCGCAACTGCAGGAGGAAAACCGAGCGTTGCGTATGGAGATTGATCAGTTAAAGAAGAACGCGCAGATGCCCGCCGATGCTTCAGGCAAGCCCAAATGCTGCATGGACAAGAATGGCAAGCCGATGGGCAAGCCCGGTATGGGGATGGACAAGATGGACAAAATGAAGGATGACTCAATGGGTATGCCGCCGGCCGGCAAGGACGCACCCAAGGATCCGCCAATGGGCCACGAGTGACGCGACATGAGCCCCTCGTTGCCAGGACACACGCGTCGAAGCTTCGTACAGGGCGTTGCGGTCTCGGCGGTCATTGGCTCGCTCGGCTCGTGGCCAGGGCGGCTGCTGGCTGCCGGCGTCAGTCCGTCTGAACTGAGCGGCACAGAGTTCGACCTTGAGATCGCTGCGCTGCCGGTGAATTACACGGGCCGCGGGAGCGTCGCCACTGCGGTCAATGGCCAGGTTCCTGCTCCCGTGCTGCGCATCCGCGAGGGCGATACGGTCACGCTTCGTGTTACCAACCGGCTGAGTGAACCGAGCGCCATCCACTGGCATGGTTTGCTGGTGCCGCCGGACATGGACGGCGTGCCAGGTATCAGCTTTCCAGGCATCGCCCCGGGCAGTACCTTCACCTACCGATTCACCGTGCATCAGACCGGCACCTACTGGTATCACGCACACACGCTGCACGAGCAGACAGGCTTGTACGGTGCCCTAGTCGTCGAGCCGCGCGTTGCCCAGCCCGTGCGAACAGAACGCGACTACGCAGTGATCCTCAGCGACTGGACCGACGAAAACCCGGTGCAGGTGTATCTGAATCTGAAGAAGATGGGTAGCTACTACAACTACGGGATGTCCACCGTCGGCGAAGTCTTCACGGACCTGTCGCGCGTGGGTTTGTCTGGCGCCCTTGCCCGGCGCGATATCTGGAATCGCACGCGCATGAGCCAGACCGACTACAGCGACGTGTCGGGAGCGACTTACACCTACCTCATGAACGGCACTGCGCCCGCAAACAACTGGACTGGCATCGCCCGCGCCGGGGAGCGGGTGCGGCTTCGCTTCATCGGCGCAGGCACAGGCACCTATTTCGATGTCCGCATACCTGGCCTCAAGCTGAGCATCGTCGCCACCGACGGACAGGATGTGGTGCCGATTGAGGTCGATGAATTCCGTATCAGTCCCGGCGAGACCTACGATGTGATCGTGCAAATGCCAGACGACCACGCCTATACGATCTTCGCGCAATCCATGGACCGCACCGGCTTCGCTCGCGGCACGCTGGCGCCGCGCGCAGGTATGCAAGCCGAAGTGCCGCAGCTCGATTCTCCGGTCTGGTTGACCGATGTCGACATGATGGGCGCGATGGCCTCGATGTCAGGAGATGCCGGTTCGATGCCGGGCAAGTCTCACCACGCGCGGAGCGAATACGGTCCGGGTGTCGATATGCGGGTGGATTACCCACGCGCCAATCTCAACGATCCAGGCGTGAATCTGCGCGGTAATGGCCGGCGCGTGCTGAACTACGCCGACCTGCATACGGTGGGCGGCTCGATGGATGTGCGAAAACCTGGACGCGAAATCGAACTCCACCTGACTGGCAACATGGAGCGTTACGAGTGGTCATTCGACGGCGTCAAGCTCAGCAACGCCAAACCCATTCACTTCCGCAGCGGTGAACGGCTGCGGGTGATCCTGGCCAACGACACCAACATGACGCATCCCATGCATCTGCACGGTATGTGGATGGAACTGGAATCGGAGCGCGGTACGTTCCAGGCACGCAAGCACACGATCACAGTGCAGCCCGCGCAGCGTATCAGCTTTGCCGTCACCGCCGATGCGCCCGGCCGTTGGGCCTTTCACTGCCATCTGCTTTACCACATGGCGGCAGGCATGTTCCGGGAAGTGGTGGTGGCATGAAGGCGCAGACCAAGGCCCTCAACGAACCGACGTGGCGCGTGCCGAATCACGCCAGCTGGCTCAGCGTAGCCGTGAGCGGATGGGTGGCGATCTTCTATTCGTTTGGCGCAGCAGGCGCTGCCGAACAGAATACTGCGGGTGGCGCGGCGACGGCAAAAGCCGCTGAAGGTGCTCCGGCAGCCGCAGCGCCGATGCCAGGAATGGATATGGAGCCGAAGCCAGCTGCGGTCACCCTGATGCCGGGAATGGACATGTCGCCAAGCCCAGCCCCCGCTACGCCAAAGCAAGCGATGGAAATGGAGTCGACGCCTACACCGGCCGCGTCGATGGACGGAATGGACATGGAGTCGAAGCCAGCCCCAGGCACTCCGATGAAGAAAATGGATATGGGTTCGATGCAGGGTGGCAACGCGCCAGCGAACGCGCGCGATCCGGACGCCTACTCTGAGGGCTATGCGTATACCGACATGCCCGGTATGGAGCACACGGATCAAATCAGGTTCGGACATCTGCTACCCACCGAACTGGAGTATCTATCCGGCAATGAAGGCGAAGGTTTCAACTGGACGATTCAAGGGAATTACGGCGGCGATCACGACAAGCTCTGGTTGCGGACGCAGGGTCAAAAGATCGAGAGCGACCCCCTCGATCCAACCACGGATGCGGAAGCTCTTTGGTGGCGCGCCTGGTCACCATTCTGGGGTACTCAGCTCGGAGTGCGGCAGGATTTCGGTCGCGGCGCGCACACCTATCTCGCCGCAGGCGTGGAAGGGCTGGCGCCCCGTTGGTTCGACATCGAGGCCACTGGCTACGTCGGCGAGGACGGCCGATTTTCAGCGCGCTTCAAAGCCTCCTATGACGCGCGTTTCACCAATCGTCTGATCCTGACGCCGGGCGTTGAAAGCAACGCCTATTCCAAGTCCGATAATGAGCGGGGCCTCGGCGCTGGCCTTGGCAATATCGAGGCGGGCTTGCGCATGCGCTACGAACTGCATCGAAAATTTGCGCCTTATGTCGGCTATGTCTGGGAGTGGTCCTTCGCAGGCACTGCCGACCGTCGTCGCGCCGAAGGCAGCCCGGTGAACGAACGCCGTTTTGTCGCTGGTATACGCGTGTGGTGGTGAGTCAGTCAGTGCTTGCTTTGAAACGCGGGCGACTGGAGACATTGAGGCTAAATATCTGGCTTGGCGATGACCGAGATACGGATGCCTTGGACCCGCTCATCAAGCGTCAAGTGTGCTCATGGAGTCATGGTGACGACGGTGGCTCACGATGCGCTGTGGACGACCAGTGGATATGGGAAATACGCCAGCCCGGTTCGGTGAACGTGAGAATCAGCGTCTCGGTCGAATCGAGATCGACAGGCTTGCCTTTGTACTGACCCCGGAGCCGGGACTTCGTTGCAACCCAGCTTGCCGCTCCATCGCCGCCTGTTTCGCGAGACAGCACGTCCCGCTTCATCCCGGCCATGAAGGCAATATCGGCAGGAAGATGATAGTTGGCGTATTCGGCAGCGGAAGTCTCCGCTTCTCCGGATTCGTAGATCAGCACGTTGGGCAGCAGCAGCGCAAGCGCGGTCGCCTCGTCCCCTTTGGCAATCGCTTCCGCGAAGGTATAGGCAGTTCCTGCCGCGTCTTGCGTCACGATGACCGGATGCGCTGTTATCGACGCCCCGTAAGCCACCACGAATACCAGTGCAGCAGCCACGATGATCGCTGTGACCAGCGGCATTCGAGACCGTCGATTGGAAGAGCCGCAACAGTCGCTCACGGTTTCCGGTCCTGACTAAGGGCGTTTACGATTGGGCAATCAGCCATCTCGCCATGTCCGGGGCAGGCCGTGACCATCTTCTGCATGGCTTTTCGCATGTGCTGCAACTCGGTGATCTTGGCTTGAACCAATGGCAGCTTGGCCTCAGCCGCCTGTTTCATGCCGGCCATATCGTGTTGGCTGCGCTCTGTCAGTTGGAGCAGATCAGCAATTTGGCCGAGTGTGAAACCCAGGTTTTTCGCACGACGGATGAAGCGCAGCTGCTTCACCTTATCCGCCGGATAATCGCGGTAGCCGGAAGGTCGTCGAGCCGGTGGCAGTATCAGGCCCTCGCGTTCGTAATAGCGGATGGTGTCGATTGCTACCCCCGCCTGCGCAGCGACCTTTCCGATTGTTAGCATGGGCATATCGGTCCTCCTTTGCTGGATTCAACAGCGGCCAACGGCGAGAACTTATTCATGGGCTGCGAAGACCGTCGTCGAGCCATAGTCTTGTAATAGCAAAACCTTGTACGGCTCCCTGGCGTCGCCCTGTTCCGTGCCCGGCGAGCCGGCCGGCATGCCCGGAAGCACCAGCCCGCGCGCCTTCGGACGCTCGGCAAGAAGCCGCTTGATGTCTTCCGCAGGGACGTAGCCTTCGATCACGGCGGTGTGGCAGGCTTTGGTTTCATCGGCAATACCGAATTGACGATGTAACTGGTCAATCTCGTCTCGGTCATTGTTCGCCGCCTTCACGGCAAAGCCCGACTTCTTGAGATAGCTGACCCACTTCGAGCAGCACGAACAGGTTGCGCGTTTGTGTACGGTGATCTTCGGGCCTGTGGTTTGTCCGTTCCCGCGGAACACGCGGGGAGTCCGATTCACTCACCAAGGCCGCAGCAAGCCAGCGAGAGAACTTTTCCATAGCCGTCTCCAATCTCGCGGCGCTATTTGGCAGGCGCGTAGTTGCTGCGGATTGAGGTCAGCACGGTGGTCAGCTTTGCGTAGTTCGATTTCGTGCCGGCCACATTTTTGGCATCGCCCGTGGCATCGAGGCGTTCAGCGAGCGTTGCAACAAACTTCACATTACCTTTTATCTTGGCGAGCTTGTCCGCGGGCAGTGAAGCAGACTTCGCCGGCAATGCCGCAGCGAGATCGCGAATCGCGAACGCCTGATGATGAACAGCGTCGAGCGAGCCGCTGTCGATGGTTTTCTTGAGTTCGGCAGACTTGGCGTCGATGGCCTGCAAAATGGCGTCAGCCGTTTCCGGGATGGCGGTCTTCTCCACTGCTTCGGCGGCAACCGCAAGGGAAGCAAGAAACAGAGGGCCGGACAGCGCAACGGCCAGACCCAATGCCTTGAATGTCGAGTGCTTCATGTGGGGTTCTCCAGAGCGCTATTGAGGGATTTTGCGGCGGGGTGCCGGCGCTCGCGCCAGCGTTCGACGCGGTTGTAGACCGTGGGGACGACAACCATGTTGAGGAGGGTGGCGGTGAACAGGCCGCCGAGAACGACCTGCGCCAGCGGCACTTCCAGCTCCTTGCCGACCGGCGATCCGAACAGCAGCGGCAGCAGGCCCAGTGCGGCGGTCAGCGCCGTCATCAGCACCGGCACCAAGCGATCCAGCGTGCCCTGCACGACGATTTCTTGCAGCGGCCGGCCGGCGGCGCGAAGCGTGTTGTAATGGCTGACAAGAATGATGCCGTTGCGCGTGGCGATACCGAACAGCGTGATGAAGCCGATCACCGCCGCGACGCTGAGATTGGCGCCGGCAAGGTACAGCGCGACGATGCCGCCGATCATCGCCAGCGGCAGGTTGAACAGCACGAGCAGCGCTTCGCGGAAATTGCCAAACGCCTTGTAGAGCAGCAGCACCGCGCCGAATAGCGCCAGCAGGCCGAAGCTGAGCAGCGTGCGATTGGCGGCGCGCTGACTCTCGAACTGGCCCCCGTATTCGATGGAATAGCCAGCCGGCAATTTGAGATTCTCGCCGATCTCCTTCTGGGCATCGGCAATCACTGCACTCAGGTTGCGGCCCTGCACGTTGAAGCCGAGCACGATCAGGCGGCGCACGCTTTCGCGGCCGATCGAATACGGCTCGTCATCGACGCTGATCGTTGCGACCTCGCGCAGCGGCAGCTTGCCGCCGTTCGGCGGATCGAGGGCAGGGGCATCGACTAGAATGTCGCGGATAGCACCAACACGATTGCGCGAGCCTTCGCGCAATCTCAGGACAAGATCGAAGCTGCGCCGGCCTTCGAGGATAGAAGACAGCGTTTCGCCATTGAGCGAGGTCTGGATGTCCTCGGCGACGGTGCCGACGTTGATGCCATAGCGGGCCGCCTTGTCGCGATCAATGCGGATGTTGACCTGCGGCACGCTGATCTGCTGTTCGAGGTTGATATCGACAGCACCCGGCACGTCTTGCAGGATCGTACGAACCTGCTGGCCGAGCTTGAACAACTCCGGCAGCTCATCGCCAAAAATCTTGATCGCGACCTGGGCGCGGACACCGGACTGCACTTCATCGAAGCGGTGCGCGATGAACTGGCCGACGTTGAACACCGCGCCTGGCACGTTTCCCACATCGTTGCGGATGTGCTCCAGCAGCACATCCGCCGTCATCGTCTTGTCCCGGGCGAAATCGAGATTGACGTCGAACTCGCTGAAGTTCGGCGGCTGGGCGTCCTCGTCCAGCTCGCTGCGGCCGGCGCGCTGGTCAATTGAGATAACCTGCGGGTATTTGAGCAGATCCTCGCGCACCAACTTGCCAAGGCGCATGGATTCTTCGAGGGACGTGCCCGGCAGTGTGTTCATCGCGATGACGAAATTGCCTTCGCGGAATTCCGGCAGGAACGACAGGCCGAAGAACGGCAGCAGGGCGAGGGCGGCGATGAGTGCTGCGACCGCCGTGCCCATTACGATCCAAAAGTGACGCAGCGCGAAACGCAGCAGATGCTCGAAGCGTGCCTTCAGCCAGAGTACGAAGCCGGTCTCTTTTTCTTGCCCCGTGTCGCCTCCGGACGCTGCGTGCTCGACTTGTGTCGCGCCGTCGCCGCGTGCATTGATGGTGCCCGTATCAAGCCGTTTCTCATCACGCCTGGCTAGAAGCAAGTAGCAAAGTGCGGGCACCATCGTTACCGAGACCACGAGGGACGCCATCACGGAGGCGATGTAGGCGATACCGAGCGGCCGGAAGATGCGGCCAGCGAGGTCTTCCAGGAAGAAGATCGGCAGGAAGATCAGCGCGATGATGAGCGTGGCGTAGACCACCGAATTGCGGATCTCGCCGACCGCGTCGAACATCACCTGGCCGATCCCGCGCGGCACCGCCAAGGCCCGGTTGAGCCGGAGCCGGTGGACGACATTCTCGACCGTCACGATGGCATCATCGACGACCTCGCCGATGGCGATGGCGAGACCGCCCAAGGTCATCGAGTTGATGCCGATGCCCAGCGCGTTCATCACCAGGATGCCGCCCATGAACGAGGCCGGCATCGACAGGAAGGTGATCAAGGAGGCGCGCCAGTTCATCAGGAACAGGAACAGCACGATAATGACGATCAGTGCGCCCTCCAGCAGCGAGGTGCGCAAGTTCTTGATCGCCGATTCGATGAAGTTCGCCTGACGGAACACTTGGGTGTTCATCGTCACGCCGGCCGGCAGCGTCTTCTTGATATCGGCCAGCGCGGTTTCGACTTTGGCCGTGGTCTTCACCGTGTCTGCGCCGTAGGCTTTCGAGATGGTGCCGATCACGGCGTCGTGGTCGCCGAAAGCGCCATCGCCACGCTTGAGCTCCGGACCCAGCGCGACGTCCGCGACATTACCGACGGTGATCGGCACGCCGTTGCGCAGCGTGATGACCGTGCTGCGGATATCGTCGATGGAGACGATTCGTCCGATGCCGCTGACGATCAGCTCCTGGCCGGACTTCTGCAGGAAAGCACCGGGGACATTGACGTTGGCATTCTTCAGCGCCTGTCGAATCTCATCGACACTGACGCGATACGCCAGCAGCCGGTCCGGGTCGATCCGTACCTGATACTGCTTCACTTCGCCACCGATCGATACGACCGACGCAATTCCGCCGAGTGCGAGGATACGTGGGCGGATGTCCCAGTCCGACAACGTGCGCAATTGCTGCGGCGACAGCACGTCGCTGACCAGTGCGTACTTGACCAGCCAGCCGACCGCCGAGGTCACCGGCAGCATCACCGGCGGCTTCGCGGCTGGCGGCAACTGGCCGGCGACGTTCTGCAGTCGCTCGTTGATGAGCTGCCGATCGAGATAGATATCGGTGCCGGCATCGAACACGACGGTGATCGTCGAGAGCCCGACCGAGGTCTTCGAACGGACTGCGGTCACACCCGGCGAGCCGTTGATCGCACTTTCCAGTGGATAGGTGATCAATGACTCCACATCGGTCGGGGCCATGCCCGGCGCTTCGGTCTGGATCACCACCTGCGGCGGCGCGAACTCGGGGAATACGTCCACGGCCATGCGCTGCAGCGTGAAGCCGCCAGCCACGAACAGCACCAGCGTGATCGCCAGAACGATCAGCCGGTTGTGCAGCGACCACGCAATCATGCGGTTGAACATGATTACTGTCCGCCCTTCGTTTCAGCAGGCGTTGGGCCGGCTTTTTGGGGGGCCGGCTTTTCGCCGTCCTTGGCCTCGTCCTTTTTCTTGCTTCCGCCGGTGAGCCACAGCGTATAAAGCTGGCGATTGCCCTGCGTCGCCACCTCGTCGCCCGGCACCAGGCCGTCCGTGACTTCGCTGTCTTCGTCATCGGCAAGGCCCGTTGTAATCTCGATGCGCTGGTACTGCTCGCCCTGTTTGACGAAGACGAATTTTTCGCCGTTGGCCTCGATGATCGCGGCATTCGGAATGGCCAGCGCCGCCTCGTTCTGCTTCAGCACCACAGCCGCTTTCGCGAACAGATTGGGCTTGAGCAGCCCGTCGGGATTGGACAGCCGGAACCACACTTGCGCTGTGCGGCTGGCCGCGTCCAGCGTCGGCCCGATCAGCGTGACCTTGCCGTTGAACACACGATCCGGATAGCTGAGCGTATGGATACGCGCGTCCTGACCCAGCCGGATTTTTCCGAGGTCTTCCTCGTAAACCCGCGCGACCAGGTTGACCTGCGAGCGATCGCTGACCTGGAACAGCGTCGTCGCCGGCTCGACCGACTGACCGACCGCGATGTTGACGGCATCGACGACACCGCCCTTCGGCGAGGACACATCGACACTCGGCGGTGGATCGCCGACCAGGCGCGCTTGCACCCGCGCCAGCTTTTGACCGGCCTTCACGGTATCGCCTAGCTGCACATAAAGCGCCGTGACCTGTCCGCTGATGCGGGTACTGACCTGTGCCTGCCGGTCCGGCAGCAACTGCATCTCGCCGTTGAGTGTGAGCAGGTCGGCGAGTGGTTTCAGGTCGGCGGCGACCAGGGTCAGGCCGATCGCCTTGGCCTGTGCTTCGGACAGCGATACCGGCCCCTTGGCGCCGCTGTCACCGACTTCGATCTCGTCGCCGTGCGCCTTTGCATCCCGAGGGAAAAGGGGCGCCGCAGCCAGCAATGCGGCCATGGCGGTGATCGCGAAAACGCGGAAGCTTGGGACTTGCTTGATGGCAACATTCATTGATGGGAATCCTGTGGTTCATGGCCTGCCTCGGTATCGGACACCGGGTAGTCGCCGACGGCCGTGCGCAAACGGGCGAGCGCTTGGAGATACTGGTCGAGCGCGTTCACCGACGCTGTGTTGAGATCGCCCTGCTGCCGCTGCGCCTGCACGACTTCAACGAGGGAGACGAGCCCTTGGCTGTAACCTTTTTGCGCAAGCGCGACATTGCGCGCGGTGACTGGAAGCAGGTCTTTCTGATAGCCGTTGTACAAACCTTGCAAAGTCGATGCTTCCGAATAGGCGGTCGCGACTTGATTGCTGATATCGAGCTGCCGCGCCTCGACGCGTGCCTTGGCCTGCTCCGCGCTCGCTTCCGCTTCGGCGATCAAACCGCGCGTGCGGTTTTTCAGCGACAGCGGAATCGTCAGATTGAAGCTCAAAGCGCGATCGCCGCTCTGCGACGGCGCGCCATCGACCGCGATCCGATCCTGCTGCACGCCCAAGCCGACGCTCCAGTCCTCCCAGCGCTTCGACTTCGCCAGCGCCACATCAGCTTGCGCGCGCTCGATCTGGAGTTGTGCAAGCCGCAAGTCGGGGCGCGATGCCAGGGCCTTCGCCTGCTGCTCGGCCAGCGACGACAAGGTATCCATGGACGGCAGCGGCTCACGGATCATGAGCGCAGCGCCGGACGGGCGACCAAGCAGTTGATTGAGTGCCAGCAGAAGTCGGATGCGTTCTGCTTGCAACTGCACCTGCTCCTGACGCAGCCGCTGTAGATCAAGCGCGACCGTGTTGACGTCAAGCTCGGAGACTTCGGCCGCGTGAAAGCGGCTGCGCGTCGCTTTGGCCAAGCGCTCGTCGATCGCCGCGAGTTCTTCGCGCGCCTGCACCTGGCGATCGACGGCAAGCAATCGATAGACGCTCGCGGCGACCTCGCCGGCAAGGCGACGTTCGGCCTCGGCGATCTCGGTGCGCGCCAGTTCGATGTCGACGCGCGCCACGTCCTTCTGGCGCAGGATGCGCCCGGCGATCGGAAAGTCCTGGCTGACCCCGACCGAGGCGGTGTATTCGCCGTTGTTCTTGAACGCGAAGTCGCTGGCGCCGGTAATGTTGAGTCGCGGATCCGGCAGGACACCTGCCTGCAGCAGGCGCGCCTGTGCGACATCGACGGCGTAGCGCGCCGTTTTCAGATCCTTGTTGTCGCGCTGCGCCACCGCGATCGCCTGCGGCAGGCTCAGTGCGCCGCCGAGCGGCTCTTCGGCCTGCGCCGTCCCGGCTAAGCCCAGCATGACCCCTGCGAGCAGCGAAAGCCGAATCGGCGCAGCGCCGCCCAGTCCGAAGACTGAGCGGCGCACTGCACGGCGCATGGTGACGATCGAACGTCCGGCTTTCATTTGACGGTCAACTGACCGGCCATGCCGGCCGCGTAGTGCCCAGGAACGTGGCAGGCGTACTGCACGCTGCCCGCCTTGGTGAACGTCCAGATCAGGCTGCCGGTCTTTCCGGGAGCGACGCTGACCCCGTTGACATGGTCCATCTTCATGCCGGCCATCGCCGCCATTTCCTTGTCGTGCTCGACCTGTTCCTCGGCGCTGCCCAGCACGAATTCGTGGTCGAGCTTGCCGTCGTTGACGATCTCGAATTTGACCGTCTCACCGGGCTTGATCGTGAGGTCAGTCGGCATGAACTTGATGTCCATCGCCGACAGCTTGATGGTGCGTTTCACGTCGGCGGCCTTGCCGGGATGCCCGTACCAGAAGGATTCGGAGTGCTCATGTGCCAGCGCGAGCGTCGGTACGGCGGACAGCAGCGAGACGCAAAGTAAAGATCGGATGCGAGAGTTCATCGGAAAACTCCTCGAATTTGATGGAACGGATCTGGAATGAAATCGGGATATCGGTCGGACGCGACCTGCCGCCCGCGACTGGCGCACCGGAAACAGATGCCCGTGCGGAAGTCCCGCGTTTCCGTTTCGGGAAACGCGCGCAATGGCTTAACGGTATGCGGCGCGCTGCCTCAGCAAGAGGCCAGTCGCGAAGCTGGCGTACCACGGTGAACCTCCGTCGAAAGCGACCGAACGAGTCGGATGCTGTCCAGGACGAAGATCAGCGCCGCCACCTGCTCAGGTGGGACAGGGAGTCACCGGAGGAAGTCCGCCGCGACAGGCGGCGGAAAACGATCAGGCGGCGCTGGTCAGCGCCGCGATCGGAGGTCGAAAGACCGCGCGTGTATGGACGTCGGCAACATGCGACGTATAGGCAGTCGAGCCTGGGCCGACGGCAGACGCGAAGACCTGCTCGTCGTCAACAGTACTGGTAAATACCGCGCTGCAACTCGATGCGCAGTGATGCTGACAAGAACACTTGACGGCACAATCGCACCCGTGGTCTGCGGACACCTTGCTTCGGTCCGGATCGTTTTGGGCTGCGTCGTGGTGATGATGCTCGTGCATCTCATGACCACCATGCTCATGAAGCGAAACTTCGGCGATCCCGCCGAGCCCGTCGTGATGACACTGCATGCCCTGCAGCATCGTCGCCGTTGCCGAGTAGGGCAACGCAACGCAAAGCAACAGGATCAATAGGGCACGGAGCTTTTTCACGAAGCGAGTATGGCCCGATGATTTTGGTAGAGCAACGTAGAGCATCCCGATTTTTTCTGGCTGATGAGCCATTCCCTCGCCGGCTTGCGTCCGTGCTCCGTTGCGAAAAACCGAACGTCACGATCGGCGACGTATCGAATTGCACCTGAAATGGTATACGTCGGCAACAGCGGAAGCGCGCAGCAGGAAGTCGCTGTTTCATCGCGCCAGGAATGACTATTGAATGGTGCGCCCGGCAGGACTCGAACCTGCGGCCCCGCGCTTGAAGGCAGGAAAATGTTGTCCCACAAGTGCATGAATCGTCGAGCTTTCGAGGTCTTCTGAACACGACGATCTGCACGGAACCTGCACTGAGGACAACGACATGGCTTCTACGAGCGGAAGACCTGGCTCGCCGTTTAGCCTAAAATTCGCGGCGAGCGCCCGTAGCTCATCTGGATAGAGCAGCGGTCTTCTAAACCGCAGGTAACAGGTTCGAGTCCTGTCGGGCGCACCATTTTTGTGGGGCTACAACTGTTCGCTGATTCCAAGCTCCACGTCGGGCTAATCGAGAGCCATCGTAAATCGGTCGGCAAGCGACTTCAGGGTTACGTTGGACGCAACAGCATCATGCCGAATCAGCAAGTAGCGCCACGGCTTTTGACTATATGTCGCAGCGTACTTGCTGGCGTGCGCACACCACCTCGTCGCCGCTTTGGCCTTGGCCTGAACGTCGTCGGAATCGACATCCATCGCCTTACTTGATCTCGATCAGCAGATTCACGTCTGGCAGCGCGGCGACGAAGTCCGGCACGTACTCGGGTTGATCGTCGCCACGACGGTACTAGATGTTGAACTGGCCGTTGACCGGGCGGAGCCATAGCTTGGAATCGCGCTCCAATATCTGCGCGAGTACGCGCTCGGTGTCCGAGTGAAACTTCTGGTAGGTGTACGCACAGCACGAAAAGCCACCGTAGACCAGCGTCGCTATCTTGCTGCGGTCCGGCGGCGCCTGATGTAGTGGCGTGTAGATCGTTTCGTGCCACACCTGACCTTCGGGCTCATCCGGGTAGTCCGCTTGCCGCGTAGCGGATCTGCTGCAGCAACCCCTTCTGCGCCAGCAGGCCGCACACCGCCAACCACAGCGCCCCGACTCGCTCACCGCCTGCGCCCGTGTAGCCCCACTCCCCGCTGTCGTTGCGAAGCAATTCGCGGCTCACCGTACACGCAGAACGACCCAGCGTCCGCGCAATCGCGCGTCCACTCAATCCTTGCTGCTTCATGCTCGCAATCGTCACGCGCTCTTCAGGTTCAAGCTGTTTGTATCGGACTCTTTCTTCCATCGACGCACCTTACTGCTTGTAAGGTGTTGCACTTCAGATTTGAGGCCGCCAACTTATAGGCCGGCCCATTTGCCATGCAGCAGAATGAAATCCGATCTATTCTACGAACTGCCAGTTCAAGTCAGGAGAGCACTAAGATGACCATCCACACATTCGACGACAGCCATATTCGATGGAATCGATTGGGAGACTTCGAGCATCTGCATTATTCAATCCTTGACGTTGACGAAAAGAACGGAATTGCCGATGTTCTTTTCAAATTCGCAGCAAATCAGAAAATAGTCCTCCATCGTCATCTAGCCCACAATAATACATTCGTCGTGCAGGGAGAACACAGGTTATACAAACCGGATGGGTCCGTAAAAGAAATCCGGCACGTAGGCTCCATGACCTCCAGCCCGCCGAATGAAGAGCCACACAGCGAAGGTGGCGGGGATCAAGACGTAATAATTGCGTTCAGTATCCGAGGAACTGGAGTTCTCTATGAATTGCTAAACGATGAAATGAACATCATCGGCACAATCAGCATGCAAGACCTAATAGATCTGAATAAAGCAAATTGAGCCCAAGACCACGCCTTCAGAGGCGCGCCTCCAATCACAGAACCGCCGCCAAGCAGAATCAAACGCACGAAGCGGCTACCTAAGGATTCTCTGAAAAACCCCCACGCACTCCATTAAAATACGTCTATCGAAATATAGACTGGAGTGCAGGCAATGAAACAGATCATGCTGGCGTCGGCCGGGTTTGAGAAGCACTCGAAGACGACGATGTAATGCCCCAGTGAAAACCTGCTCAGGCGATACTTTGAAAGGAGGTAGCCATGAGCGTGTTGATGGAAGACGAGATCAAGCGGTGGACGGCCAAGCGGAAGAGCGCCTTGGTGCTGGAGATCATTCAGGGCAAGACGACGGTATCGGAAGCATCGCGGCAGTTTGATCTGTCGCCGTCGGAGATTGAGAGCTGGGTTGATCAAGGCAAGGGCGGGCTGGAGAACGCCTTGCGGGCCAAGCCTGAGGATGTCCGAGAGCAGTACGAGCGCAAGCTCAAGGATCTTCAGGAAGCATACGGCGAGGCGATGCTGGAGTTGCGTGCGCGAAAAAAATGGCAGTCCCTGCTGGGCGAGGACGAGACATGATCGAAGCGATCCGCCAGGGACTCAAAGCAGACGGCTTCGAAGTATCGGTGGTCAAGCTGTGCCGGTGGTTTGGGATTCCGCGTCGAACGGTGTACTACCAGCCGCGGAAGGCCCCGCCGAAGCTGCAAGCGCGTCTGGTCGAGCCGATCAAGGCGATGATTGAGGAGGAGCCGTCCTTTGGCTACCGGACGGTGGCCGGCCTGCTGGGCTTCAACAAGAACACGGTGCAGCGGGTCTTCCAGCTCAAAGGCTGGCAGGTGCGCAAGCGGCCGATCGGACAGCGGCCCCGAGTCCAGGCGCTGCCGTCGCGAGCCGAGGCTCCGAACCGGCGCTGGTCGACCGACCTGTGTCGTGTGTGGGCCGGCCGGGACGGCTGGGCAACGGTGGCGCTGGTGATGGACTGCCACACCCGCGAGTTGCTCGGCTGGCACCTGTCCCGAAGCGGCAAGGCGACGACGGCGGTCGCCGCATTGGAGCAAGCCTTGATCACCCGATTCGGGACCATGGGCCGCGTGCAGACGCCCTTCCTGCTGCGATCCGACAACGGGCTCGTCTTCACCAGCCGACGCTACACCGCCTTGGTCCGAAGCTACGGACTCCAGCAGGAATTCATCACGCCGCATTGTCCGCAGCAGAACGGCATGGTCGAGCGGGTGATCCGATCACTGAAAGAGCAGTGCGTGCATCGGCATCGCTTTGAAACCCTGCAGCACGCCAGCCGCGTCATCAGCGACTGGATTGCGTTCTACAACCATCGGCGGCCCCATCAGGCGCTGAAGATGAAAACACCCGCTCAAGCATTCGCTTTAGCGGCATGAGCTGAGCAGAAAACGCTGGGGCATTACATATCGTCGAGTGGAATCCGCCCGAGTTCCTCGTCGGCGTCGCGTATGACCAGAAAGCCCCGCTCCACCGAGAGGCGGCGGCCGTCCTGCGCGATCTCGACGATACGGCCGAGCATCGCGGTTCAGGGTTTGAAGCCGGGATCGCGGACGAATCCGAGTTCAGTGA
>JAYWBB010000062.1:0-5835 GCA_043781855.1 Nevskia sp. | reverse complement strand
GTCAACGCCGCCGTCGTCGTCGTCTTGCCGTGATCCACATGCCCAATCGTCCCCACGTTCACGTGCGGCTTGCTGCGGTCAAATTTCTCTTTTGCCATCGAAATATCCTCTAATCCGACTCAAGTTCAGTACAGCGTGGGAAAAGCTGTTGCGTTCAGGATTTCTTCGCCAGGGCCGCCGCGACGTTCGCCGGCGTTTCCTGGTACTTCTTGAATTCCATCGTGTAGGTCGCGCGGCCCTGGCTCATCGAGCGCAGTGTCGTCGAGTACTGGAACATTTCAGCGAGCGGCACTTCCGCCTTCAGCGCCTTGATGCCGCCGACGTCGTCCATGCCGAGGATAATGCCGCGGCGACGGTTGAGATCGCCCATGACATCGCCCATGTAGTCTTCCGGCGTCTCGACTTCGACCGCCATGATCGGTTCGAGGATGACCGGGCTGGCCTTCAACACGCCGGCCTTGAACGCCATCGAACCGGCGACCTTGAACGCCATTTCGTTGGAGTCGACGTCATGGTACGAGCCATCGAACACCGTGATCTTGACGTCGACGACCGGATAACCGGCGACGACACCGTTCTTCATGGCCTCGACGATGCCCTTGTCGATGGCCGGCACGAACTCGCGAGGAATCACGCCGCCGACGATGCCGTTGACGAACTCGTAACCCTTGCCCGGTTCCTGCGGTTCCAGCTTGATCCAGCAGTGGCCGTACTGGCCGCGACCGCCCGACTGACGCACGAACTTGCCTTCCGATTCGACGCTCTTCCTGATCGTTTCGCGATAGGCCACCTGCGGCGGCCCGACGTTGGCTTCGACCTTGAACTCGCGCTTCATGCGCTCGACCAGCACTTCCAGATGCAGCTCGCCCATGCCGGCGATGACGGTCTGGCCGGTCTCCTCGTCGGTGCGGACGCGGAATGAAGGATCTTCCTGCGCGAGACGGCTCAGCGCAACGCCCATCTTTTCCTGGTCGACCTTGGTCTTCGGCTCGACCGCCTGCGAAATGACCGGCTCCGGGAAGACCATGCGTTCGAGGATGACCGGCTTGGTCGTCGAGGACAGTGTCGTGCCGGTGAAGACATCCTTCATGCCGACGCAGGCGGCGATGTCGCCCGAGCGCAGCTCCTTGATGTCGGTGCGGTCGTTGGCGTGCATCTGCACCATGCGACCGATGCGCTCGGTCTTGCCGGTACGCGAGTTGAACACGCTGTCGCCGCTGTTCAGCACGCCGGAATAGACGCGCACGAAGGTCAACGTGCCGACGAAGGGATCGGTCATGATCTTGAACGCAAGCGCGGAGAACGGCTGCTCGTCACCGGCGACGCGCTCAATGATGACCTCGTAATCGTCCGGGTCATGCGCCTGGATCGGCGGCACTTCGGTCGGCGCCGGAAGATATTCGATGACAGCATCGAGCATCGCCTGCACACCCTTGTTCTTGAACGCGGAGCCGCAGAGCATCGGGAAGATTTCGAGCGCGAGCGTCCGCTTGCGGATGCCGCCCTTAATCTCTTCCTCGGTCAGCGCCTCGCCCTCGAGGTACTTGTTCATCAGCTCGTCGCTGCTCTCGGCGGCGGCCTCGACCATCTTGTCGTGCCACTCCTTCGCGGTGGCGACGAGGTCGGCGGGAATCTCGCCGTAGGTGAAACTCACACCCTTGTCCTCCTCAGACCAGAGGATGGCCTTCATCTTGACCAGATCGACCACGCCCTTGAAGCCTTCCTCGGCGCCAATCGGAATCTGGATCGGCACCGGCTTGGCGCGCAGACGCGTCTTCATCTGCTCGACGACCTTGAAGAAGTTCGCGCCGCTGCGGTCCATCTTGTTGACGAAGGCGATGCGCGGCACCTTGTAGCGCGTGGCCTGACGCCAGACCGTTTCCGACTGCGGCTGTACGCCGCCGACGGCGCAGTACAGCATGCAGGCGCCATCGAGCACGCGCATGGAACGCTCGACTTCGATGGTGAAGTCCACGTGTCCGGGCGTGTCGATGATGTTGATGCGGTGCTGGTCGAACTGCTTGCCCATGCCGGTCCAGAAGCAGGTCGTCGCGGCCGACGTGATCGTGATGCCGCGCTCCTGTTCCTGTTCCATCCAGTCCATCGTCGCCGCGCCGTCGTGCACTTCGCCAATCTTGTGATTGACGCCGGTGTAGAACAGCACGCGCTCGGTCGTCGTCGTCTTGCCGGCGTCGATGTGCGCGGAAATACCGATGTTGCGATACCGCTCGATGGGCGTAGTGCGGGCCACGGGAAACCTCGTGTCTCTTAAAGATGAAGCCGCGCAGAATATCGCGGCGTCATTACAAAATGGGAACTCGCCGCCGGAATTCCAGCGGCGCCAAAGATCCTTCTTCGGCTTACCAGCGGAAGTGCGCGAACGCCTTGTTGGCCTCGGCCATCTTGTGCGTATCTTCGCGCTTCTTGACGGCCGCACCGCGGTGCTCGGAAGCATCCAGCAGCTCGCCGGCAAGGCGATCAGCCATGCTCTTCTCGCCACGGGCGCGCGCGGCGTCGATCAGCCAGCGCATCGCCAGCGTGGTGCGGCGCACGGCGCGCACTTCGACGGGAACCTGATAGGTGGCGCCGCCGACGCGACGCGATTTCACTTCGACGCTCGGACGAACGTTGTCGAACGCCGCTTCGAGCACCGCGAGCGGCGCATCGGTCTTCTTCTTCGTCGCGATCTGATCCAGCGCGCCGTAGAGAATTTTTTCGGCAACCGACTTCTTGCCGTCTTCCATGACCATGTTCATGAACTTGGTCAGCAGTTCGGACTTGAACTTCGGGTCCGGGAGGATAACGCGACGCTCTGGGCTACGACGACGTGACATTTTTCTTGACTCGGTGGCGGGTTGCTAGCGGCTAGGAACCCATTGTGGATAGTGATTCGAACCAGAGATCAGTCAGTCATGACTGACTCCTCCAGACGAATTGACTTACTTCTTGGCGGCGCCCGCTTTCGGACGCTTGGCGCCGTACTTCGAACGGCCCTGACGGCGCTTCTCGACGCCCGAGGCGTCCAGCGCACCGCGCACGGTGTGGTAACGGACGCCCGGAAGATCCTTGACGCGGCCGCCGCGAATCAGGACAACGGAGTGCTCCTGCAAATTGTGGCCTTCACCGCCGATGTAGCTGGTGACTTCGAAGCCATTGGTCAGACGCACACGCGCGACTTTACGAAGCGCGGAGTTCGGCTTCTTCGGAGTCGTGGTGTAGACGCGCGTGCAGACGCCGCGCTTCTGCGGGCTCGCCTCAAGCGCGGGGACCTTGTTCTTGGCGGCCTTGGAGGTCCGGCCGGTGCGCACTAACTGATTGATCGTTGGCACTGTCTAAATTCCGCTTGTCGAAGCCCGCTTGTAAAAGATGTTTCGGCGCACGAGCAGCCCGCCGAACGAGGGCGCGAATCATAAGAGCGCGCCCGCCTTTAGTCAATGATCCGGCAGGCATCCGCCCGCCGTTTCATTCGAGATTTCCGGCCCCCCGCACAGACTTGTGCGTCGGGGCCGGAAGCCGCTCATTCCTCGCCGGCCTCTTCGACCTCGTCTTCTGCATCATCCCCGCCGCTGCTGACGGCAGATTCGCTGCGCACGGCCTCGAAGACATCGGTGATCGGCGATGCGCCGATCGAGTTCTGAAGATCGGCCAGCAAAGAGCCACCACGCGCTTTCCGCCGCTGCTCGTGATGCGCCAGACCCGTGCCTGCCGGGATCAGACGGCCGACGATGACGTTCTCCTTCAGGCCGCGCAGCTCATCCCGCGAGCCGCGCACCGACGCTTCCGTGAGGACGCGCGTGGTTTCCTGGAACGAGGCCGCCGAGATGAACGACTCAGTCGACAACGACGCCTTGGTGATGCCGAGCAGCTGGCGGTAGTACTGCGTCGGCCGCTGGTTGTTCGACTTCATCTTCCGGTTCTCGGCATGCACGTGGAAGATTTCCGCCTGCTCGCCCTGCAGGAAGCGGGTATCGCCCGGCTCGGCGATCTCGACCTTGCGCAGCATCTGGCGAATGATCGTTTCGATGTGCTTGTCGTTGATGCGCACGCCCTGCAGGCGATACACGTCCTGGATTTCCTTGACGAGGTAGTTCGCCAGCGCGGTGACGCCCTGCAAACGCAGAATGTCGTGCGGGCTCGGTTCGCCGTCGGAAATCTGTTCGCCCATCTCGACGTGTTCGCCTTCGAACACGGTGATCTGGGTCCACTTCGGAATCAGCTGCTCGACTTCCTCGCTGTCCGCCATCACGACTTTCAGGCGCTGCTTGCCCTTGGTCGCGGTGCCGAACCGGATCGTACCGCTGGCCTCGGCGAGTACCGCCGGGTCCTTCGGCTTGCGCGCTTCGAACAGATCGGCGACGCGCGGCAGACCGCCGGTGATATCGCGTGATTTCGAGGCTTCCTGCGGAATTCGGGCGACAACATCGCCGACCTTCACTTCCGCGCCGTCCTCGATGTTGATGATCGCCTTCTGCGGCAGGGAGTAGGCGGCCGGGATATCCGTACCCGGGAAGGTCAGCGGCTTGCCCTTGGCATCGACCAGCGCCAGCACCGGCCGCAGGTCCTTGCCGGCCATGCCGCGGGTCTTCGGATCGGTGATGACCAGCGTGCTCATGCCGGTGATGTCATCCGTCTCGCGCGTGACGGTGATGCCGTCCTCGAAGTCCTGGAACTGCACGCGGCCGGCGATTTCCGTGATGATGGGGTGGGTGTGCGCGTCCCACTTGGCCAGACGCTGGCCCGCCCGGACCGCGTCGCCATCCTTGATCTGGATGACCGCGCCATACGGAATCTTGTAGCGCTCGCGCTCGCGACCGTGGGCGTCGACGACGCCGATTTCGCCGGTGCGCGTGACCGACACGCGATTGCTTTCCTTGTTCGAAACCGTCTTCAGGTTGTGCTCGCGTACCGTACCCGCCGCGCGGGCATCGACGCCATCGGCCGAGGCCGAACGCGAAGCCGCACCGCCGACGTGGAAGGTACGCATGGTGAGCTGCGTGCCCGGCTCGCCGATCGACTGCGCGGCGATGACACCCACCGCTTCGCCGATGTTGACCAGATGGCCGCGCGCCAGGTCGCGGCCGTAGCACTTCGCGCAGATGCCGAACGGCATTTCGCAGGTGATCGGCGAACGAACCCAGACCTCGTCGATCGACATCTCTTCGAGCCGGTTGACGAGTTTTTCATCGAGCATCGTGCCCGACTCGATCGCGACCTTGTTCTTGCCCGGAATGTGCACATCGCGGAGCAGCGTACGGCCGAGCACACGCAGACTCAGCGGTTCGAGAATGTCGCCACCCTCGACGATCGGACGCATGATCACGCCCTGCTCCGTGCCGCAGTCTTCGGAAGTGACGACCACGTCCTGCGCGACGTCGACCAGACGGCGCGTCAGGTAGCCGGAGTTCGCGGTCTTCAGCGCCGTATCCGACAGGCCCTTGCGCGCACCGTGGGTCGAGATGAAGTACTGCAGAACGTTCAAGCCTTCGCGGAAGTTCGCGGTGATCGGCGTCTCGATGATCGAGCCATCCGGCTTTGCCATCAGGCCGCGCATGCCGGCGAGCTGACGGATCTGCGCCGCGCTGCCGCGTGCGCCGGAGTCGGCCATCATGAACACGGAGTTGAACGACGTCTGGCGAACCGTATCGCCCTTTTTGTCGACAACGGCCTCGGTGCCGATACGCGCCATCATCGCCTTCGCGATGTCGTCGTTGGCCTTGGACCAGATGTCGACGACGTGGTTATAGCGCTCGGACTGCGTGGTCAGACCCTGGCTGTACTGGTCATCGATGTCCTTCACTTTCACTTCCGCTTCGGCAAGGATTCCGACTTTCTCGT
>JAYWBB010000061.1:0-42661 GCA_043781855.1 Nevskia sp. | reverse complement strand
CATAGCCGGCACCACGCGCGAGGTACTGGACGCGGGCATCGGTCTGGCCGCTGTTCTTCTCGAAGTAGAGCGGAATCCGGCCGTAGCGTTCGAGGATTGCGGATTTGTCGGCGGCGGCGGGTGCCGCTGTTGCGACCCGCGTGGGCGTGGTTGGGAAAGCGGAGGCGTCCGCAACCGGGCGGACGGCGGCGGTCGCGGCGAGCAGCGGCAGCAGGCTGGCGGCGAGAATCTGGCGGATACGGTTCATGGTGTCTCCCGGTGGATCGTCGTGGCGGGTCGACCATGGCGTGGCGACCGAGGTGCATGATCGGTAACGGGGGATTGCGAAGTCCTGACGGAATTCGGAAAATTTCGGAATTGTTCGGAAAACGCAGCCGTGAGCGCACTCAAGGACCGCCATTGATGACCAGCCCGCCGGCCATGCCGCAACGACGGGCGTCGGATACCAGCAGCGCGCGGGTCTGGCGTTTTGCCAATGTCGAATTCGACGAGGCCGGCCTGCTGCTGAGGGTTGCCGGGCAGCCGGTAGCGCTGGAGCATCGGCCGCTGGAATTGCTGCGTCTGCTCCTTCATCACTCTGGCGAGGTAGTGACCAAGGACGAAATCTTCGAGGCCGTGTGGCCGGGCCGGGTGGTCACCGAAAGTTCGCTGACCAAATGCGCCGGGCGCCTGCGGCAGGCGCTGGGCGATGGCGAGCAGACAATGATCCGCACCGCCCACGGTTATGGCTACCGGCTGGCGGCGGACATCAGCCTGCAGCTCCCGGCCCCGGCCGAGGCCGCGCCTGAGGCAATGCCGGAGCCGGCGTTTACCATCAATGATCCGGTGCCGAACCGTCCGAAGTGGCAGTTCGTCGAGCGTCTGCACGGCGGTGGTTTCGGGGAAGTCTGGATTGGTGAACATGCCAAGACCCGCGAGCGCCGCGTCTTCAAGTTCGGCCGCGACGGCGTGCAGCTGACCGCGCTGAAGCGCGAGATCACCTTGTTCCGCCTGCTCAACGACGCCCTCGGCCCGCGCCCGGACTACGCCCGCATCCTTGACTGGAATCTCGAGGAGCCGCCGTATTTCATCGAAGTCGAGTTCTGCCCGCAGGGCAACTTGCAGCACTGGGCCGATGCCCACGGCGGCGTTGCCGAACTCGCACCCGGCACGCGCTTGAAGCTGGTCGCCGCGATTGCCGATGCGCTGGCGGCAGTGCACGCCGTCGGCGTGCTGCACAAGGATCTGAAGCCGGCCAATATCCTGATCCGGCTCGACGCGGAAGGCGAACCGCAGATCTGCCTCACCGATTTCGGCAGCGGCCGCGTGCTCGACCCGCAGCGGCTTGAGCGCCTCGGCATCACCCGCATGGGCTTCACCCAAAGCACGGTTGCCGATGGCTCGGCCAGCGGCACGCCGCTGTATCTCGCGCCGGAACTGCTGGCCGGCGCGGCACCGACGGTGCGTGCCGATGTCTACGCGCTGGGCGTGATGCTGTACCAGATGGTGGTCGGCGATTTCCGCCGGCCGCTGGCACCGGGCTGGGAAGCCGAGGTTGCCGATGAACTGCTGCGCGAAGACATTGCGCTGGCGGCGGCCGGTGATCCGGCGAAGCGGCTCGCCGATGTTGCGCAACTGGCTCTGCGCCTGCGTTCGCTGGACCTGCGCCGGCTGGAGCGCGCACGCGAGCGCCAGGCGCTGGCGCACGGCCAGAAACTCGAACAATCGCTGGCCCGCGCCCATGCCCGGCGCGGCCTGCTGCGCGCGCTGGCGGCAACCTTCCTGGTTGGCTTCGCGATCAGCACCTGGCTCTTCTACCGCGCCGATGCCGCCAGCCGTCGCGCCGAACGCGAAGCCGCCACCGCGCGCGCGGTCACCGACTTCCTCACGCGCAATCTTCTGTCCGCAGCCAACCCGCTGATCAGCGCCGATCCGAATATCCGCGTGCGCGAACTGCTCGGCCCGGCAGCGGCGGAACTTGACCGCCGCTTCATCGGAGATTCGCTGCCGCGCGCCGCGATCGAAGACGCCATCGGCCAGGCTTACACCGGCCTGTCGGAACCGATGCGCGCGCTGCCGCTGCTCGAATCCGCACTCGCCGTGCGCCGCAAGATGCTCGGCGACGCCGATCCGCAAACCCAGGCCACGCGCCTGCAGCTGATCGACGTCCACGAGCTGAACAACAATTTGCCGGCGATGAAACAGCTGGCGCAGCAGGTGCTCGATCTAGGCAAGCCCGCGCTCGATGCCGAAACCGAACTTCCGGCGCGGCATGCCCTGCTCGCAGCGGATTGCCTGGCGCGCAAGCTCGAAGACGCCTGCCTGAAACCCGAGCAGGCATTTCTCGATGAACTGCGCGCGCGGCTGGGGCCGAAGCACGAGCTGAGTTTGCTGACCGAGAATGATCTGGCGTTCGATCTCGCCGAGGCGCAGCGTTTCGACGAAGCCCTGCCGATGGCGCGCGAAGTGCTGGCGCTGACCCAGGAGGTGTTCGGTGCCAAGCACCTGATGACCGCAGCGCGCAAGCGGCGGCTGGGCTCGGTGCTGAACATGGCTGGCAACTTCGACGAGGCGATCAAGGTGCTGACCGAGGCCCGCGCCGACCTGCTCGCCATCGGTGATCGCGAGACGCAGTACAGCGTCACCGCTGCCAACGACCTCGCCTATTCCTACTTGCAGACCCAGCGCTACGCCGAGGCGCTGCCGCTGTTCCGGCTCGGCCTCGACTACCAGCGCCAGAACGATCCGGCGGAGTCACCGAATCTCACACTGAGTCTCAACAACACGGCGATGACGCTGATGCGGCTGAAGCGGTTCGACGAAGCGGTGGCGCTGCAGCGCGAAGCGGTGGCCATCGACGCGCGCCTGATCGGCCCCGATCATCCCGATGCGCTGACCCACGCGATGAACCTCGCCGGCTTCGAGGATGGCGCCGGCCGCGCCGAGCAGGCCGAACACGTCGCACGTGAGACGCTGGCCCGCGCTCGGCGGCAGTTCACGCACGGTGAATGGGATCTCGGCTGGTATGTATTCAAGACCGGCGCGCTGCTCGCCGCGCACGGCAAGAAGGCCGAGGCGCGCGACCTGTTATCGGAAAGTCTGGCCAAGTTCAGGAGTGCGCTGGGCGAGGACAACGAAAACACGCGCGAGGCGCGAGCGGCCATCGCCGCGCTGTAGCAGAGATCGAGTTAGAGGGCGCGAACAGGCCGCGCCGTCATCCAAGCGTGCGCGTCGCACGTAAACTGCGGCATCGATCCCGTTTCACGATCTCCAGAATTCTTTCGACAATGACTCCAGCCTTTGCCGCCGCCACGGGCTTCCTCAGCGTGGCCTGCTTCCTGAGCCTGGTCTGGGCGATCCAGCTCCGGACCCGCAATGCCGGCATGGTCGATCCGGTGTGGTCTTGGAGTATGGGTTTTCTGGCGGTCTGGTACGCGGCGTTCGGATCGGCACCGTTCGACGCGCGCCTCGTGCTCGGCCTGCTCGGCGGGCTCTGGGGTCTCCGGCTCGGTACGCACCTTTATCTGCGCAACGCCGGCAAGCCCGAGGACGCGCGCTACGCGAAATTCCGCCGCGAATGGGGTGCACACGCCAACCGCAACATGTTCTGGTTTTTCCAATTGCAGGCGGTCATGGCCTGGTTACTTTCGGTCGGGTTTCTCGTTGTCGCGTATCGCGCCGAGGCGCCGGCGCTCGCGCTGGTCGTTCTCGCCATCGTGATCTGGATCGTGTCGGTGGCCGGCGAAGGCATCGCCGACTGGCAACTCGAACGCTTCAAGAAGGATCCGGCCAACAAGGGCAAGGTCTGCTCGGTCGGTTTATGGCACACCTCGCGGCATCCGAACTATTTCTTCGAATGCCTGCACTGGATCGCCTACGTTCCGCTCGCGCTTGGCAGCGCCTGGTGGTGGGCGACGCTGATCCCGGCCGCAATCATGGCCTGGCTGTTGCTCAAGATGTCCGGCGTCCCGATTCTCGAAGCGCATCTCGTGCAATCGCGCCCCGGCTACGCCGACTACATGAGGACGACCAGCGGATTCATTCCCTGGTGGCCTAAAAGATAGTTTCCAGTTTCCAGAGAAGCGGGACCGCAGTGCCTGCGCTTTTGCTTCTCTGACAACGAGCAACTGGAAACTGGAAACTGCTTCACCACCCCACCTCAAAAGACCCTGAACCGATGAATGTAATCGACCTCTGCGAGCGCGGCCTGATTCCCGACTCGCTGTCCCGCCTCGGCATGCGCCAACTCATGGAGCGGCGGCTGATCGACGAAGCCAATCAGGATGGCGAACTGCGCAGCCAGCGCTTCAATCAATTCCTCGATGAGCTGCGCGCGAGCCCGATTGCGGTCGAGACCGGCGCTGCCAACGAGCAGCATTACGAAGTGCCGGCCGCTTTCTTCCATGCGCATCTCGGCCAGCGCCTGAAATATTCCTGCTGCCTCTACAAGACCGGCAAGGAAACGCTGGCCGAAGCCAGCGATGCGATGCTGGAGTTGTACGCCGAGCGCGCCGGTTTGCAGGACGGCATGCGCATTCTCGATCTCGGCTGCGGCTGGGGTTCGCTATCGCTGTGGCTCGCGGAAAAGTACCCGAATTCGCAGATCGTCGGCTTGTCGAATTCGCACGGTCAGCGCGAGTACATCGAGGGCCGCGCGAAAGAGCGCGGCTTCAAAAACCTCACCATCGTCACCGGCAATGTCGTGACCTTCGACTTGCCGGCGCAGGCGCCGACTTCGGGCGCGACCATTGAGCCCGGCTTCGATCGCGTGATCTCGATCGAAATGTTCGAGCACATGAAGAACTACGGCCTGCTGCTGGCCAAAATCGCGCGCTGGATGAAGCCGGATGCGAAGCTGTTCGTGCACATCTTCGTGCACAAAGTGCTGGCCTATCACTTCGAGGTGAAAGGACAGGACGACTGGATGTCGAAGTATTTCTTCACCGGCGGCACCATGCCCAGCGAAAACCTGCTGCTGAATTTTCAGGACGACGTCGCGCTGGAAAAACAGTGGTGGGTCGACGGCCGTCACTACGAGAAAACCTCGAATCACTGGCTCGCCGGCATGGATGCGAACAAGGACGAGATCCTGAAAATCTTCAAGGCCGGCTACGGCGACAATGACGCCGCAATCTGGGTACAGCGCTGGCGCATGTTCTACATGGCCGTCGCCGAACTGTTCGGCTACGCCAATGGCAATGAATGGGGCGTAGGGCACTACCTGTTCACGAAGCGCTAAGGAGCCGGCGCGCAGAGTGGAATTCACCGCGAATGAAGCGGTCTTACGCCACGATCAATCTGACAAGAACCCGATGACGAAAATTCTGATGACGTTGTTGCTGCTCGCTGGCGGCGCGGCCGAGGCTGCGCCGGCGGTCAATCGCTTCTATGGCTACGCCTACGATCTCAAGAGCAACAAATATCTCTACACCGAGGTCCACGAGCAGCACGTCGACGGCGACCGCTGGTTCGGTGGCACGATCAAGTATTACGCGCCGGATGGCGCGCCGATCGCCTCGAAGACGCTCGACTTCCATGCCGACCCTTTCATCCCGGTGTTCCGTCTCGACATCCCGAAAGAAGGCTACGTCGAAGCCATCACCGAAGTCGGCAAGGACAGCTTCAAGATGCTGAAGACCAATGACGGCAATACGCGCACCGCGACCGTGCAGAAGGTGCCCGGCATGGCCGCCGATTCCGGTTTCCACAACGCGATCGTCGCGCACTTCGACGAGCTGCGCGCCGGCAAGACGCTAAAGTTCAAATTCGCGGTCGCCGGCCAGCTCGATGTCTACAGTTTCCGCTGCAGGAAAACCGGCGACATCACCATCGACGGCAAACCGGGCATGAAGTTGCTGATCGAGCCGGACTCGCTGCTGCGCCTGCTGGCCGGGCCGCTCGACGTGGTCTACGACGTTGCCAACAAGCATCTGCTCGATTACCGCGGCACCTCGAACATGCACGATCCGGCGACGGGCAAGGCCTACAATGCCCATATCATCTATCCGGACCAACCGCCCAAAGATGCGCCGAAGAATCTTCCGCCGCTGCAATAAAACGCGGTCGCTGCTGCTGGCCTCGGCGCTCGTCGCCGCTGCCGGAATCGCGCAGGCCGACGCGACCACCGACTCGCTCGACGCTGCCTTGAAGCAGGCGCAGGCGCGCCACGTGCCGGTGCTGGTCGATTTCTACGCACCCTGGTGCTACTCCTGCTACTTCATGAACAAGACCGTGAAGAACGGTCCGGAATGGCAGCGGCTGGAAAAGAAGGCCGTGGTCATCGAACTCGACGCCGATGCCCCCGACGGCGCGCACTGGATGCAGCAGTGGAGCATCAAGGGCCTGCCGAACTACGTCGTGCTCGACGAGACCGGCCGCGAACTCGGCCGCATTCCGCTGGAGCGCACGCGCGCGCAATTCTATCCCGAGATCGACGCGATCATCGCGCGCGGCGCCACGCTCGAAACGCTGCAAGCCAAGGTCAAGGACGGCGGCGCCGCCTCGGTCAAAGCCGCCAGCGGCGTGCTGCAAGCCTTCCATGCACGCGGCGATGCCGGGGCCGGTCTGGCCTGGCGCGCCGCGCGACCGGCCGCAGTAGCGGCAGCGCTCGACAAGGACGCGAGTGCGCAGCTCTGGGTTTCACGTCTCGAATTGCAAAAGTCGTTCAAGGCCAAGGATGCCGCGCAATGCGCCGCGATCGCGCCGCGCGTGTTTGGGGGTGATCTCGGCTGCCAGCGCGCTTATGAAGTCGACCACGCGCTCGAATGCACCGAGAACCTCCCGGCTGCCGATAGAACAAAGCTGTTCGCGGCGCAAAAACCGGCGATGGAAAAACTGCTGGCGACGCGCGTGTTCATCAAGACACCATCCTGCGCCGATGCGCGCAGCATCGTCGTGAGCGCCGCCGATCTGTCGAAGGCGCTAGCCGATCCGAAGACGGAAGCGAAAGTGCTGGACCGTGCGATCGAAGATGCGCGCAAGCGTCTCGGCGGCGACAAGCTCGATCTGAAAAGGGATCGCAATCTCGCCGACAACCTGCGCGTCTACCTCGACCGCGCTGGCCGCATCGACTCGCTGGACGCCCTGTTCCCCGAGCTGATCGCGGCGTATCCCGACGACTACGTCTACGCCTACCGCTACGGCAAGAGTCTCGCCGAGCGCGGCGAATACGCGAAGGCGCTGCCGTATTTCGAACAAGCCGCGCCGAAGGCCTACGGCGTGAACCGGCTCGCCGTGGCGCAGTGGCGCGCCGAGACGCTGATCAAGCTCGGACGAAATGAGGACGCGAAGCAGGTTGTCGCCGATGCACTGAAGGCGAACGGGCCGTTTTTTCCGGACCTGACGGCGAAGCTCAAGTCTGTGGTCGGGAACAGCTAAGGAAACTCTGAAAAGCCCTCTCCCTCCGGGACAGGCTTGAGTGAGGGACTCTCAAGTTAAGGCAAGCCCTCGAATGAAAGTCCCTCATCCCTGCCCTTCAACATCCGGGCTGCGCTTGCTAACGCGCGTCCGGTGTCCTGGTGTCTGGCGTCGTTTTCCCGTGACAGGTGCAGTTGCCGCGACCATGCAGGCCGATCGCGTGGAGACCGGCGCGAGCCACGGAGGGCAGTCCGTCGATGACGAGCTCGGTCGGGGTCAGCCCGAACACGGCGAGGCTCACGGACGGCACCGACGAAACCACGGCGTGCCAGGTGCGTCGCGGCACGAACAACGCATCGCCCGACTCGACACGCGCGTAAAGGCCGCTGGCGCGCGCGAACATCGCGGCGCGTTCGGGTTGCTCGTCCAGCCGCGTGATATCGATGTGGCTCATCTTGCCGCCCCAGTCGTACTTGGTTGACGGCGCCATGTGCTCCTCCTGGTCTGGTGGGAACAACAGGAATTCCTTCACTCCGCTGACCTGACAGAACAGGTTGCTCGGATAGTCGTAGTGAAAGCCGGTCACCGACTTGCCGGGTCCAAGGAATGTGTAGGCCCAGTCCCAGCGCAATCCCGGCCAGATCTCGGCAACGTGGAAGTCCTTTCGCAGTTCCGGAAACTCCTTGAGGATGTGCCACAGCGAGATATACGGCTGATCTCTCGGCAGCGTCTTCATGTACGACCAGTCGAGCCGGAAGGTCTCGGTGGGCGAGAGCTGCGCGTGCTGCCGCGCGGTCAGGAGGCCGCGCTGATCGTCTCCGGCAGCAAACGCGTCTCGCTGGGCGCGCGCGAGCGACAACAGGTAAGGCGCGATCGGCTGGATCACGTCCTCGCGGGACTGTCCCTGCTCGGCAATGCCGATCTGGAAATTGGTGAGAACCTCGGAGCCGTCGCGGCGTCGCAGCTTCGCCAGCCGCTCGAACGTCCAGCGCTCCGTCGCGGGCCAGTGCTTGATCGCACCTTTGACGAGCAGCGGCCGGGACCGATTCCTTAAGGGCTCGCCGCGCTCGGCGAACGCTTCCCATTGCACTTGCTCGACCCGGCGAAAGCTCGGGCCTGCGTAGGGCGTCGCAGACAGGCCGACGGGACTCGACTCAGCTGTTTGCATGGTTGTCTTATGCGGTTCTGGTATCGAGCTGCAGCAGCACGATGCCGATGACGGTTGCGAGCAGGCCCGCCGCGCGCCGCCAGCTCATCGCTTCGTGGAACACCACTACGCCGACCACCGCGATCAGTGCGATGGCGACACCGCTCCAGATCGCGTAGACCACGCTGACGTCCATCTTTTTGAGTAGCTGCCCCAGCAGCAGCAGGGCGATTCCGAACCCGCCGAACACGCCGACCCAGGCCCAGGGCCGCTCCCAGCCGTTCGCGAGCTTCAGGAAACTGGTGCCAGCGATCTCGCCCAGGATGGCGAGGGTCATCAGGATCCAGGGATTGATGGCGCTCATATTTGGGCCCTTCGTTCGGCGGGTGCGCCCGCCATGCGGTGATGGATGCAGCCAGGAGCCTGGATGAAATCCGGGTGTTCGGCCGTTCGTGCAGAGCCGCTGCGTATTGTATCCGGGCTAATCCGGCTCCCGCATGCCGCCGGTGGCAAGTGGTCCTGACGAAATGCGGAATTTGTGCGATGAGGGTAGAAGAAAGCCCCGGACGACAGTTGACCGCCTGCGGAGTTATCGCCGATCGGCCCGCGTGATTCGAGTGCTGACTCGTGCAGAAGCTTTGAAGCCAGCGATCAAGGCGACGCCGCCGCCGTACCAGTGCCGCCAGGCAGACGCAGATCCAGGCTTTTTGCCTGGAGTTCGAGCCGCTTGCGCACGCGTGCAGCGTCAGCGTAGCGCGTCAGCGTGCCGGTGGAGTCGAGAAAAATCATCGCGAGTCGGCGGCTCAGCACGGTGACTTGCATCACGAGGCAGCGTCCGGCTTCGTTGGTGAAGCCGGTCTTCTGCAACGCGATGTTCCAGTCAGCCGCCTTGCGCACCAGACGGTTGGTGTTGACGAAGGTCAGTGTCCGGCCCTTCGTGCGCACGGTCGTTTCCGTCTGTGTCGTGTCGCTGCGGATCAGTGGCTGGGCACTGGCGGCGTTCAACAAGCGGTGCAGGTCGCGAGCGGTGGAAACACTCTGGTTCGACAGGCCCGCAGGATCGGCGAAATGGGTCGACATCATGCCCAGGGTCCGGGCCTTCAGGTTCATCTGCGCGATGAAGGCTTCGCGCCCGCCGGGAAAATTCCGGCTCAGTGCCATGGCCGCGCGGTTCTCCGAGGACATCAGCGCGAGCAGCAGCATCTCGTCGCGTCTCAGACGGGTGCCGACGGTGAGCCGCGAATAGGTCTTCCTTTCCGTATCGATATCGTCGCCGCTGATCTGCAGGACTTCATCCATGGGCAGTCTGGCGTCGATCACCACCAGCGCGGTCATCAGCTTGGTCAGCGATGCGATGGGCAGCACAAGGTCCGGATTCTTGAGCACCACGGTCTCGCCAGTGTCCTGGTCCACGACCAGCACGGCGCCTGACTTGAGCGCGAGATCGTCTGCGCGGTTGCGCAGCCTTTTCCGTATTTCGCTCGCAGGCTGCATCGCGACGATCTCGGGATGCGCCTTGCGCGCGGACTGCTCTGATGCGTGATCGGCGTCATGCGCCTGCAGATCGGGCGATCCTGCCGGGGCTGCCGACAGTTCGGCGGCCCGAACAGGAACAACACAGACAGTCAAAATGAACGGCAGGATGGCGAGGAGCCTGCGAGCGAACCTGCGCGGCGATCGCCGTTTGGGGGAATGAGCAATCACGGATGGAGTGGATGGAAACCAGGATGTTGATGACTGCGAAACTCTATCAACTTGAGCCGTCGGCTGCTTTTAGCCCAACGTCCCCCATCAGGCGCGTCTGGGACAGTCGGCCGAATGAGCAGACCCGAGCAGTCCGGCGAGAAACTGCAAGTACGGTTTCCAAGAACGTCTGATTGAAAGCCTGGTGAGTGGCAACGAGCCGATCTGCGCGCGGCGGGCGCTTCAGGCCGTGAAAAAATAAAGCGGATCAAGCGTCCTCTGCGCCGATGCCGTACTGCGAAGCCCTTGGGAAAGTGCCGGGACATTGGCTGCACGGCCGGCGCCCAATTTGTGCCGGTTGTGGTATCGCCGATAATGCGCGGCTCCCGGCAATCCGCCACGGCCTCTTTCTCATGAACCCCGAAACCCTTGCGCGCCTGCTGATCCGCTGCGACGACCGCCCTGGCATCGTCGCGGCTGCGACAACGTTCCTTTACCACCACGGCGCCAACATCACGGAACTCGATCAGCACTCGACCGATCCGATCGGCGGCCAGCTGTTCATGCGTCTCGAGTTCCAGACGCCGGCACTGGACCTGCCGCGCGTGGCGCTCGAACGCGCGTTCGCGGATACGGTCGCCGCGCAGTACCGCATGGATTGGCGCATGACCTACGCGGCCGACAGGCCGCGCATGGCAATTCTGGTCTCGGCGCACGATCACGCGGCGATGGAGCTGCTGTGGCGCTGGCAGCGCGGCGAGCTGCGCATCGAGATTCCCTGCGTGATCTCCAATCACGAGACCCTGCGCCGCGCGGTCGAGGCCTTCGGCGTGCCTTTCCACCAGGTGCCGTTCGAGACGGCGACGCGTGCGGAAGCGGAAGCGGCGATGCAGAAAATCCTCACCGAAGCCCGCGCCGACTTCGTCGTGCTCGCGCGCTACATGCGCATCCTGAGCAGCGAATTTGCCGCCGCGTGGCCGGCGAAGATCATCAACATCCACCACTCGTTCCTGCCGGCCTTCGTCGGCGCCGACCCTTACCGGCAGGCGTATGAGCGCGGCGTCAAAATCATCGGCGCGACCGCGCATTACGTCACCGCCGATCTCGACCAGGGCCCGATCATCGAGCAGGACACGGCGCGGGTTTCGCATAGCGATGTCATCGACGACCTGCGCCGCCTCGGCCGCGATCTCGAACGCCAGGTGCTGGCCCGCGCGGTGCGCTGGCATGTCGAGGATCGCATCATCGTCGACGGCAACAAGACCGTCGTTTTCGCTTGATCAGGCGGCGTCCGGAAACACCAGGCTGACGCGCACGCCGCGGCCGTCGAGACCATCGGCGAGTGTGGCGCGGCCACCGTGCGCGGCCATGATTTCCTGGGCGATCGCGAGGCCAAGCCCGCTGCCTTCGCCGCCGCTGCGGTCGCCGCGGTGGAAGCGCTTGAAGACATCCGACCGGTACTGCTCCGGAATGCCGGGGCCGTCGTCCGCGACTGCCACGGTGGGCGGTGCGTTCCGCACCGACAGCACGATGCGGCCGCCGCCCGGGTGATATTGCACGGCGTTATCGAGCAGGTTGTTGAGCGCCTCGCGCAGCAGGGTGCGATTGCCACGCACGCGGCCCACCGCTTCGGACTCGAAGCTGAGTTCGATGTCTTTCTGCAATGCGCGCGGCACCCATTCCGCGCCGGTGTCGAATGCCAGGTCGCGCAGGTCGAGCGATTCGAACGAGTGTTCGGCGATGGCGTCAGGTTCGGCCCGCGCCAGCGCCAGCAGCTGCGTCGACAGGCGCGCGGCGCGGTCGGCCGAGATGCGCAGGTTGCCGAGCGTATGCCGCAGATCGGCCGGCGTGCCCGGATGCCGCGCTTCGAGCGCAGCCTGATCGAGATGCAGGCGCAGCGCCGTCAGCGGCGTGCGTAACTGGTGAGCTGCGTCGGCGACGAAACGGCGTTGCGTCGCGAGCGCGTTATCGAGGCGCCGCAGCAGGTCGTTGATCGCTTGCGCCAGCGGCCGGATTTCGCTCGGCACGACACTTTCCGGAATCGGTTGCAGACGCCTTGGATCCTGTGCGTCGAGCCGCCCGGCGAGCAGGTTCAGCGGCGTCAGCCCGGCACGGATGCCGAAGCCGACGACTGCTACGGCAGCGACGATCAGCAGCACCTGCGGCAGCAGGGTGCCGAGCAGGATTTCACGGGTCAGCGCGCGCCGCTTGCGGCCGGTTTCGGCGACCTGCACGAGGACGTCCTCGCCCAGGTGCACCGCAGGCAGGAGCAGGCTCGCGACGCGGACATCGTGGCCGTCGAGCCGCGCGTCGAATAGCCGCGCCTTGCGGAACGGCTCGGCGTTGGCCGGGGTCGCCGGGAGATCGGCGCGTCCGGCGACATCGCCACTGCGCGAGCCGCTGACGCGGAAATAGGTGGCGTCAACGACGTCCCATTCGAGAATGCGCTGTGCGAATTCCGGCAGGTCGAGCTGCACGCCGGTTTCGGTGCGGGAAACTTCCAGCGCCAGAGAATTCACTGAGTCGTAGAGCCAGGCGTCGTAGACGCCGTTGGCGAAATGCAGCGACAACAGATAGGAACCGACGCCGCTGATCGCGAACAAGGCCACGAGCGGCGCCAGCAGCCGCAGCAGCAGGCGGCGGCGCAGGCTGCCCTGCGGCGTTTCAGGCGCCGCCGACATCCGCGCCGCTGGCTTCGAGCAGGTAGCCGAATCCGCGCACAGTGCGAATATTCACGTCGGCGTATTCGAGCTTTCGGCGTACGCGATGGATGTACAGCTCGATGGCGCTGTCGGTGAGATCGTCGTCCCATTCGCAGAGATGCTCCTGAATCTGCGGCTTGCTGACGACGCGGCCGCGGCGCAGCAGCAGCAGTTCCAGCAGCGCGAATTCGCGCGGCGAGAAATCCACCGGATCGGCGCCGACGAGGATGCATTTCTGCGCCGCCATAAGGCGCACGCGGCCGACCGCCAGATCGCCGCCGGCATTGGCCAGCGCGCGGCGCGCAATGGCGCGGATGCGCGCTTCGAGCTCCGGCATTTCGAACGGCTTGATCACATAATCGTCGGCGCCCAGATCGAGGCCGCGCACGCGGTCCGGTACTTCGTCGCGCGCGGTCAGCACCAGCACTGGCGTCAGCTGCTTGCGCGCGCGCAGCCGGCGCAGGACTTCGCAGCCGTCGAGATCGGGCAGGCCGAGATCGAGAATCACGAGGTCGAATTCCTGGTTGGTCAGGACGGCATCGGCGCTGTGTCCGCGGTTGACCGCATCGACCACGTGGCCGTTGCGGCGCAGCGCGCGAACCAGGCCATCGGCGATCTGGGCATCGTCTTCAACCACCAGCAGGCGCAAGGACAACTCCGGTTTTGAACGAACCGGTCCAGCGTAGCGCAGACGCGGTCAAGCGGACGAAAGCTTCTCTTAAGTTGGCGCAGACTACGGTTCTTGACTCGCAACCTTCCCGAAACCTTATAGTGCCGCGATGATCCTCTCCCGCCAGCTCGGCCGCGCGATCCGTATTCGGTTGGCGACTGGTATCGGGCCGGTCGTCCGGCGCGGATCGGCGAGGTAGCCTTTGTCGATGCCTGCTTCGTCTCTCGCGCTGGCCATCCTGCGGCACGAATGGCGGCGCTTCCTGCCGGGCTTGCTGTCGGTGACGTTTGCCGGCGTGCTGATGTTGGTGCAGCTGGGCCTCCTGCTCGGCATGTTCGGCACCGTCACCGTGCTGGTCGACAGCGCCGAGGCCGATCTCTGGATCAGTTCGCCGGCGGCGGAAAGCTTCGATCAGGGGCAGGCAATTCCCGCCCGTCTCGCCGATCTCGCCAGGCAGCGACCCGAGGTCGCGCGCAGCGAAACCCTGATGCTCAACGATGTCATCTGGCATTCGCCACGCGGCGCGCGGCTTGGCGTCAGCCTGATCGGGATGAATCCGGACGCCGACGCGCTGGGCTGCCCGCAGGCGTTGCGCGATGCGCTGTGCGAGCGCCTGTCCGAGCCGATGGCCGTGATCGTCGACGAGGGCGACCTCGACAAACTCGCCACCGCGCCCGGCGAGATGGCCGAGATCAATGGCCGGCGCGTGCGCGTGCTGGCGGCGGCGCGGGGGCTGCGCAATATCGGCGGCGCCTATGTCTTCGCGTCGAAACAGACCGCCCGTGCGCTGCTCGGCAGCGGCAACGACGAAGTGACCTTCGTGCTGGCCAAGCTTGCGACGCCCGCCGCCGAACCGGCGCGTGCGGCGCTGCAAGCCGACGTGCTCGGTCCGCGCTACCGGGCCTGGACGCGCCGCGAATTCTCGGCGTCGTCGCAGTGGTACTGGCTGCGGGAATCCGGTGTCGGCGCCGGCTTTCTTTTTTCCAGCCTTCTCGGCCTCGTGATCGGTGTCGTGATCACCAGCCAGACGCTGCGCGCGGCCGTCCTCGGCAGCATCCGCGAATACGCGGCTTTCCGCGCCATGGGCGTGCCGGCGGTGAAGCTCGGAACCGTGGTTCTGCAACAATCGCTGCTGATCGGCTGCGCCGGCGTGGTGCTCACCTTGCTGATCTCGCTGGCGGTCAAGGCGCTCGCGGCGGTGTTCGACGTCACGCTCATGCTCAGCGCCTGGGCGGTGCTGCTGGCAGCGGCGGTCGGTCTGGTCACGGCGGTTTTTTCCGGCGTGCTGACGCTGCGCGAGCTGTATCGGCTCGAGCCGGCCGAGTTGCTGCGCTGACGCCGTGAACGCCCCGACCGCACCCAGCATCGTCGTCCGTGGCGTGACCCGCAGCTATGGGCGCGGCGCCGAACGCCGGACGGCGGTAGCTGAATTGTCGCTGCGCTGCTGGCCTGGCGAATTGAGCCTGATCATGGGCGCCTCCGGCTCCGGCAAGTCGACGCTGCTGGCGATGATCGGCGGCCTGCTGCGGCCGGATGCCGGCGCGGTGGAAATCCTCGGCACGCCGGTATGGTCGCTCCCGGCGTCGGCGCTCGAACGCTTCCGCTTCGAGAACCTCGGCTTCATCTTCCAGGGTTTCAATCTGTTTTCGGCGCTGACCGCGATCGAACAGGTATCTCTGCCTTTGCGATTCGCCGGTGTGCCGGCCGCCTCGGCGCGCGGCCGCGCGATGACGGCGCTGGACGAAGTCGGCCTCACGGGGCGCAGCGGCCTGCGGCCGGCGCAGATGTCCGGCGGCGAGAAGCAGCGCGTGGCGATCGCACGGGCACTGGTCGGCAATCCGCGCATCGTGCTGGCGGACGAGCCGACCAGTTCACTCGACAGCGCCAACGGCGACGCGGTTATCGCAGTGCTGCGACGCATCGCCACGGACCACGGCGTGACAGTCGTGGTCGTGACCCACGATCCGAAATTGAAGCACCATGGCGACCGGATCATCGAGCTCAGGGACGGGCATGTGATCCGCGACGAAGCCGCTGCCGAACGAAGCCCAACCGGAATGACGTCTTGAACCGATCATCAACCTCGTCGCGACCGGGACTGTGCTGTCTCGCCGCAGGTCTCGCGCTTGCCGTCGCGCTGAGCGCGTGCGGGCAGAAAAAGGAGCCGCTGGCGATAGCGCCCGGCGCTACCGGCATCGTCGCGGCCGCGCCCGGCTGGGTTGATGTCGAAGGCGGCGTCCAGCGCCTCGGTGCGAGAACCGATGGCGTCGTGCGCCAGGTCATGGTCCACGAGGGTGATCGCGTCGCCGCTGGCGCCGTGTTGATCCGGCTCGACGAGGACCGTGCGCGGCTCGACCGCGACGCGGCGGAACTCGAGGTGCGACGACGGCAGCAGGAACTCGGCGCGCTTCATGCGCAGCAGAGCCGGCTCGGCGCGGCCGTCGACCGTCTGCGGCCGCTCGTTGCGCAGCAGGCGGAGCCGGAAGACGATCTGCGCCAGCTGCAAGCGCAGTTCGTGGGGCTCGGTGAGCAGGTCGCTCTCGCAAAGACCGCCGTGCAGGCGGCCTTGCTGCAACAGCGGATGACCGAGACGAAGCTCGCACAGCAGCAGGTGAAATCACCGGCGGCCGGCGAAGTTCTGCGCGTGCTGGCGCGCGACGGCGATGCGGTAACGGCCGGCGCGCCGCTGCTGTGGCTCGCTGCCGATGGCCCGCTGCGCGTGCGCGCGGAGCTGGACGAGCGTCTTTTCGGCCGCGTGCTGCCCGGCATGTCGGCCGAAGTTTCGGCGGAAAGCGGCGGCCCGGTGTTTCACGCGCGCGTGTTGCGCGTGGCGCGCGTGGTCGGCCCGGTCCGCAACCTGCCGGAAGTCCGGCCGGCGGCGCAGGACGACCGCGTCGTCGAATGCGTGCTGGCGCTGGACGGGCACGACCTGCTGGTCGGGCAGCGCGTGCTCGTCCGCATCCTTGCGTCGCCCTGAATGTTCCGGCGCGCCCTCGTCGGTTTTCTGGCTGCGCTGCTCGCGGCCTGCACGGCGGGCGAGCCGTATCGGCGACCCGACCTGCCGCTGCCGCCGGTCTGGCGCGGTCCCGACGCGGCCAGCCTCGCATCGTCGGTCGACGGCGCGGCCTGGTGGCAGGCGTTTGACAATCCCGAGTTACAGCGGCTGGAGGCGCTCGCGCTCGCCGCCAACCCCGATCTCCAGATTGCGATCAGCCGCATGCTCGCGGCGCGCGCCGGCGTGGCGATCGCGCAGGCGCAGAAATCCGTGCAGGTCAATTTCGGCGCGGCCCCGGTCGATGCCATTGCGGTCAGCGCCGCGAACCGCAAGTCCGGCCTCTACGGGCTCGCCTTCAGCGCCCGTTACGAGATCGATTTCTGGGGCCGGATCGCTCGCTCCATCGACGCCGCAGGCGCGGCGCACGAGGCTAGCGTGTTCGACGCCGGGACGATCCAGATCGGCCTGCAGACGCAGGTCGCGCGAACTTATTTCAAGGTGCGCGAGCTCGACGAGCTGGCCGCTCTGCAAACGCAGCGGCTGCTGCTGCTGCGCGACAAGCAGACGCTTGCGCAGCTGCGGCAGTCCGCAGGCCGCACGAATCTGGAGCCGGTCGCGACCGCCGCAGCTGAATCGAGCGCCGCCGAAACGCTTCTCGCGCAGCAGCAGAGCGAACGCGCGCAGGCGATTCTGCAACTCGCTTTGCTGCTCGGGCAGACGCCGGAATCGCTCGATATTGCGGTCGCGCCGCTGCGGACTCGCGTACGCCTGCCGCCGCTACCAGCCGCTTTGCCGGCAAGCATCATCGAGCGGCGTCCGGATATTCTCGCGGCGGAGCAGAGGTTGCGCGAGGCGCACGCGGATGTCGGTGTCGCCCGCGCGGC
Organism: Nevskia sp.; assembly: GCA_043781855.1. GTDB lineage: Bacteria > Pseudomonadota > Gammaproteobacteria > Nevskiales > Nevskiaceae > Nevskia. Next base: position 25,245 of record JAYWBB010000061.1, on the reverse strand, counting down.
GCTGCTGCCGACGATCAGTCTCGACGCCGAACTGGGCGTAGTCAGCGGTCCCTTGAGCGCACCGCTGCGCGGCAGTCGCGGCCTGTTCGGGATCGGCCCGGAACTCGACTACCCCATTATCGACGGCGGTCGGCGCGATGCTGAACTGGACGCGCGCCAGCAGGCGCGTAATGCGGCGGTGGCCGAATACCGCAAGGCGGTCCTCGTGGCGCTGGGGGATGTCGAATCGGCGCTGCTGACCCGCGACGCGGCACGGCAGCAGGGTGAGCGCCTGACGCTGGCGGAGAAGCAGGATGCCGTGAGCGCGGCGCGTCTCGAAGCCGCGCTCACGGCGGGCCGCAGCAGCCGTCTCGCAACGTTGGTTTCGAAGGATCGCGCGCTCGATCGCGCCGCCGCCGCCGTCAGCAACTACCGCGATCAGCTCGATGCGGCGCTGGCACTGTTCGCAGCGCTCGGCGGCGGCTGGACCGTCGCGCAACTGCCGGTGCCGGATTAGTGTGCGGTAGCGACAGCGCGATCAGCTTTCCCAGTGGATTCGCGCCTTTCGCTCGCCTTCGAGCCGCGCCAGCATTTCGCCATAGCGCTTCTCGATTTCGTTGCGGCGCACTTTCATGGTCGGCGTCATCAGGCCGTTGTCGATGCTCCAGACCTCCACCGTGACGACGATCTTGGCAATGGCTTCGTGCGCCTCCAGCACTTCGTTGACTGCATCCATGGTCGCAACCAGACCTTTCTCGACATCTTCGCGCGGGCGCTTGCGCGCATCCGCGTTCAGTGCCAGCACCAGCATCGGCTGGAACAGGCCCGAACCGACGAGGCAGAGCTGTTCGACATCGGTGTTGCTGCCGAAGCGGTTCTCGACCGGCGCCGGCGAAACGTACTTGCCCTTCAGCGTCTTGAAGATTTCCTTGACCCGGCCGGTGATGTAGAGATAGCCGTCCTTGTCCATCGAGCCGAGATCGCCGGTGCGCAGCCAGCCGTCTTCGGTGAACAATTCCTTGGTCTTCTCGGGATCCTTGTAATAGCCCGGCGTGTTGCCCGGATGCTTGCACTGGATTTCGCCGTCGGCGGCGATGCGCACTCCAGCGTCCTTGAACGGCTGGCCGCAGCTGCCGATGCGGTTCTTGCCCGGCATGTTGACGCCGATGTAGATCGAGTTCTCGGTCATGCCGTAGCCCTGATAAATCTCGATACCGAGCTTCTCGAACCATTGCATGACTGCCTTCGGCAGCGGTGCGGCGCCGGAGACGCGCAGCCAGCAGCGATCGAAGCCGAGACCCTTGCGGATTTTTCGTTTTATCAGGCCCGAGATGATCGGCAAGCGCAGCAGGCGGTCGAGCTTTTCCTGCGGCAGCTTCTTGAGAATGCCGGCCTGGATGCGCGTGTAGACCAGCGGCACGCCGTAGAAGCGCGTCGGCCGGACCAGCGCCAGCGTCTGCGGCAGCTTCTCCAGTTCTTCGAGGAAATGCACCTGCGCGCCGAGATACAGGCTTGTGCTTTCGACTGCGCTGCGCTCGAAGGTGTGCGCCAGCGGCAGGTAGGACAGCAGATGCTCGCCGCCGGGACGCGGTGGCTGCTCGCGCAGCAGGCCGGCGGCGCTGAACGTCACATTGCGCAGCGTGACGATCACGCCTTTCGGATTGCCGGTCGTGCCGGACGTGTAGATCAAGCTCCAGAGATCATCCATACCGCGCTCGACCGGCTTGGCCAGCGGCGCGTGGTTCGCGGTCAGCGTGTCCCAGTTGTAGGCGCAGGCGAGCACGCCGGGGTAGGGCAGGCTGATCTTGATGACGTCTTTCGGCAGCGCCGCGACGAAGCTCTCGGCGTCCGGCATCGGTCCGATGAAGGCGACCTTCGCCTCGCTGTGCGCCATGATGAATCGGACCGCGTCTTCGGATTGCTTCGGATACAGCCCGACCCCTACCAGCCCCGCCATGCCGCAGGCGAAATCGGCCATGAACCAGTGCGCGTTGTTCATGCCGGTCAGCGCCACGCGGTCGCCCGGCTTCAGGCCGAGCGCGATCAGCGCCGCCGCCATGCGCCGCGTCTGATCGGCGACTTCGGCCCAGCTATAGCTGCGCCAGACCCCGCGCACCGGCTGGTGCAGATACGGTTCGTCCGGCGTCTCGGCGGCGCGCTTCAGGAGCATCTGGACCGGATTGGGCAGCTCGCTCATCGGGACCTCATTCAGGGTGGCGAGAAACAGGTGCGCGAATCCTAGCGCGGCCGCCCGCCGTTTGCCGCTATTCTCTGCGTGCGGGGAGCGCGGCCACGGGGCGCCGCGCCGGGGACCCATACCGATCGATGAAGAAAATCCTGTTGCTCGCCGTATTCGCCGTATTCGTCGTCATTGCCGTACCGGTCTGGCTGATGCTGTCGCCCTCGGTCATTGCGCCGGTGGCCTGGCAACCGCCGGCCGCGCCGCCGCTGACCGGTCCCTACGCCGCGAACGATGTCCTGAAAGGCTTGCAACGGCTCGCGGTCGGCGTCGGCGAAGGGCCGGAAGGTCTGGCCGTCGATGCCACAGGTCGCGTCTACGCGGGCTATCTCGACGGCCGCGTCATCCGGCTTTCGGCAGACGGCGGCTCGTACGTCGAACTTGCCAACACCGGCGGCCGGCCGCTCGGCATCGGTTTCGGGCCGGATGGCGGACTGGTCGTCGCCGATGCGAAGAAGGGCCTGCTGCATATCGGCTCGAAACCGCAAGCCGACGTGCTGGCTACCGAAGCCGACGGCCTGCCGCTGGGTTTCACCGACGATGTCGACAGCGCCCGCTTGAGCAAGGAGGTCTACTTCACCGATGCCTCGAGCAAGTTCCCGTTCCCGTATTACCTGAAGGACCTGCTCGAACACCGGCCGCACGGACGCCTGCTCAGCTATAACGTCGAAACACGGCAAACGAAGACTCTGCTCAGTGATCTCTACTTCGCCAATGGTGTCGCCGTCGGCCCCGACGATGCCTATGTGCTGGTCAACGAGACTGCGGCCTACCGCATCGTCCGCTACTGGCTCAAGGGCGCGCGCGCCGGCACGCACGACATCTTCATCGACAACCTGCCCGGTTTTCCGGACAACCTCAGCTTCAATGGCCGCGACCGTTTCTGGGTCGCGTTGCCGAGCCTGCGCGATCCGCAGCTCGATGCGCTCGCCGGCCGACCGCTGCTGCGCAAGCTCATGGCGCGGCTGCCGGGACGCGTGCAGGGCTGGCTGCAATCGGGCAAGCCGAAACACAGTTTCGTGCTCGGCCTTGACCTGAATGGCCACGTAGTTGTTAATCTGCAATATGCAGGCGAGGATGCCTACGCGCCGATCACCAGCGTTGAAGAACGCGGTCCCTGGCTTTATTTCGGCAGCCTTAGCGAGCCGGCCATTGCCAGGCTGCCGCTGAACCGGATCGATCCGGATACCCGGCCACCGGCGGCGGGCTGGGAGAATGCGCCGGCGCGGCCGGTAGTCGCGGCGCGTAGCAAGAGCGAGACCGAAGAGGACGATTGAGAAATCACTGACGCAGGGTCCGGCGCAGCCTCAGGCTGCGGACGCAGGCTCCGCGCAAGAAGGGAGCGGCAAAATGGGGATGACAAAGGAAGCGACACCGCTGGCAGCGGGTGCGCAGATCGAAGACTACGTGATCGAGCGGGTGCTCGAACGCGACCGTTATGGTTACACCTATCTCGCGCAGGATGTGAAGCGGAACGAGGTTGCGATCCGCGAGTTCCTGCCCCACGAATTCGCCGAGCGCTTCGGTGGCGCGGTGCGACCGCGCGATCAGGACGATCGCAATTCCCTGCGTTTCTGGTTGCGCGCTTTCCTCGAAAAATCGTCGCAGGTGTCGCGGCTCGTGCATCCGAGCCTGCCGCGTGCGCTACGCCAGTTCGAGGCCGAAGGCGCGGCCTTCGTCGTCGCCGAATTCCATCCTGGCGAGACGCTGCAATCGTTGCTCGACCGCGACGGCACGCTCGCCGAAGGGCCGCTGAAGCGGGTGCTGCTCGGCGTGCTGGGCGCCCTCGGGGCTGCGCATGGCGCCGGACTTCTGCATCGCGATCTCTGTCCTCAGCACATCTGGCTGCGCGCCAGCGACGGCAGCCCGCAACTCCAGGGCTTCGGCGTGCTGCGGGCGCCGATCCGGCTGAAATCCCGCACGGTCAGCGGCGCCGCACTCGCGCCCTATGCCGCGCCCGAGGACGAAGCCGCGAGCGGCGCGCAAATCCCGGCGACCGATATCTATGCGCTCGGCGTCATCGCCTACCGCGCGCTCAGCGGCGTGCTACCGCCGTCGGCGCTCGAGCGCCGTCAGGGCGCGACCTTGACGCAAATTGCCGAGGCCGCCGCCGTGCCCTGTTCTGCGACGCTCGCGCAGGCCGTCGACTGGGCGCTGCAACTTGCCCCCGAGAATCGTCCTCAGACTGCTGCGGTCTGGCGCGATGCCCTGCGTGGTGAGGAAGCGCAGGATGCACCGGTCGTCGCACCACCGACCGCGCCCACGCCCGCGCCGCGGCGCGGGTTGCCGGGCTGGGCGTTACCGGCAGGCGCAGTGACTGCCTTGCTGGTGCTCGGCTACGCACTGTTCCCGCGCTCCGAGAAACCGACGCCGGCGCCCGCTTCGGCGGCTGCGCCTGCCGCGACGACGGCTGGCGCCGGCAGCATTGCCGCGCCACCGGCCGGCGGCGCGCCCGCCGCCGGCGACGGCGCGTCGTCGCTGGATCGTCTTGCACTTGACCTGATCGCGCGCGACAAGAAGGCGCAAGACGCGCGCGAGCTCCAGCGGTTGCAGGAACAGCGGGCCAGTGAAGGTGCCGCCCGCAAGCGCGAACAGGATCTGAAACCAGCGCCGGGCGCAGTGCCGCCGCAGGTGACTGTACCGCCACCCGCTGCGCCGGCCCCGGATACGGAAGCGGTCACACGTGAACGCGCACTCGAAGCGGAGGTTGCGCGCCTTCGCGCCGAGAGCGAGAGCAAACAGCGGGCCGATGAAGAGGCGGCGCGCGCCAAGGAACAGGCGGCGAAGGACGCCGCCGCCAAGCTGGCCGATGCCGAGCGCACCAAGCAATCGCAGGCCATCGCGTTGGCCCGCCGCAACTGCAAGGTTCCGGCAATGGATCTGTCGGAAGGCAACAACCTCAACTTCTACAACGCCATCTCGGTGCCCGGCGCGCAGAAGGTCGGGAGCGGCGCGATCCGTTTACCGCCGATCGAGCTCAACGATGGCACGAAGGCGGTCTACGACATCACGCCGGACAGTTGCGCGCAGCGGGTGAAATAGACCGGAGGCAATGATTGCCGTGCGGTATTACCCGTTCGCCGCGCGCTTCAACTCGACCGGGCCCAGCACCAGCGCGCCGTCCTTGCCGATGACGCCGAAATATTCTTCCGGTGTGAATTCGTCGACTTCGATCGCGTCGAGACGCGCGGCGAGCGCCTTGCGCACCAGCGCGGCTTCTTCGGCGTTGATCAGACCCTGGTTCGCGGCGTCCTGCGCGTAGTCTTCCGGCGTACCGCGCGGCAGCTTGCCGGCCTTCTGCGCGGCGTGAATCTTCGCGACCGCCGGCTCGGCTTTTGCGATCAGGGCAAACGCTTTCAACAGGCGGCCGGTGCCGAGGGACTCGTCGGTCGACAGGAACACATTCTCGGTCAGGCGATCGAACTGCGCGCCGGGCGTCTGGATCGCCAGCGCGGCTCGATGGCTCAAGGTGTCGCCGGGCAGGGCGCCGACTGGATTCAGGCGCAGGAAAAGCGCGCCAACGGTGCGCAGCCAACCGCCGAGCAGGCCGCCGCCGAAATTCGCGTAGATGCCTGCAAAGGCTTCCTGGATTTTTCCCAGCGCGTGCTGCACCGAATAGTGCACGAGCGGTAGATCTTCCTCGCGCGCACCCTCCGCCTCGAAGCGGCGCAGCGCGCCGATCGCCAGCACCTGCCAGGCGAGGGCGTCGGCATAGCGCCCCGTGAGTTTGCCGCGCACTTTCAGCTTGCCGCCAATGGTGAACATCGCGAGATCGGTCAGCACGGCGAAGCGCGTGGCGCTCCAGGCAAGACGGCGGTAATAGCTTGCCGTCGGCCCCGAGACCGGCGCGCCGGCCGTGAAGCCACGCGTGAAGTAGCGGCCCGTTGCGCGGAAGTTGTTCGCGATGAAATGCCCGATCCAGCCGAGCAGATTCTTGCGGAAAGCCTTCGTATCGTTGGCTTCGACTGCGTTGACCACGTTCAGCGCAAAGGGGTGGCAGCGCGTCGCGCCCTGGCCGAAAATCATCAGCGTGCGAGTCAGGATGTTCGCGCCTTCGACGGTAATGGCGACCGGTGCGCTCTTGTAGCCCTTGCCCAGGATGTTGTTCGGGCCCTGCATGACCCCGGCGCCGGAGAACACATCCATGCCGTCGATGACGAGTTCCTGGCTTAAAGTGGTGCTGTACGCCTTCATGATCGCCGAGACCACGGGCGGCTGATGGCCGCTGTCCACCGCCGAGCAGCCGAAGATTCGCGCGCCTTCGAGCATGTAGCTGAGTGCCGCGATCTTGCCGACCTTCTCCTCGACACCTTCCATTCGACCAATCTGGATGCCGAACTGCTGGCGCACCATCGAGTAAGGGCCGGTGACCGCCGCGACCATCTTCGCGCCGCCGATCGCACCGGCCGGCAGCGAGACCATGCGCCCGCCCGCCAGCTGTTCCATCAACATGCGCCAGCCCTGGCCCGCGCCCTTGATGCCGCCAATGATGTTCTTGACCGGCACCACCACGTCCTTGCCGATCAGCGGGCCGTTGTAGAACGGATCGCCGATCGGATCATGGTGATCGCCGTGCGTGAAGCCCGGCGTGCCGTCGTGGATCAGGACACAAGTAATGCCGACGTCCTCGCCCTTGCCCAGCAGGTTTTGCGGGTCGCGCAGCTGACAGGCCAGCGTGACGAGATTCGCGATCGGCGCCAGCGTGATGTAGCGCTTGCGGAAATTCAGTTTGATCTTCGTCTGGCCGTCACTGTCCTTGAAGACGACACCCTCGGCCTTGATCGATGCGGCATCGGAGCCTGCGGTCGGCTCGGTGAGGCCGAAGCAGGGAACGTACTCGCCGGTCGCGAGTTTCGGCAGGTATGACTTTTTCTGCTCGTCGGTGCCGTAGTGCTTGATCAACTCCGCCGCGCCCAGCGAGTTCGGAATCACGATGAAGGTGGCGACCGTCGCGTTACAGGCGCTGATCTTCGCCATGACGGTTGAGATGCCGAGTATCGAGAACTGCTTGCCGCCGTATTCGCGCGGAATCAGCAGACTCATCATGCCGCTGCGCTTCACGAAGCTCAGGATTTCTTCGGGAATGCGCTTGGTTCGGCTGATCGCATAGCGATCGATCATGCGGCACAGTTCTTCGACCGGGCCGTCGATGAACGCCTGCTCCACGGGCGGCAGACGGTTGTAGTTCTCCGCGAGAATCTTCCTGAAATTCGGATTGCCCGAGAACAGTTCGCCGTCGATCCAGATCGACCCGGCTTCCAGCGCCTGCCGCTCCGTAGCGGAAATCTGCGGCAGGATCTTGTTGGACTGCATCCACTTCATCAGCATTGCAAACATGCTTGCACCTCATTCCAAAAAAAACCATTCCTCACGCTAAGGAACGCAACGAACGCGGAGACAAGCTTTTTCGTTCTTCTGTTGTCGTCGGCGTGCTTTGCGTTTTCCGCGTGCGGCCAATATTTTGTAGTGCTACTCGAATCGCCGGCCCTCGGTCGCCATCTTCACGAGGATTGCGGCCGGCTTGAAGCGCGGGCCGTATTTCGCCGCGAATTCCTCGGCGCGCTTGACGAACTTCGCCATGCCGTAGGCATTGATGTATTGCAGCGCGCCGCCCTGATGCGGTGCGAAGCCCCAGCCGAAGATCGAGCCGATATTGCCATCGGCTACGGTCATCACGACGTTTTCCTCGAAGCACCGGGCCGCCTCGTTCGCCTGCGCGAACATCAATCGCTCGATCATCTCCTCCTGCGGAAGCTGTTCTTTGAGCGGGAAATAGCGGGTCAGTTCCGGCCAGAGGAATTTCGGCCCGGTGGCGCCGGTTGCCGATGGATATTCGTAGAAGCCGCGTCCGGCTTTCTTGCCGGGGCGATCCAGTTCCTTGACCATTTTCACCACCACCGCTTCGCCCGGATGCCCGACATAGGTCTTGCCTTCCACCGCGAAGTCCTTCTTCGTCTGCTCCATGACGTGCACCGACAGGCTCATGCTGACTTCATCGTGCAGCGCCAGCGGCCCGACCGGCATGCCGGCCTGCAAGCCGGCCATCTCGATCGAACGCGGATGCTGCCCTTCGAGCAGCAGCGCCTTGCCTTCCATGATGTAGGTCGCGAACGCGCGTGACGTGTAGAAGCCGCGCGAATCGTTGACGACGATCGGCGTCTTCTTGATCTGCTGCACGTAGTCGAAGCCCTTCGCGAGCGTCGCCCTCGAGGTCTTCGCACCGATGATGATCTCGACCAGCGGCATCTTGTCCACCGGCGAGAAGAAGTGCAGGCCGATGAACTGATCGGGATGCGCGCTGGCGACCGCGAGGCCGGTGATCGGCAGCGTGGAGGTGTTCGAGGCGAACGTCGCGGTTGCCGGAATGATGGCCTCGGCCTTCTTCGTCACGTCGGCCTTGATCGCACGATCCTCGAACACCGCTTCGATCACGAGATCGCAGCCTTCGAGATCGGCGAAGGACGTCGTCGCCTTGATACGGTCGAGGAACACGCCCTTGCCGGCCGGCGTCTCGCGGCCTTTTTTGATGTCCTTGTCGAGCAGGTTCGCGGAATGGGTCTTGCCCTTCTCGGCGGCTTCGATCGTCGAGTCGAGCAGCACGCATTCGATGCCGACCCTCGCCGATACATAAGCGATGCCTGCGCCCATCATGCCGGCGCCCAGGATGCCGAGCTTTTTGACCGTCGACTTCTCGAAGCCGACTTCTTCCCTGGGGGGACGCGACTTGCCCTTGTTGATCGCATTGAGCTGGAACCACAGCGTGCCGATCATGTTCTTGCTGACCTGTGACACGACCAGGTTCGCGAAGTAACGGCTCTCGATGCGGCAGCCCGACTCGAAATCGACGATGCCGCCTTCGTACACGCAGGACATGATATTGGTCGCGGCCGGATAGTTTCCGTAGGTCTTCGCGCCCGCCACGCTCGGTGCGATCGCGAGCATCTGCACCACGGCCGGATGTCGCGAGTCGCCGCCCGGCCATTTGAACTTCTTGTCGTCCCAGGGTTGCACCGGCTTCGGATTCGCCAGGCACCAGGTTCTGGCTTTCGCGAGCATGTCTGCGCGATCGGTCGCCAGCTCCTGGATGATGCCCTGCTGCTTCGCCTGTTCGGCGCGCAGTTCCTTGCCTTCGAGCATCAGTGGCAGCGACACCTGGATGCCGATCATGCGCGGCAGGCGCTGCGTGCCGCCACCGCCGGGCAACAATCCAAGCTTCACCTCCGGCAGACCGAACTTTGCTTTCGGATCGTCGATCGCGACGCGCCAGTGACAGGCCAGCGCGAGTTCGAGACCGCCGCCGAGCGCCGTGCCGTTGAGTGCCGCAACGACCGGCCGCCCGCAGAGTTCCAGCTTGCGCAGCAAGCCCTTGTAGGTCTCGGCCAGCGTGAATGCCGCGACAGGATCCGTCATCGCATAAATCTTCTGGATGTCGGCGCCGGCGAGGAATTCCTTCTTGCCGGAGGTGATGATCACGCCCTTGACCGCCGCATCGCCGACGATCTTCTCGATCGCTGCGCTGAACGGCCCGGTCAGTTCCTCATTGAGCACGTTCATCGAACGGCCCGGCATGTCCAGCGTCAGCGTGACGATGCCATCGGCATCCTGCTCATATCTAACCGAAGTCGCTTTTGCGTCCACGTTTGGAGTTCTCGTATCAATTCGTTGGAGTGCTTCGCGATCGGGCTCAGACGCGCTCGATGATCGTCGCGATGCCCATGCCGGCACCGACGCAGAGTGAAATCAGTGCAGTGGACTTGTTGGTGCGTTCGAGTTCGTCGAGCGCAGTGGCGAGGATGATCGCGCCGGTGGCTCCCAGTGGATGCCCCATTGCGATCGAACCGCCATTGACGTTGACGCGATCCATGTCGATGCCGAGCGCACGCGCGGCTTTCATCACGACGGCGGCGAAAGCCTCGTTGATCTCGAAGAGGTCGATGTCGCGGACGGTCATGCCGGCTTTCTTCAGCGCCTTCTGCGCGGCCGGTGCGATGCCGGTCAGCATGATCGTGGGCTCCGAGCCGATGACCGCGACCGAGCGGATTCGTGCGCGCGCTTTCAGGCCCAGTTCCTGGCCCTTGGCCGGTGAGCCGATCAACGTCAGTGCGGCACCGTCGACGATGCCGGACGAGTTGCCGGCGTGATGCACGTGGTTGATCTTCTCGATCGTCGTGTACTTGCGCAGCGCGGTGGCGTCGAAGCCCATGACGCCCATCTGCTCGAAGCTGGCTTTCAGTTCGCCGAGCTTCTCGACGGTGGTGCCGCCGCGCACGGTCTCGTCGTGATCGAGCACGATCATGCCATTGAGATCGGTTACCGGAATCAGGCTCTTCGCGAAGCGGTTCTCGCTCTGCGCTTTGGCCGCGCGCTGTTGCGAGCGCACGGCGAAGGCATCGACATCGTTGCGCGAGAAGCCTTCGAGCGAGGCGATCAGGTCGGCGCCAATGCCTTGGGGCGCGAAGCCGAGTTTCTCGTTGATGCGCGGGTCCATCGCCCAGGCCCCGCCATCCGAGCCCATTGGCCAGCGCGACATGCTCTCGACTCCCCCGGCAACCACGAGGTCTTCCTGGCCGGACATCACCTTCATCGCCGCGAGGTTCACGGACTCGAGACCCGAGGCGCAGAAGCGCGACTGCGTCACGCCGGGCACGTTCTGCGCCCAGCCCGAATACAGCACCGCGGTGCGCGCGATATCCGCACCCTGTTCGCCAACCGGCGTCACGCAGCCGATGACGACGTCGTCGACGTGCTTCGTGTCGAACTGGTTGCGCTTCTCCAGCGCATGGAAAAGATTGCCGAGCAGATGCACGGGCGTGACCTCATGCAGGCTTCCGTCCTTCTTGCCCTTGCCGCGAGGCGTGCGCACGGCATCGAAAATGTAGGCGTCGGTCATGACAGTTTCCGGTGGCTCCTGGGTGGATTCGCTTCAGCATCGCCAAGCGGCGGTTGCGTGTACTGGTAATCTTTATTACGATTGCGCGACCCGATCCCGGTTCCATTTCGGCGGTCGGTAGTCCGTGCCGCAAGGATAAGCCATCCGGCGCTCGCGTCGAGAAGCATAAGCAAAGACCACAGGCAGGGTCAATACGCGCAAGTACGGAAGGTGTCTTCCGGTCATCGTTAAAAGTAACGAATATTACTTATCAGGATCAAGGAGATTGGTTTGAAAGATGAGATACCGCGCAAAACGCAAGTGAAGAATGTCGTCGTTACCGCCGATCGTGCGTTGCTCGACCCCGATACTCGCGCGCGCATCGAACAGGCCGTGCTCGATATCTTTTCGGAGCGCGAATTCCATCGCGTCGGCCTGATCGAAGTCGCACGCGGAGCGAACGTCTCGCTGCAGACGATTTACAAGTACTACGGCAGCAAGGAAGCCCTGATGTTCTCCTGCCTCGATGTCTGGCTCGGCCGGCTTGCCACGCGGATGATCGATCACTTGCAGGGCATTGAGGACTTCAAGGAAAAATTCCGCAAGGTGTTCTGGGTCACGCTCGATTTCTTCGAGAAGAATCCGAAAGTTGCGCAGTTGATCATGAGCTCGGTCTACGTTAACACCTGGCGCAAGCAGGACAACTACCAGAATCCGATCCTGTTCGGCACCTTCATCCGCGTACTCGGGGAAGGCCGCGCCAAGGGCATTCTCAACGACGAGGTCGACGAGAAAATCCTGCTCGATTATATTTTCGGCATCTTCGCGCGCCTCGTGCAGATGTACATTCATCGCGGCATGCGAGAGCCGCTCACCAAACAGGGCAATGTCCTGTTCGAGATGCTCTGGCGCGCGATTGCGAAGCCGACCTGATTCCGGCGGAAGCCGGAATCAGGTCGCCCGGACGAAAGTCGGGGCCCAGGGCGATAGTCCAATTCCGGTTGTCTGCGAACGGGGTGTCCATTGGCGCGTTGTCTATTGAACCACCTTTCCGCCAGCGTATTTGCGCTGAGTTTCGGCGCGACGGAAGCGCAGTCAATCCCGGAGAAATCGACGTCGCCGGTCGGCGTCTGGACTACGGTGGACGAGATCACGCACGTGCCGCAGGCGCGCATCGCCATCACGGAAATGCACGGCGAATTGCGCGGGCGAATCCAGGAATCGCTGGATACGATCGAGCCAGGAAAGCCCGAGCCGATCTGTGAGCACTGCGAAGGCAGCCAGCACAACCAGCCGATTGTCGGCCTCGAAATTCTCTGGGGTCTGGTCCCGGACGGCGACGCCTGGACCGGCGGCCGGATTCTCGATCCGGAAACCGGCAGCGTCTACCGCGTCGACATGCGGCTGACGGCCGACGGCCGAATCCTCCTCGTGCACGGCTTCATCGGCATTCCCCTGCTGGGGCGCACGCAGGAATGGATCCGCGATACGCAGCCTTGACCGTCGTCACCGACAATCGCCGGCCCTCAGCGTAGAAAAGCGGTGGCAACGCGCCAGCGCAGTTCGGGCACTGCTTCCCGATCGAACCATTCGTTGCGCGCGAACCAGCCACGATTGCGCGGGCTCGGATGCGGTAGCGGAAAATAGTGTGGCAGATAGTCGGCATACGCCGTGACGGTTTCGGTCAGGCCGGCTCCGGCCTTCGCGCCGAGGTAGCGCGCCTGCGCATACGCGCCGATCAGCAGCGTCAGGCGCAGCTGCGGCAGCGCCGAGAGCAGGCGCGGATGCCACTGCGGCGCGCACTCCGGCCGCGGCGGCAGATCGCCGCTCGCGCCCCTGCCCGGATAGCAGAAGCCCATCGGCACGATCGCAACGCGGTCTTCGTCGTAAAACTGTTCAGGCGAGAGTTGCAGCCACTCACGCAGCCGCACGCCCGAGGGATCGTCCCAGGGAATGCCGGTCTCCTGCACCTTGCGGCCCGGCGCCTGGCCGATGATCAGCAGGCGCGCCGTGGCGCTCGCGCGCAGGATCGGTCTCGGCGCGTTCGGCAGATGCGCGGTGCAGCTCTGGCAAGCGCGGATTTCTTCGAGCAGCAAGGGGAGGGAAGTCACGTTCCTCGCCTTCAGCCATTACCGACGAATACTGACGCCAGCATCCCGGCTCCGAGCGCCAGCAGGATCACGCCCATGATGCGGTCGATCCAGTGCGCGCTGCGCATGAGCCGTTCGCGGATTCCCGGATGGCCGAGCGTCCAGGCAACGAAGCTGAACCAGAGACCGGTGGTCACGATCATCCAGGCCCCGAGCGCGAGCTTCAGGGCCGGCGGCGTGGCGCCGGTGATCACTGCCGAACAGAGTGCGACGAAGAACAGCATCGCCTTGACGTTGAACACGTTGGTGAACAGGCCGATGCTGAAATCCCTCGCGGCGGCCTGAGCGCCTGCGGCCTGCGTCGGCGTATCCAGAACCACCTGTGCGCGCAGCGCACCCCAGCCGATCCAGAGCAGCAGCAGGCCGCCGACCACGCGTAACACGATCAGCAAAGCAGGGAATTTCTGGATCGCCCAGCCAAGCCCGAACATGCCGTAAGCGACATGGAAGCTGATGCCGACCGCGATGCCGAGCGCCGTGCGCAGGCCCGCGCCGCGCCCATGCGCCAGCGTCTGCCGCGTGACGATCGCGAGATCGGGACCGGGGCTCATGACCGCGAGCGCATGCGCTGTGGCGATCGTCGCGAACAGCGAGGCCGGTGAGTGCGCGAGATCGAGCGCGTTCATGGTGCGCGAACTTGGCTGAGCGTCAGCAGCGAGATTTCCGGCGGCACGCGGAAGCGCACCGGGATATGGCTGGTGCCGATGCCGGTCGAGACGAACAAATCGGTCTGCTCGACGACATGCCCGGCCGCGAAACGGAAGCGTCCATAGGCCGAAGGTACGCGGCCACGGCCGATCAACGGCAGCCTTACCTGACCGCCGTGGGTATGGCCTGCAATCAGCAGGTTGATGCGCGCGGGCAGTCGCGGAAAAACATCCGGGCCGTGCGTGAAGGCGAGAATCGGTGCGTCGTCGGTGATCTGCGCGAGCGTGCCCTCGATGTCCGATCGGTCGCTGATGAAATCGGCGAGACCGAGCAGCCAGAACGAAGCGGCCCCACTGCCGATGCGCAGCACGCGATTATCCATGAGCTGGATCGGCGTCGCCGCCAGCAGCGTGCGCAGCCGGGTCATGTCGGTGTTGTGATCGTGGTTGCCGAACACCAGGTAGACGCCGAGCGGCGCACGCAGCCCGGCGAGGGCGGCGGCGGTCTGCTCCGGCGGCAACGGCCGCCCGCCGATGACATCGTTGACGAAGATATCGCCGGTCAGCAGCACGAGATCGGGCAGCGCGGCATTGCTGAGCGCGACGACGCGCTCGATCTTCGGCCGGTCGATGTACGGCGCGCCGGCATGGAGATCGCTGATCACCGCGACCTTCATGCCGGCCAGCGCCGGAGGCCAGTGCTGAAGCGCGAGGTCATGGCGCGACACCCGCAGCGAGTCCGGCTCGAGCCAGAAGGCGTCGAGCGCCAGCGCCGACCCGAACAGGGCCAGCGCCGCGAAGCCAGCACGCAGCCACCGCTTCACGCGGCGTAGGTCTGATCGAGATAACGCAGGATTGCCGCCGATTCGAACATCGACACACCCGTATTCGGATCGATCAGATACGGCACCTGTACCTTGCCGGCAAGACCGAGCAGACGCAGCCGGTTGCGGCCTTCGACCGGCAGGTCCGGAAAATACTTCGCGCGGATCCACGGCGGCCCGACATCCTCCCAGCGCGCCTTCGCCATGTTGCGCAGCAGATACGGGATTTCGAGTTCGCAGAGACGCTCGCGCACGAGTCGCGAATACGGGCTCGACTCGAAGCTGTACAACTCCAGAGGCTTGGCCGGCGCCTTCGACGGCCGTGCCTGGGAACCGCGCAGGCCGCGCGCCGTCGTGGTCAGGAACGAGGCGAACACCGCGCCCTGGCGGCGCAGGCCGCGCGGCGCCTGCCGGTGGCTGCCGTACGTCTCGCTCAGGTAGTCGACAATGTCCGCGGATTCATAAAGCATCCTGCCGGTGTTCGGATCGACCAGAAACGGAAACAGCTGCTTGCCGCCGAGCGCCTCGGCTGGGCGCCGGAACCGCGTGCCGCC
The DNA here is from genome assembly GCA_043781855.1 of Nevskia sp. GTDB lineage: Bacteria > Pseudomonadota > Gammaproteobacteria > Nevskiales > Nevskiaceae > Nevskia. The sequence goes on along the minus strand of JAYWBB010000061.1, from coordinate 9,983 downwards.
GCGTGGGCAAGGCCGGATCAGTACGTCGAGATCGAGTTCGCTCAGCGCCTCGCGCACCAGTCGGCAATACGGGCTGGCCTCGTATTCGAAGAATTCCAGCGGCTGCGTCGGCTGCTGCGTGAGCGGCCGGAACGCGAGGCTGCCGCGCCAGCCGCGCAGCGAACTTGCAAGTAGGGAACTGGCGACTTTGACGTCATGGGCGAAGGTCATGGAGGAGGCAGGATCAGGGCAGAAGGCGGTCCGCTATTATCGTCGAAGCGGCGCCGCGCTCCATGCTCTGGTTCAAACCATCGTGGCGTCTTCCGCATCAGATTCTCGATGACGACCGCGACCCTGACAGTGACGATGGAGGCCGGCTTGACGGCGGCGACGGCGAACCCTTCGGTGCAGGCCGATGATCTCGCGTTGGTCCGGCGCGCAGCGGAAGGCGATGCGCGCGCCTTCGAAACCTTGTATCGCGCGCACATCGACCGCATCTACGGCCTCTGCTGCCGCCTCTGCCACGGGGACACCGCGCGCGCGGAGCAGTCCACGCAGGACGCCTTTGTGCGCGCCTGGGAAAAACTCGGCAGCTTTCGCGGCGAAAGCCGCTTCGGCACCTGGATGCATCGGCTGACGGTGAACGTTGTGCTCGGCGAGCACCGGCTGCTGCGGCGCTGGGTGACCTTCGAGGACGAGATTCAATCGGGCGCCGATGGCGTCGACGGCGAAGACGGCCTCGATCCGGTCGAGCCGGTGCGTCAGGAAGACATCGGTGCCCGTATCGATCTCGAACGGGCACTGGCAAAACTGCCGAAGGGCGCGCGCACGGTGCTGGTACTGCACGACATCGAGGGTTATCAGCACGACGAAATCTCGGACCTGACCGGGATCGCCGTGGGCACATCCAAGGCGCAGCTCCATCGGGCGCGCCGGCTGCTGAGGAACTGGCTGCAATGAACGGAAAGGATATGGAGCGCGAGGCGCACGAGGCTGGCGCCGATGCCGCGTTGCTCGCCGCGCTTGCCGAACTGCGGCAGGCGAAGGCGCCGCAGCGCGAGCTTTGGGCAGGCATCGAGGCGCGCATCGCCGCCGCAGCGAAGACGGTGGCCTGTACGCCGGGCGGTGAACGAACGGCTGCGCTGTCGGCGTTGCGCGTCGATCAGACCCCGCAGCGCGAGTTGTGGCCGGCGATCGAATTGCGCATCCGCATGCAGCGCGCACGGCGTCTGCGCGCGCCTTGGCTCGCGGCTGCAGGTCTTGCCGCATCGCTGGTCGTGGTGCTCGGCCTGCAAGTGCATCGCGACGCGGCGCTGACCAGTAATCGCGCACCGCTGCGCGCGTCGGCTGAAGTCGTCGCTGCGCTGCGCTACGAGCCGGGCAATCCGGCGCTGCGGGCGGTGTCGGCCCGGCCGCTGGCGCCGGAAACCCGCGCGCTGGTGCGTGCCAATCTGAAGATCGTCAACAGCGCCGAGACGCAGCTCAAGCGTGCGCTCGTCGCCGACCCGGACGCCATCTATCTTGAAAGCCTTCTGGCGACAGCCCGCCAGCAGAAGCAGGACTTGCGCGTAGTGCTGGCCGAGCGTTGATGGCAAACGACGATAACGAGGAATGCTGCCATGCCGTACCTGAAGCGACATCTGATCGGCCTCGCCATCGCGGCGCTGGCCACGACCGCGAACGCCGGTGACCCGGCGGCAGACAAGGGCCGCCATGCGCCGCTCGCGCCGGAAATCGCCGGCCTGGTTGACCGCGAGGTGCAACACGCGATGGACGGACTTCAGGGACAGGAGGGCCTGATGTCTCTGCGTCAGATGGAAAACCTCCATGAGCTCGAAAGCCTCGCCGCGCTCGGTGAGCTCAAGGCGGTGGCAGCCATGGCCACACTCGAAACACTCGCGAGTAACGCGGAATATATGGACAGCAATGGCCGCGGCGGTCGCGACTCCGAAGCCAACGGCCCGACCATTGACGAACATCGCCCGCTGAACGCCGACGGCCGCGTCTACGTCAACAACGTCGCCGGCAGCGTCGATGTCGCGACCTGGGACAAGAACGAGGTCGCGGTCAGCGGCTCGCTCGGCAGCCACGTCGAGAAGCTCGAAATCAGCGGCGATCCGTCCTCGCTCAGCATCGCGGTGCGCCTGCCCAGAAAATCCCACAACACCGGCGACACCTTCCTCAAGCTGCGCGTGCCAGTAGGTGCCCGAGTCGATCTCGACACGGTCAGTGCCGATGTTTCGGTCGACGGTACGCGCGGCGCGGTCAAGGTCAACACGGTCAGCGGCGATGTCGGCCTCGCGATTGGCTCGCCGGAAGTCACGGTACAAACCGTCAGCGGCGATCTCAAGCTGCGCTCGCCGGCCAGGCTCACCAGGATCAACAGCGTCAGCGGTGATCTGCGCATGGCCGGGCTGCAGGGCAAGCTGAATGTCGAAACCGTGTCCGGCAATGTCGAACTCGAAGGTGGCAAGTTTTCCGAACTCCGGCTGAAGTCGATCAGCGGCGATATGCGGCTCGATGTCGCGCTCGCCGACGGCGCGCAGATCACCGGCGAAACGCTGTCCGGCGGAATCACCATGATCGTCCCGACCGCGCTGACCGGCACCGCGTTGCTCAAAAGCTTCAGCGGCGAAGCGTTTTGCGACGGCGCGCGCACGGTCGAGTATCAGACCGGCCACAAGCGTGAATACGTCTGGGGCGATGGCCGCGGCGCGCACATCGAACTGTCGAGCTTCAGCGGCGATATCCGCATCGAGCGCAAGTAGCAGGCGCCGCACCGCCGGATTTTCCCCGGGTTGCGTCAACGACCCGGCGCCCGTTTTGTTTGCGCTCGGTGGCGATGAAGGCAATGATGCCGCCATGCCCCAATCAAGCCTGATCGCGTCGGCGCTGCTGGCCTCGGCGCTGTGCTCAAGCGCCGCCCGCGCGCAAGACACCATCTCCAGCGGCGCGCATCAGCAGCCGCTCTGGGAAGCCGGCGTGGCCGGCGTGATCGGCTACGTGCCGGACTACCCCGCCGCAAGCCGCAGCCGCGTGCAGGCGCTGCCGCTGCCGTACTTCATCTATCGCGGCCGCTTCTTCCACTCGGACCAGAGCGGAGTGCGCCTCGAAGCCCTGCGCCAGCCGCGCTTCGAGCTCGATGTCAGCTTCGGCGCCTCGCTGGCGAGCAACTCCGGCAACAGCGGTGTCCGTCAAGGCCTGCCCGATCTTGACTACCTGCTCGAAGCCGGCCCGAACCTGCGCGTGATCCTTGCGCGCTTCTCACCGTCCTCGCGCCTGAGCCTCGAGCTGCCGGTGCGTTCGGTGATCTCGACCGATTTCCTGCACTTCAGCGACCGCGGTTTTCTCTTCGCGCCGCGTCTCAGCTACCTCGACCGTCCGCTGAGCGATCGCGGCCTGCGTCTGCACGTCCAGCTCGGCCCCGACTTCGCGACCGAAAAGCTGCAAGACTATTTCTACGAAGTCGCGCCACAATTCGCGCGCCCGGGCCGGCCGGCGTTCAACGCACAGGGCGGCTACCTCGGCACCAATCTCGACATCTCGCTGAACCGCCCCGTCAGCGATCACATCCACCTGTTCGTCGCAACCAAGCTCTCGTACTTCGGTGGCGCCCGCAACGAGGCCAGCCCGCTGTTCCGCGAAAAATTCAATTACAGCCTGTTCGCCGGCTTCAGCTGGTCGATCTGGCAGTCGAAGGAAACGGTGGCGAGGTCGGAGTAGGCAGCATCGTCAGCGCCGGCCCGCGACTGAGTGTGTTCGTCAATGGAGGAGAGCGGCATGAATAAAGAGATCGCAGTCACCGGCACGGCATCGCTGTCGAACAGTTTTCTCGTCGACACCATCCAAGTCTGCGTCGTGACCAATGACATGAAGCGCACGCTGGCGGGCTTCGTGAAAATGGGCATCGGGCCTTGGAGCATCTACACCTTCAGCCCCGAAACAGTACGCGACCAGACCTACATGGGCCGGCCCGAGCGCTACTCGATGGGGCTCGCATTGGCTACGTCCGGCAACATGCTCTGGGAAGTCATCCAGCCGCTGGAGGGGCCGAGCATCTACAAGGATTTTCTCGCGAAGCACGGCGAAGGCATCCAGCACGTTGCGCAGTCCTGCGGCACGAAGACCTTCGACGAGAAGCTTGCCGACTTCGCGGCGCATGGCTGCAGGATGATCCAGTCCGGAACCTGGGGCCCGGTGCGCTACGCGTATTTCGGAACCGAGGAACTGATCGGCACGACGGTCGAGATCTTCAACTTTCCGGAAGGGTTCATTTTCCCCGAGCCCGAGGAGTGGTATCCGGCGCGGCCTGCCTGAGGCTCAATGCCGGAAATGCCGCACGCCGGTGAAGACCATCGCCATGCCCGCTTCATCGGCTGCGGCGATGACTTCGTTGTCGCGCACCGAGCCGCCTGGCTGGATGACCGCGACGATGCCGACCGCGGCGGCGGCGTCGATGCCGTCGCGGAACGGGAAGAAGGCGTCGCTGGCCATGACTGAGCCGGCCACGGTGAGCTTCTCGTCGGCGGCCTTGATGCCGGCGATCTTCGCGGAGTAGACGCGGCTCATCTGGCCGGCGCCGACGCCGATGGTCTGACGATTCTTCGCGTAGACGATGGCGTTCGACTTCACGAACTTCGCGACTTTCCACGCGAACACGAGGTCGTGCAGCTCGGCTTCCGTCGGCGCGCGCCTGGTGACGACTTTCAGTTCGCTGACGTCGATCATCGCCAAGTCGGCGGTCTGGATCAGCAGGCCGGAGCCGACGCGCTTGGTGTCGTAGGCGTTGTGCCCGTCGCCCGGCGGGATCATCAGCACGCGCACGTTGGCCCTGGTCTTGAGCGCGGCGAGTGCGCCTTCGGTGTAGCGGTGCGCGAGCAGCACTTCGACGAACTGGCGCTCGACGATCGCGCGCGCCGTGGCTTCGTCGACTTCGCGGTTGAACGCGATGATGCCGCCGAAGGCGCTGGTCGGGTCGGTCTGGTAGGCGAGCTCGTAAGCGGCCTTGATGCCGTCGAGACTGACCGCGGCGCCGCAGGGATTGGCGTGCTTGACGATCACGCAGGCTGGCTTGGAGAAGCTGCGCACGCATTCCCAGGCGGCGTCAGCGTCGCCGATGTTGTTGTAGCTCAGCGCCTTGCCCTGCAACTGCGTGAACGTTGCGAGCGTGCCGGGTGCCGGTGCGAGGTCGCGATAGAACGCGGCTTGCTGGTGCGGGTTCTCGCCGTAGCGCAGGTCCATGACCTTGGTATAGCGGCCGTTGGCCTGCTGCGGGAATTCGGCGCGGGAACCATCCGGCTGGATCGACGAGAGATAGTCGCTGATCGCGCCGTCGTAGTTGGCCACCAGATTGAACGCGGCGACCGCGAGCTGGAAGCAGGTCTCGGTACCGATGCCGCCATCGCGTGCGAGTTCTTCGAGCAGTGCGTCGTACTGGGCAGGCTGAGTCAACACGGCGACGTGCGCATGGTTCTTCGCGGCCGAGCGCAACATCGCGGGGCCGCCGATGTCGATGTTCTCGATCGCCTCGGCGAACGTGTGCCCGGACGCAGCTATCGTTGCCTCGAACGGATAGAGATTCAGCACCAGGAGGTCGATCGGTGCGATGTCGTGCTCGGCCATCACGGCATCATCGGTGCCGCGTCGGCCGAGGAGACCGCCGTGGATTTTCGGATGCAGCGTCTTGACGCGACCGTCCATCATTTCCGGAAAGCCGGTGTGCGCGGAGACTTCCGTAACGGCGATGCCGGCCGCTTGCAGCGCCTTGCAGGTGCCCCCGGTCGACAGCAGTTTGATGCCACGTGCGCTCAGCGCGCGGGCAAGATCGACAAGGCCGGTCTTGTCGGAGACCGACAGCAGGGCACGGCGCGGGATCAGCATGGCGGGGTCGTTCACGGATGAAGAAGACGCATGGCGCGGTCACACCGCGCCGGGTCAGCGAGCGGTCTTGATCTTGTACTGCGTGAGCTTCTTGCGAAGCGTCGCGCGATTCAGTCCGAGCAGCTCCGCAGCGCGCGACTGGTTGCCGTCGCAGTAAGTAAGCGTCGCGCGCAGCAGCGGCGGCTCGACTTGTTCGAGTACGGTGTCGTAGAGATTCAACGTCTTCGGCGCATGGCCGTTGAGCGTTCGGAAATATTCATCCATGCACTCGGCCACGGAGTGGCACAGGGGCTTGGCGTCGGCGGCGTGAGAGGTTTTGCCTGAGGACATTTTATCGTTCGCGCCGCGAGCCGCGACTCTCTTCGTTCTTCTTGAGCAGGACGAGGATGATACCGACTGATTTTCGAACGAGGTAGCCCCGTTCGTCGCATCAGCTTGGTCTTTTTATACCGTTGATGCGGTTCCATCCTTCGCGTTCACCATCGGCTTCGAAATCGAACCAGGGCGCATACGCTGCGCGCACTTCATCGGCCTGACGTTCGAGCAGGCCGGCGAGCACGATGTGTCCGCCGTGGTGAAGACTGTTCGCGAGTTTCGGCGCGAGTTCGACCAGAGGCCGCGCAAGGATATTCGCCAACACGATGTCCACAGGTTCATCCACAGCTTGTGCAATGCCCGCGCAAATCAGGCGCTCGTCGACGGCGTTGATCCTGGCGTTCTCGCGCGTTGCAATCAGCGCCTGCGGATCGATGTCGATCGCTGTCGCGTGACGCGCGCCGAGCTTCAGTGCGGCAATCGCGAGCACGCCGGAGCCACAGCCATAGTCGAGCACGGTTTTGCCTTCGACATCGTTGAGGGCAAGCCATTCGAGGCACATCGCCGTGCTCGGATGCGTACCGGTGCCGAAGGCAAGGCCGGGATCGAGATGCACGATGACCGCATCGCGCGCCGTGACTTCGTGGCCGCTCGGACAGATCCAGAGCCGCTCGCCGAACTGCAACGGTTGCGCATGATCGAGCCAGGCGCGAACCCAGTCGCGATCCTCGACGGTGAGGATTTCCACGGCCGCCGACGCGCCATCGGGCAATTGCTCCGCGAGGGCAGCGCGCACGGCTTCGAGATCGAGACCGGCATCAGAGAGAAACAGGCCGCGCGTGATCGTCGCCGGCCAAAGTGGCGTTTCGCCGGGCAAAGGCTCCAGGACCGGGACATCAGCGGCATCGGTCATCGTCACCGAGGCGGCGCCGCAGGCACTGAGGATTTCCTCGGCGAAGTCGGGGTAGCGGCTCGCAACCGCCACTTCGAGCCACGCCGCCATCAGTGTGCGTTACCGCCGCCCGCCTTCTCGAGCATCTGCGCGAGATAGTGGATGTGATGCTCACCTTTGCAGAACACCGGGTCTTCGAGAATCATCTGCTGCAGGGGAATATTGGTATGGATGCCTTCGACGATCATCTCGTCGAGCGCGGTGCGCATGCGCATGATCGCGCTCTCTCGCGTCGGGCCGTAAGTGATGAGCTTGCCGATCATCGAGTCGTAGTTCGGCGGCACCCGGTAGCCGGCGTACACGTGGCTGTCCATGCGCACGCCGGGTCCGCCCGGCACGTGCCAGAGTTTCACCTCACCGGGCGAGGGCGTGAACTTGAACGGGTCCTCGGCGTTGATGCGGCACTCGATCGCATGCCCGGTAATCTTGATGTCGTCCTGCGTGAACGGCAGCGGCTCGCCGGCAGCGACCTTGATCTGCTGGGAGATCAGATCGACACCCGTGATCATCTCGGTCACTGGATGCTCGACCTGGATGCGCGTGTTCATCTCGATGAAGTAGAAGCGGCCGCCCTCGTAGAGAAACTCCATGGTGCCGGCGCCGCGATAGCCGATGCGCTTGCAGGCATCCGTGCAGAGCTTGCCGATTTCCGCGCGCTGCTCGGGCGTGATGCCGGGCGCGGTCGCTTCCTCGACGACCTTCTGGTTGCGGCGCTGCATCGAGCAGTCGCGCTCGCCGAGATACACCGCGTTGCCGTGCTCGTCGGCCAGCACCTGGATTTCGATGTGGCGCGGTACCTCGAGATATTTCTCGAGGAACACCGAGCCGTCCTTGAACGCCTGCAAGGCTTCCTGGCGCGCGATATGGACGGCGCTGATCAGATCCTCGGGCTGGCGCACGACATGCATGCCGCGGCCGCCGCCGCCGAATGCCGCCTTGATGAGGACCGGATAGCCGACCTGCTCGGCAACGACGAGGCATTCGGCGTCGTCGTCCGGCAGGATGCCGTTCGAGCCCGGCACACAGGGTACGCCGGCCGCAATCATCTCCGCCTTCGCGGTCGTCTTGCCGCCCATGAGGCGGATCGTCTCCGAGCGCGGGCCGATGAACACGAAGCCGCTGCGCTCGACGCTTTCGGCGAAGTCCGCGTTCTCCGAAAGGAAGCCGTAGCCGGGATGGATTGCGTCGGCTTGCGTCACCTCGGCGGCACTGATGATCGCGGCCATGTTGAGGTAGCTTGCGGTGGCGGCAGGAGGCCCGATACAGACGGTCTCGTCGGCGAGGCGCACATGTTTCAGATCACGATCGGCGGTGGAATGCACGGCAACGGTCTTGATGCCCATCTCGCGGCAGGCGCGCAGGATCCGCAGCGCGATTTCGCCGCGGTTGGCGATCAGGATTTTGTTGAACATGGATTCTTTTTTGAAGAGTCCCGGACAAGGATGTCCGGGTTCTTGAACAGGACGTTCATCAAGCCGGGTCGATGATGAACAGCGGCTGATCGAATTCGACCGGCTTCTCGTTGTCGGCCAGGATTTCGGCGATGACGCCGCTCTTGTCCGATTCGATCTGGTTCAGCATCTTCATCGCCTCGATGATGCACAGCGTCTGCCCGGCCTTGACCGCCTGGCCGACTTCGACGAAAGGCTTGGCGCCCGGCGTCGGCGTGCGATAGAAAGTACCCACCATCGGCGCCTTGACCACATGCCGATTGTCAGGCGCTTTCGCCGCCGCCGGCACGGGGGCCTCGCCCGAAGCAGCTGCGGCAACGGTCGGCGCTGTGCTGGCGACGGGCGCTGGCATTGCCGCCTGCGGCGGATAGAACTGCGGCATCGCGTGCAGGGCGTTGCCGGTGGGATAGCGCGAGATGCGGACCGATTCTTCGCCTTCCTTGACCTCGAGTTCGGCGATGCCGGATTCCTCGACGAGGTCGATCAGCGTCTTGATCTTGCGTAAATCCATGAGCCCTTGCTCCCCTTATTTCTTGTTTGCGAGCCGTGCATGCGCGGCGTCCAGCGCGAAGCCATAGCCGATCGGGCCGAGGCCAACGATGACGCCGGCGGCGATGTCGGAAAAATACGAGTGCTGGCGGAACGTCTCGCGTGCGTAGACATTCGACAGGTGAACTTCGATGAACGGAATGGCGACCGCGAGCAGCGCGTCGCGCAGCGCAATCGAGGTATGCGTGAACGCGCCGAGGTTGGCGATGATGAATTCCACGCCCTCGGCCTTGGCGGCGTGGATGCGTTCGATCAGCAGACCTTCCTGATTTTTCTGGAAACAGACCAGGTCGTGACCCAGCTCCGTGGCGCGCCGGACGAGATCGGCCTCGATCTCCGCCAACGTACTGCTGCCATACAGCGCCGGCTCGCGGGTGCCGAGCAGGTTGAGGTTGGGGCCGTTGAGCAGCAGCAGTCGACTCACGCGACGAGCTCTATCGAGATACGAGGCCGGATTCTGCCCCAAAGGCCTGCGCTAGACAAATTGAAAGACGTTGCCGACGCAATCGGGGCGGATAGATACAAATTAGCTCAATGACACAGCCGGGGCGTCTCGGCTAGGGCTTCTTCGCGAGCTGCTCCTCGATGAGGCCGGCGAGTTCCACCGCCGAAAACTCGCCGAGCTGTCGCTGCAAGATTTTTCCGTCCGGCGCGATGACCACCGAGAACGGCAACGCGCCCGAGGTATTGCCGAGTTGCGTCATCAGATCGAGCATGTCGTCCGAGCTGCCGACCAGCACCGGATAGTTGAAGGCGAGCTTCGGCGCCTGCGCCTTGACCGCCTCGACATCGTCGACCGCCGGCCCGACGATCTGAAAGCCCTGCGCGCCGTACTGCTCCTGGATCTTGATCAGCGC